>CAYWCK010000176.1:0-10155 GCA_964456685.1 uncultured Bifidobacteriaceae bacterium | reverse complement strand
CGGAACGGCCTTCACCGACTTCTATGCCCCGTTGATCTCCTCCGTCGCCAACCAGAGTGCGCCCATGAATGCGGCGATCGGACCGATTGCTTTTACCGTTCAGGACGATGTCACGCCGGCCGTCGACTTGATTGTTACTAACACCACCTCCAATCCTTCCTTGATTGCCTCCGTGACATTCGGCGGCAGTGGCACCAACCGCGATGTAACCGTGACTCCAGCCCCCGGCCAGCAAGGCAGTGCGGTGATCACCATTTATGTTAGTGATGGCGTGTTGACCACAACCACGAGTTTCAGCGTGAAGTTTGGCGCACCGGCCATCGCTCCCATCGCGAATCAGATTTCGCCGACGAACACGCCGACCGCGGCGATTCCGTTTACGATTATTGATGCGGAGGGCGACAGTTTCACGCTCAGCAGCAATTACACGAATCCCGGGCTGATCAGCAGCATCGTTTTCGGTGGCAGCGGCGCCAACCGTACCGTAACCATCACCCCGGCCCCGGACGTTGCCGGCATCTCCACCATCAGCGTGATCGCCAGCGATGGGTTCAACACGGCCACACAAAGCTTCAAAGTGACCTTCTTCCCGTTGTTGGGGAACATATTCTCGGACACCTTCGATTATCCTAACGGCAGCCTCTATTTGAGCGGCCCATGGTTGTCGCATAGCGGCACGTTTGGACAGATGCTGGTGACCAACGGCACAGCCCAGATCAGCCGTTTCAACGGCGAGGACGTGAATACCGGCACGGGATTCACCAACGGATCTCCGTTTGCGCCCGCCAGCGGCACGGTGCTATATGCCGCATTCACGATCACCCTGGAGCAACTCCCCACTTCTGCTGGCAATTACTTTGCCCACTTCAAGGATAACGGCACTGGCTTCGCTGGGAAAATCTATGTGAATACTGCGGGTGCTGCCGCCGGTACCTATCGCGTTGGTATCGCCAACACCGCAAACTCGGCCTCCGTGCAATATCCCAACGACCTCGCCACGAACACCACCTATCTCGTCGTTGCGCGCTATAATGTCGGGACCGGCGAAAGTGCGCTGTGGGTGAATCCGACTTCGGCCGGTAGCTCGCCCGTGCTGGCGACCGACACCGCCGGTACGATCACGGTCTCGCAATACGCCCTGCGGGAAGATACTTCGATGGGGGTGATTTATCTCGATAATCTCAAGGTGGGCACATCCATGGCCGACGTGGCGGCGATTCCTTCACTCACGCAGACGCTCACGAGTGTTCCCTCGGGCGGAAATCTTTCGCTCACCTGGGGCGAGCCCTTGTTTGCCCTGCAGTCCGCGCCCTCGATCAATGGACCGTGGACCACGATTCCTGGCGCTAAGAGTCCTTACCTCGCCGCGATCGGAACCGGCGAAAAATATTTCCGGTTGAAATATTGAAGCGCTCACAAATTTGCTCTTCGCTGCCGGCGTTGATTGGATTCATCCGGTCAACGCCGGTTTTGCAGATTGACGGAGATTGTAACAATGAGCCACCGCTCGTGGCCAACGCGGTCTTGTCTGCAGCCAGAACTTCTCGCTGCACCAAAACTGCGCCTGGCTGCGGATGAATCTCTCACCGAGACTCCCGAATCCAGTCAGATTTGCTCCCCACACTCGAAAGCCTAAATCCATGAAACAGTCCCTCCTTCAACCGCTGCCTATCATCACTCGCACCCTGCGCTTTCCCATTTGGGGAGCCATTGCTTGCGGCTTTTTCCTCTCCAGCGCCTGGTCGCCAGCCCAACTTTTCCAACAGGACTTTTCTTCATCGACCGTGCTGGCTGACTACATCAACGCCAGTCCCAATAACGGGCAATGGAACGCAATTGGGACTTCTGGCGCACAGGTCACCGTTTCGACCGCCAACAATAACCTGCGCTTCACCCGGGGCACGGGTAATGCCGGTTCGTTCTCCCGCACCACGGACTTTCCGGGGCCACCCAGCGCGATGATTTGCAAGTTCGACCTGACCATCTCCGGCAACTCCACCGCAACAACCACGGCGGCAATTTGGCAGATGGGCACCAATTTCGGCACGGCCAACAGCGCCGAGGCCAACGCCAATGTGCATTCGCGCTTCGCCCTTAACCTGACCGCCACCGACGGTCAATTTACGCTTCGCAACATCGGCGCCGGCACCAACAGCGTCGTGCTGGCCGGCACCCAGAATATCACCTGGGTCATCAACAACTCCGGCGCGACCTTGAATTACTTGGCGCCGGATAATTCGCAGGAATCTGTGCCGGATGATGCGGCCGATGTCTGGGCCGGCACCACGCGGGCCCTCGACAACGTGCCCGCCACCGGACCGACCAATGCCTTGACGGACTGGAAATTTGTTTTCACGGCCGGCGCCGCCAGCATCACGATGGATAACTTCCTGATTACGGTCCCTTCGGCCAGCAACCCCGGGCAATTTCTGAACCTCCAACCCGTCGGCAACAACGCCGTGCTGACCTGGACCAACAGCACTTGGAGTTTGCTGGCCGCCCCGGCCGTGACGGGGCCTTACACCAATGTCCCCGGCGCGGTCAGCGGTTACAGCGTGCCCATGGCCGAATCAGAACTATATTTCCGGCTCACCAATTCCACGACTGGTCCGTAGTCTCGCGCACATCGTTTTCGCGAAGGGCGGCTGTGGCCGCCCTTCTTTTTTCTTCGCGGCTTCCACTCGTCGTCGCACAATGCGCCCGCAATGAAGCGCGCCGTTTTTCTTGATCGCGACGGAGTCCTCAACGAGGAACGCCATTACCTCGCGCGCGTCGAGGACGTCGTCATCGTTCCCGGCGCACCCGCGGCGCTCAAGCGGTTGGCGGACGCCGGATTCAAATTGTTTATTGTCTCCAATCAATCCGGCGTCGGGCGCGGCTACTTCACGCTGGCGGATGTGGAGAAAGTGAACGCCCACCTCGCCGGTGAGTTTGCCAAGGCGGGGGTGAGCTTTGAGAAAATTTATTTCGCTCCCGAAGCGCCCGACCAACCCAGCCGCGGCCGCAAGCCCTCGCCGCAATTTCTCTTCGACGCGCGGGATGAATTCGGCGTGAACCTCGCCCGCAGTTTTATGATCGGCGACAAGCTGATTGATCTCGAATGCGGTTGGAACGCCGGCGTGCAGCACAGTCTGCTGGTGCGCACCGGCTACGGTACAAAGACCGAACGCGAGTCCGCGGACAAGCTTTGCAATGCCATCGTCATCGACAATTTGCCGGCGGCCGCGGATTGGATTCTTCGCTCCGCGTAGTCGCGGGCGTTTTCCTCCGTGCATTCGCGGCGGGGCATGATAGATAAGAGGTCCGTGAAAATGATCGGCATCATTCCCGCGCGCTACGCTTCCACCCGCTTCCCGGGTAAACCGCTGCATCCCATCGCGGGCAAGCCGCTGATTCAACGCGTCGTCGAACGGTGTCAGCAGGCGAAGTCGCTGGCGGAAGTGGTCGTGGCCACGGATGACGCGCGCATCGCCGAGGTTGCCCGGAAATTTTGCCGCGTTGAGATGACGCGTGACGATCATCCCAGTGGCTCGGATCGAATCGCGGAAGTGGCAGCGCGTAACGATTGCGCGGCGGTCGTGAACATTCAGGGCGACGAACCGTTGATTGATCCGGCGGTGATTGACGCGGTGGCCGGTGCGCTGGCGGACAACGAAATGTCCACCGCCGCAACGTTGATTCAGGATGTCGAGGCCTACGACAATCCGAACGTGGTGAAAGTCGTTGTCAATGCCGCGGGCCGGGCGTTATATTTTTCGCGGCGCACGATTCCGTATCTGCGAGAAGCCGCCAGTCGTTCGAACCGCGAACAGTTGGCGGCGTTTCCTTTTTTGAAACACCTCGGCATTTACGGTTACCGGCGTGAGACGTTGTTGCGGTTGGTGAAATTCCCGGTGTCATCGCTCGAAAATGCGGAGAAGCTCGAGCAATTGCGCGCCTTGGAAAACGGCATCGGCATCGCGGTCGTGAAAGTGAATTACGACAGCGTGGGCGTGGATGTGCCGGAGGATGTGGCAAGGGTCGTTGAATTGTTAAGTCGTTGAATTGCTAAACCGGATGTATTCAAAAACTCCAGCCCAACCCGCGCCTCAAGCGTTTCGGACCTTTGAGGACTTGAACGTTTATCGACTGGCACGGGAGTTTCGCAAGGAAATGTACGCAGTTACCCGCAAGCTTCCGACACACGAAAAATTTGAACTGGCCAGCCAGATTCGACGCGCGGCGGTTTCACTGACAAACAATATTGCCGAGGGGCATGGCCGCTATCATTTTCTCGATCAAATCAAATTCCAATTACAGGCGCGTGGTTCGTTACTGGAACTGATCGACGATTTGAACGTTTGCAGTGATGAGAATTATCTGCCGCCCAATGAGGTCGCGGCGCTGAAAAAGCAAGCCACAGAGGTTCATCAACTGATAAACGGTTACATCCGCTACTTGCGCGAACGCAAAACTGGAGCATCTCTGGCGTTACACGAAGTTTCCACTGTTATTGAAATGGCAGATGACGAATGGGACCAGCCAGTTCCACCTTTTAACAATTCAACCATTTAACAAATTGAAATTCATCTTTGTCACCGGCGGCGTGGTCAGTTCGCTCGGCAAAGGCCTCACGGCCGCCGCGCTGGGTACGCTCCTCGAAAATCGCGGCCTCAAGGTCGCCCTGCAAAAGTTCGACCCGTATCTCAACGTGGACCCGGGCACGATGTCGCCCTACCAACACGGCGAAGTTTACGTGCTCGATGACGGCGCCGAGACCGATCTCGACCTCGGCCACTACGAGCGCTTCACGAACACGAAGCTCTCGCGGCTTAACAACCTGACCAGCGGTCAGGTTTACCAGACCGTGCTCAACAACGAGCGCGAGGGAAAATATCTCGGCAAAACCGTGCAGGTGATTCCGCACGTCACCGACGAAATCAAGCGTCGCATCCACGTTCTCGCCGAGAGCACCAAAGCTGACGTTATCATCACCGAGATCGGCGGCACGACGGGCGACATCGAAGGCCTGCCGTTTGTCGAAGCGATTCGCGAGTTCGCACTCGAAGCCGGCGTGGGCAATACCTGTTTCATCCACGTCACCTACGTGCCGTTCATCAAAGCCGCCGGCGAATTAAAAACCAAGCCCACCCAGCAGAGCGTTGCGAAATTGCGCGAAATCGGGATCACGCCGCACATCATCTGCGCGCGCTGCGAGAAGCCGCTCGACAAGGAACTGCGCCAGAAAATTTCCCTCTTCTGCAACGTCCCGGTCGAAGCGGTGATCGAGGAGAAGGACGTCGATCATTCGATTTACGAAGTGCCTTTGATGCTCCAGCGCGAGCGCTGCGATGAACTTGTATGCCGCATTCTGCATCTCGAAACGGCCGCGCCAAAGATGGCGCACTGGCAGGAGATCATTCGCAAACTCATCGCACCGCAACATCGCGTTCGCATTGGCGTGGTTGGGAAATACATCGGTTTGCAAGACGCGTACAAATCGGTTTACGAAGCGATCATTCACGGCGGCATCGCGAACGATTGCGGCGTGGAAATCGTGCAGGTGGAGTCAGAGCAGATCGAAAAGGAAGGCGCGGAGAAAATTCTGCAAGGCTTGGGCGGCGTGTTGGTGCCCGGCGGCTTTGGCGAGCGCGGCATCGAAGGTAAGATTCTCGCCGCGAAATTTGCGCGCGAAACCAAACTGCCCTATCTCGGCCTTTGCCTCGGCATGCAGATCGCGACCATCGAGTTCGCGCGCAACGTGCTGAAATTGGAAAAGGCTCACTCGACGGAATTTGATCCTGACTCGCCGCATCCCGTGATCGCGCTGCTCGATGCTCAAAAGAAAGTAACGAAGAAAGGCGGCACGATGCGCCTCGGCGCGCAGCCCTGCCAGTTGGTTGTCGGCTCGCAGGCGGGCAAACTCTACGGTTCTTTCGTGGTCAACGAGCGCCATCGCCACCGCTACGAATTCAACAACGCGTATCGCGAGAAGTTCGAAAAATCCGGCTTCGTTTTCAGCGGCACTTCGCCCGATGGCAAGCTGGTGGAAGTGATCGAACTCAAGGACCATCCTTTCTATGTCGCAAGCCAGTTCCATCCGGAATTTCTGAGTAAACCGCATCAACCGCATCCGCTTTTCAAAGGCTTCATCGCTGCGGCGCACCAGCAGATTCATCACAAGCCCCTTTGAATTTCTTCCAAACAGTTCATGAGGAAGCACGCCGCCGGCAATTGCGGTTTCTTGTAATCGGGGGACTCGCGGTGAACCATTTTGGCTACTCCCGGGATACAAGTGATCTCGATTTTTTTGTGAGCCAAACGGACCGCGAAGCCTGGATGAAATTACTTTCAGACTTTGGTTACGCAGACTACGTCGATGGCGGCAATTTCATCCAGTACGCACCGCCGGAGCAGAATGCGTGGCCGGTGGATTTGATGCTCGTTCAAGAAAAAACTTTCGCATCGATTTTTTCTGCCAGCCAGGAGGCGAATCTTTTTGATGTCCAAAGTCGCGTTCCATCGCTTGAACATCTCATTGCATTAAAACTACACGCGCTGAAGCACACCCGCATGCATAGGTTTCTGAAGGATTACCTGGATGTGGAAAATTTGATTCGAATCAACCGACTTGATATCAAATCGGAACGACTGCGCGATTTGTTTTCTAAATACGGCACACCGGATTTGTATGAGCGAATATCCCGATCACTCGCCAACGACTGATGAATTGCGGGATGCGTGTTTTTCGGACGCGCTAGAACTACCCATCGCCCACGATTTTATTTCACGGCCGCCCCAAGTTGAGCTCGGAGTTATGCTGCGCCGAATCGAAGAGAATATGCCTTGGCGAAATCGACGACTGGGTGAAGCTGAACGAAGGTTAGCCGAGAAAATCCCGGTGGAATTCGTCCTCTGAACGCAATTAGTGACCTACGCCGAAGCCATCCAGTTTCTTTACGGCTTGCGCTGGTTTGGCGCGAAGTTTGGATTGGAGAACACGCGCCAACTCGCCGCGCTCGCGGGAAACCCACAGGAGCAACTGCGTTTCATTCATGTCGCTGGCACGAACGGGAAGGGTTCGACGTGTGCGATGCTCGAAAGCATGTATCGCGTGGCGGGTTTGCGCGTGGGGTTGTTCACCTCGCCGCACCTCGTTTCGTTTCGTGAGCGGATTCAGGTGAATCGGCAGTTGATCGCCGAATCAGATGTAGTGCGGTTGGTCGAGAATCTGCGTAGGACAGGCGTCGCGCCAGGCTCCAACATGGTAACGGAACCCGCCCACGCGGCACAGGAAGATGGAGACAGGCGCGACGCCTGTCCTACCTTCTTCGAGTTCGTCACGGTGATGGCGTTGCGCTATTTCGCGGAGCAGAAGTGCGATCTCGTCATCTGGGAAACCGGTCTCGGCGGGCGGCTCGATGCGACGAACATCGTCACGCCGCTGGCGAGCGTTATCACGAACATTGGCTTCGATCATCAACAATGGCTCGGCGACACGCTGGAGAAAATCGCGGCGGAAAAAGCGGGCATCATCAAGCCCGGTGTGCCGGCGCTCACCGGAGTTACGCAGCCCGGGCCGCTCGAAGTGATCGAAACAATCGCGCGTGAACTGAACGCGCCGTTGACGTGCGTTGATGCTGGCCACGCCAGCCGCCAGACCGGCCATGCCGCGCTACAAGGAGATCACCAACGCGCGAACGCGGCGCTGGCCGTGGCGACGGTGGAGGTTTTGCAGCGACAAATCCCCGTGAGCAAGGCACAGATTCGCCGCGGGCTGGAGGCGGTGCATTGGCCAGGGCGGCTGCAGTCGGTCACGCGACCGGGCGGCCAGCGATTGCTCCTCGACGGGGCGCACAATCCCGCCGGAGCAGCGGTGCTGCGGGCGGCGTTGGTTGACGTTGAGTCGCCCATCACATTGATCCTGGGAATTCTCGCGGATAAAGATTGCCGGACGATTTGCGACATTTTCGCGCCGCTGGCAAAGCGAATTCTGCTCGTCCCTGTGGCGAGTGAACGATCGGCACAGCCGCTGGAGTTGGAAAAATTTTGCCGGTCGGCGAATCCACAGGCGATCGTCACCCTCAGCGCCGGCTTGCGCGCGGCGCTTGCCCAAACCGCGGACGATCACTTCGTGGTGATTGCGGGTTCGCTGTATTTGATCGGTGAGGCGATGGAATTGCTGGGGTTGAGCCCCGTCCCGGCCGCGGATGAGAAGTCGCTCAACGAATGGACGCCCAAGAAGTCGTAGCAACCGGGGTAAGGAAGTTCGCTTTTTAGTAGGTTGCAATTTGAGCCTCCTCACGTCGGCTGCTACGTGGCTCTCGCTGAATTCCCTTTTGACCGTCGCTAACTTTCCCGCCATTGTGCGCGGCATGTTCGCGGTGGAAAAGTTTTGTTGCATGACCCTCGCCATCTCAGTCGCCGGCTGCGCGACGACGCACTGGAATTACCCGGCCACTCGCAAATCTGATCAGGTGGACGACTACCACGGCGTCAAAATCGCCGATCCGTATCGCTGGCTGGAGGACGACAATTCCGCTGAGACGAAGGCGTGGGTTGAAGCGCAGAACAAGGAAACGTTCGCCTACCTCGAAAGAATTCCGCAACGCGCCACAATCAAAGCGCGTCTGACCGAGCTGTGGAATTTTGAGCGCTACGGCGTGCCTTTCAAACAGGGCGGGCGCTATTTCATCAGCAAGAACGACGGTCTCCAAAACCAGAGTGTGCTTTACACCATGGCGTCGCTCGACGCGCCGCCCAAGTTGCTGCTCGACCCCAACACGCTCTCGAAGGACGGCACGGTAGCTTTGAAAAGCTACGCCATCACCGACGACGGGAAGTTGATGGCCTATTCGCTTTCGGCGGCGGGATCGGATTGGGAGGAAATCCGGGTGCGCGCCGTGGACACGGCGCAGGACCTGCCGGACGTCACGCAATGGGTGAAGTTCTCCGGTATTTCGTGGACCAAAGACGGGAAGGGTTATTACTTCAGCCGCTACGATAAACCCGACGAAGGCACGAAGCTCACGAAGGCGAACTATTTTCACAAACTCTATTACCACCGCCTCGGCACGCCGCAGTCGGCGGACAAACTGGTTTACGAACGACCGGATCACAAAGATTGGAACTTCGGTGGCCAAGTCACGGACGACGGCCGCTATCTCGTCATCACGGCCACGCAGGGCACGGACCCGAAGAACCGCGTGCTCTATCAAGATTTGTCGCAGCCGAATTTGCCGGTTGTTGAGCTGTTGATGGACTTCGACGCCGATTACACGTTCCTCGACAACGACGGGCCGCTGTTCTGGTTTACAACCGACCTGAACGCGCCACGCCATCGCGTCATCGCGATTGATGTCACGAAGCCCGCGCGCACGAACTGGAAGGAGATCATTCCCGAAGAGGCGGAAACACTCGCGGGCGTCGGTGTGGTGAACAATCAATTCATTTGCTCATATCTCAAGGACGCGCGCAGCCAGGTGAAAATTTTCAGCCTTGATGGCAAATTGATTCGCGAAGTGCCGCTGCCGGGGATCGGTTCGGCGGGCGGCTTTGGCGGCAAGCGGTCGGACACGGAGACGTTTTATTCCTTCACCGGCTACGCGACGCCGGGCGCGATTTTCCGGATCGATTTGTCGAGCGGCAGCAGTTCCGTTTTTCGGGCGCCGAAGGTGAAGTTCAATCCAGACGACTACGAGACGAAGCAGGTTTTTTACGCAAGCAAGGATGGCACGCGCGTGCCGATGTTCATTTCACACAAGAAGGGCCTCAAGCTCGACGGCAAAAATCCCACGCTGCTCTACGGTTACGGCGGCTTCAACATCAGCCTCACACCGACGTTCTCGGTGGCGAATCTCGCGTGGATGGAAATGGGCGGCGTTTATGCCGTGCCGAATCTGCGCGGCGGCGGCGAATACGGCGAGCAATGGCATCAAGCCGGCACAAAGTTGCGGAAGCAAAACGTCTTCGACGATTTCATCGCGGCCGCGGAGTGGTTGATCGCGAATAAATACACGTCGCCGAAGAAGCTCGCCATTTCCGGCGGCAGCAACGGCGGCCTGCTGGTCGGCGCTTGCCTGACGCAGCGGCCTGATCTTTACGCGGCCACGTTGCCCGCGGTCGGCGTGATGGACATGCTGCGCTTCCACAAGTTCACCATCGGCTGGGCGTGGA
>CAYWCK010000175.1:0-10200 GCA_964456685.1 uncultured Bifidobacteriaceae bacterium | reverse complement strand
CCCGAAAAAAAGCCGCCGGCCGCCGCGACGGCCAGCGCTCCGTTTGTGACGCCAGACAACTCGGTGGTTGGAAAGGGGGCGAATTATAACGACTCCGGCCGATTCGTTGTTCTGGAATTTCCCATCACCCAGATGCCGGCCAACGGACGGCAGCTTTTTCTCTACCGTAGCGGCTTGAAAGTTGGCGAGGTAAAGGTGACCGGGCCGCAACGGGATGATCGCACAGTGGCGGATTTGCTCAGTGGCGAGGCCCGCGTGGGTGACGAAGTGCGCGAACGGTGAGTTCGCCTAGTTTTGATCCTCGGCCGGCGGTGCTTCCGGCTTTTCTCCCATTGCCTTCACCGTCTTGGGCAGCGCGTTCTTCTGATAGGGCGAGTGGAGGTTGAAATAAATCCCGCACAACGGTCGCGCGCCGTCGCCTTGGCTGAGAATGATCGTGACTTGTTTGTCCAGCGCGATGCCATGGCGCATGCCCGCGCCGCGATTCTCATATGCCTTGATCGCTTTCACCATGAGCGAGGCCAGCGCGGCTTCAAAATCCTCCGGCGACTTCTCCAGGCACACGATGTATTTGTCGTATCCCTTGACCGCCGCAGCGATCTCCTTCTTGAACATCTCGGTCGTCACGCTGTTCACGGTAACGAGTGAGGAGGAAATTTCGAGCAAAAATGCTGATGCCGTCAGCTTGACCTAGAGTCGGGGAGACGAGGGCTTGGTCGGGGCCGCCCAGTTAAGTGAGCCTTGGATTTTCAACTTACGGGAAAAGACTTTGTCACCACACGTCGCAAATAGCGTGTCAAAATTCCCGCCCCCGAAGCAAAGATTTGTCACCTTGCCATTGGGGGTGGGGAGTATGCACTGCACCCGGCCCGCTTGATCGCAAACCTGAATGCCCAACCGCGTCGCGACGTAAAGCCGGCCGTCGCGATCCACTTTCATCCCGTCGGCGCCAGCGTCCTCCTCTGAGTCCGGCGCGTGCAGCCAGAAGTATTTTTGCTTGGCTGCCAATGTGCCATCCGCCTGGATTTGGTAGCTATAAACCCAGTGGGAACGATACTCGGCGACGTAAAGCAATGTCTGGTCGGGCGACAGTGCGATGCCGTTAGCTGATCGGATGCCGGTGTCCACGGCTTGCTTCTCACTGCCTGGCTTGATCAGCCAGACTCTTCCTGGTGTTGCCGCGAGGTCGGTGACGTAAATGTTCCCATTGTGCGCCGCGACCAGGTCGTTGCCGGTCAGTTCGGTCGCAATGATGGCGGCCTTGCCCGCGCGCTCATATGCGAGAATTTTCGAGTCGCTCAGCGCAGTGACGTAAAGCTGCCCGCTCGCGCCGAAGGTTTGGCCGCTGATGCGGCTGGTGGAATTGGTCCAGACGGACAATTTGCCTTCCGGACTAATCCGCCAGATCGAGTTGCTTTGCGTGTTGTTGTGAAAACTGATTGTGTCCGTGAAAAACACCTCGCCCGAAGCACTGGCCGCGGGACCATCCGTAAACCCATGCCCGGCAGAAACCAGATGCCAATCCTCATCTGGCAGCAGCAACGCTTCGAGGGTTGGGTTTTTGTTCTGGCTCGTTTTTACGGGCTGCGGCCAGTCTTTCCATAGCCAGCGCATCGCATCGGGAAAAATCGCCGAGCCGTGTTTGCCGCTGTGACCGCCTTCACCCCACACGTGATTCACTTCGTAACCCGCGAAACTCAACGCGCGCTCCATCATCTGGTTCGCCACCCACCAATCGCCGGCGTAGATGTTCAAGTCGTTCGTACCGTCCTGCAGAAAAACCCGCAGCGGCTTCGGCTCGTATTTACGGATCAACGTGGGGTAACGATCCGCGCCCCGCAGGCCAACGTAGGTGCCGATGGCGCTAAACACGCGGCTGAAGGAATCCGGCCGCTCCCACGCCGCCGTGAAGGCGCACACTGCGCCGCTGCTCGAACCGCCAATCGCGCGATCGTTCGCATTCGTGGAAAAATGAATGGGCCGGCCATCCGAGGTCTTCTTGCTCGCAACCTCGGGTAGCAATTCTTCGATCAGAAACCGCGCGTAGTTATCCCCGAGGCCATCGTATTCGTAGCTGCGATTAAACCGGTCGTTCGCCGTGTCTGTGTTGGCCGCCCGTACGCGGCCGTGCATCACGAACACACCGATGGTCACGGGCATTTCCTTTTTGTGAATCAGATTGTCGAACACCGTTGGCGCCTGCCACTGAATGCCATCCTGGTTCACGTAGAGGCACGCGGGTTTGTCGGGAGTGTATTGCGCCGGGACGTAAATCCAGTAATCGCGATACGTGCCGGGAAAGATTTTGGAGGACTCGAAACTAAACTTGAGCACCTCACCCTTCGGTACGCCGGGTTGCGGCTTGGAATCCGGGCCGACTTCGTAATCGTCTGCGGCTTTAACGGCGAGGCTCCAAGCGAAAAGAAGAACGCGGGCGCTACGGATCAATGGAATCATGCGCGGGATTGTGCGCGAACAAACTCCGGCGTCAAATCGGTTCCTTGCGATACTGCCGCTCGCCAAACAGCGCGGTGCCGACGCGCACAATCGTCGCGCCCTCCTCGATGGCGATCTCGAAGTCGCCGCTCATGCCCATGCTGAGGTGGAGCAGGGGAGCGCCGAGCATTTGTTCGGCCTGCAGTTTCAACTGGCTCAACGTCTGGAAATAGGGCCGGGACTTTTCCGGCAGCGGCGAAAACGGCGGCACGGCCATCAACCCGTGAATTTCCAGGCGCGGCAGGGAATTGATCGTCTTCAAATCAGCCAGCAACTGCTCCGGCTTGTAACCGAACTTGCTGGCCTCACCGGCAACGTTCACCTCAAGCAGAATGGGCATTGTTTTGGCGGCTTGCTCGGCGCGCTTGTTGATTTCCTGCGCAAGCGAAAGGCTGTCCACACTCTGGATCATTTCGAAGAGTTCGACGGCGTCGCGGCACTTGTTGGATTGAAGATGACCGATGAAATGCCAGCGGGCCTTGCCGGGACAATTGGGGATCTTGGCTTTCGCCTCCTGCACTTTGTTTTCACCAAAAAACAGTTGGCCGGCTTCGACTGCCGCGTGCACGGCTTCAGGCGGATGGGTTTTGGTAACGGCGAGCAGCGTGACCGAGGCGGCGTCGCGTCCGGCGCGTTCACAGGCGGCGCGGATGCGTTGTTGGATGGAAATTAAATTGCTGTGCAGATCCACGCCCTCATCCTAGTGCGAACCCGACGGATCGTAAATCCTTCCCGCAGTAGTCCCGGCTGAAGGCGGTCACGCTCCAAACCGAAGCGTCTGCAGGACCGCAAAGCGGGTCAGTGAACAATTCTGACGCGTGATGGCTCGCCGTGACTTCCGGACCTCAAGCGAGGTTGCGCGCGAAGCGGGGGTGACCAACGGTAATAAGTCATCCGCCCCGGCCAACATGGCAAAGGACGGCGAGCCATCGCGCATTAGAATCGGAGTCGCAAACTTGAGCATGTCGGGAGTTGTAACACGGGAATTCATGATCGGGAACTGTGCGAGTGACGCACAGGGGTGTGGAGGCCTACTTTTTCAGGCGGAAGTATGTATTGGTGCCGCCCGTCGCGACTGTGGCGGTGTGGTCGGACGTGTCATCGATGACCGACGCAATGACATCCTGCCAGTTACCGGTGCTGAGGTTGCCTCGGGATTGCAACTTGAAGCCGTTGGCGACCGTCGGCCACGCGAGCGTGATGTGGGTTGGGGTAGTTCGCCGGATATTGAGCATGACTTGTTCGGTGCTCGTGATGTTGGTAATCGGGCCATTCACGGAAAAATAGAAATCCTGACCGTCATTGCCGTAAGCATAGAGTCCCAGTTCCGGCGAATCTGGAAATTGCGCGAGCGTGGGCGCGTTGGTCGGAATCGCCACCGAAGAATAAGCCAATTTTGAAAGGTCCTTCAGGTAAACCGCCCAATTCGCTGAGTCTGGAAAAGCGAGCCACGTGGCGCCGTCCATGACCAGGGAGGCGGAGGCAGTCTCAGCGTAGAACGCGTCATTGTTGTTGAACTGATTGACGACCTCGACTTGACCGCAATTGTAGCCGCTAGGGCTGTTGGAATTTATGAAGGTATGCCCGCCCATTTGCACCACCAGCTGCATTTTTGTCATGTCGTGAAAATAATAGTCGCCAATCTGGCCGGTTGGGAACGAGACCAGATTGGTCGAACTCCAGCCGCTGCTGTCGTAGGCCACACAGCCGGTGAACGGTGTCCCCTCGGCAATTCCTGAGGGAACAACATTGGAAGCGACATTGAGATTTTTGATCACACCGCTGAACCAAAAACTAACCTGCGCGGCTGTTGCGGTGGCCGCGAACATGGCCAGAACCAGTGAAAGCAATGCGATCCGATTTGCACGATGGAATAGGCGACTCATGGAGCGATTGGAAACAAATCTGGCTTCGAGCGCCATACGACTTAAGTCGTAGTCGCCTGACCGTCATCGCTTCTTCAGCCAGAGCTGTGCGCCATGTGTAAAGGGCCAATCCACCCCACAGGAATGATCAAACGGCGCGGATCGCTCCGCGCCGTTTGCAGTCCAACCCCAAACAAATCACTGCATGCGCAGACGATAGAAGCGCTGCGAAAAATTCGGAGCGGCATTGTCCGTGAAGGTGATCGCACCACTGCCATTGGCGAGCGTGGCGGTGAGGTTGACCCAATTGGGCGGATTCAGGCCGGTCGTGGCGTCAACGTAATAGGACGTATTGGCAAGGCCGGTGCCGTTGACGAGCATTGCGCCGTTGGGCTGCTTGGTAATGCTGGTGATCACCGGCGGTGCCGGCGCGGCGGTTTGAATAAGCGCCACGTCGTTACCGGTGCCGCCGTGATAGGTGATTTTCAAACTCACCGAGCCGGAGGTGAGCGTCGTGCCTTCTGGCAAGCCGTTGAAAGTGCCGTTCACCGCATCCGCGCCATCGTTGGCGATGAGGACGTATTGATTGCTCACTGCGCCGTAGGTGTTGAGCGAAAGAGCGATTGAGGGATTATTGAGGTTAACAGCACCGGTGACGGCGATTTGATCGTGCTGCGCGCCGGGCGCAGCCCCATTGATCTCGAAGGTTACCGTGCCGGCGCCGTTGGTGAGATTGAGGTTACCCGTGTTGAGGATGCCCGCGGCATTTCCGGGTCGGATATTGCCGGAGTTGGCGATGACATTGCCGACTTTACCCGAGCCCGTGAGCGTGGCACCCGCGGCGACGGAAACGTGGCTGTCCAGTTGGCCGCTGACTGCCAGCGTACCGGCGTTCACCTGGCTGGTACCGGTGCAAGTGTTCGTGCCCGCCAGCGTGAATGTGCCCGAGCCGGTCTTGATAATGGGAGTGAAGCCGATGCCCGTGATATTGCCGTAGAACGTGCTGCTGGTGTTGTCGCCACCGGTTGTGAGGGTGGCGGTAAGCAAATTCACCGTCCCGTAGCCGGCGAGGGAGCCGACGGCGTCCGAGTTATTATTCAAATCCAGAGTGCAACCCGCAAACTGTCCGACCAGGACGGTATCCGCAATCTGGTTGGCTTGTTGGAGGCGCACAGTGGCCGTGCCGGGGCCCAATTGCAGCAGGCCGGCGATGGCATTCACGCCGGTTTTGTTGAGGAGAACCGTGCCGTCAAAGACCGCCAGCCCGCCAGCAAAAGTATTCGCCTGAGTGCCGGAAAAGGCGAGAACCCCGGCGCCGAACATCGTCAATGAACCGGCGCCGGAAACAGCACCGCTGAAAGTCATTTGCGCACCGGCGTTAACGGTCAGCGAGGTTTCCGTGGGGAGGCTGACCGCGCCAGCCCATGAGTTGGTGCCAATAGCCGTCATGGGGACGGAAAGCGTCAGCGCTTCTGTGCCGATACTGACTCCGTTCAACTCCAAAGTGCCACCCGCCATGTTCAGTCCGCCGGCGGTTGTGCCCAGTGCATTGTTGTTCGCGAGGATCAATTTTCCGGCGTTCGCGGTTGCCGCGCCGGAGAACGTGTTGGCACCCGAGAGTGTCAAGTTGCCCGTTCCCGACTTGGTGAAGCCTGCGGCGGCCGCGCCATTGGAAATCGCACCGCTGATGGTGAGGCTGGCCGTACCCGAAACGTTGAACGTGCGCGTCGTTCCACCGAGCGAAACGGGAGCGAAAATGGAACTGCTGGCAGCGGTCGCGGCGACATTGCCCGACAGAACCAGTGCGCCGCCAAGGCTCTGCACAAACCCACCCGCAAGACTGAGGTTGCCGAGGGCCTCGTCGGCATACAGGCGGAGTATGCCACTCTGATTGAGGGTAACGGCATTCGCATCCGGAATCTGGTTGGCGTTTTGGATCACAATGTATGCGCCGGCGGCACCGACTTTGGTTTCGACCGGTCCAGCCACGGCGTTGACGCCGGCGGATTTTTCCAGGATGGCGTAGCCATAGAGAACGGTGAGTTTACCGGTCATGGTGTTGGCTTGCGTCCCGCCGAAGTGTAGCTCACCACCGTTATCCACCGTTACGCTGCCCGAACCGCTGACCACGCTGAGAAAGGAAACACTGTGAAAAGCGCCATTGATGGAAAAATAGTTCGAGCCACTCAGTGTGACCGGCAAGGTGGCAGCGATGGTGTGGGCGGCGCTAAAATCAATATCATTGAACGTCTGTAGATTGGTGCCGCCCGCGCCGCGAAAAATCAATGTGCCGCCGCCGCTGCCGTGCAGCACGTTGCCCGTGCCATTCAATGTCAACGTGTCCACCGTCAAACCGACGATGTTGTTTGTGGTCACAACGTTGCCAGGAAAAACAAGGGTGACAGGCGCAGCCTCGCCAGCGGTTGGAGCACCGCCAGACCAATTGGCCGCGGTGTTCCAAAACTCATTCGCGCCCCCGCCGGTCCAAGTGTGGGTGCCGGCGCGCGTGTTCAAGGTGATCGCTGCGATCAACGTCAGTAAAACATTTTTAAAAATGCGACTCATATGCATGCCGGCATTGAATCACAGACCGTGAATTCCTGAAGTGTGCGAGCGGCGCACAGGGGTGTGCAAGTGGCGCACAGAGGGCAGGGGAAATGAAAACGGCGCGGATCGCTCCGCGCCGTTTTTGCTCTCACAACCATCTTTGCCAATTTTGCCGGTTCGACTCAGGGGCGCAAAGGCAACTTGGTTTCCAGCCGCAGGAACACCGAGGGCACACCCAGGTTCAGCGGTTGAACGGTCGCGTTCGTGTTTGCGGCCCCGGGAACATCGCCCAGGAATATCCAGTTGGTATCCGCGAGTGACTGCTTGGCCTCAAAGCCATAACGGCGCGCCGGACTGCTGGGCCATTCCATCTCGTAGAAACTGGGACCGGTTTTCACGAACCGCGTGATCTTGAACGGCGCGTTGGGGACGAGGGGATTCGTGTCGAGCAGGTACTCGTCCTTGTCCTTGATGCCATCGCCATCGAAGTCTCCCGTGCCGTTGAGAGTGGTGAGGTTGCCGGCGTAAAATATTTCCCAGGTGTCTGAAATGCCATCGCCGTCGGTGTCGGTGATGAGGACGGTGTCGGTTTTCAGAATGCCGGTGTTGAGGTTGATCCAGCCGAGGTTGGCGCTCCACGCATAACCGGTGAAGACGCCGGTGGTGATGTCGAAACGCGGACGGTCGGTATTGGTGTTGCTGGCCCAGCCGAAATTGATCCAGCCAGTGTTGGGCGACCACGCCAGACCGGAGAGGTTGCCCGCGCCGTCCTGATTCACGCCGTAATCGGTGTCGGAAGTGTTCGCGTAGCTTATGCCGTTGGCGGGCGTGCCGTCGCCGAAGTTGATCCAACCTGTGTTCGGACTCCACGCGTAACCGGAGAGGAAACGGTCATAGACGCGGATGCCGTCGCCGGCGTTGGGGCGGTGCGGATTGAAATCAATCCAGCCACTGTTGCCGCTCCAGGCGTATTGATCGCCCTCACCGATGGTGGAGGTCTGGGCAGAGGCGGTGGAAAACTGCCCGACGAAACTGGATAAGACCAGCGTCAGCACCGCAATTCTGTGATATGTTTTCATAAACTTTTTCCGAGATAAGAATCAGTTGGAGAAGTTCGCCCAGGGGTTAAGGTTCGTGATCGTGCCGGTGGTGGTGATAATGGGGCCAACGAACTGGCTGCCATTGATAGTGTAATCAGTCCCGCCACCGCCCAGGACTGTATTGCGGATGATCACGTTTCCCGAGTAGCTCGCAGTGCACCAGATACCGGCCCCAGCAGCACCGCTGCCGGAAATATGGTTGTTTTCAATTCGATTATTGGCGTCTTGAATACGAATGGATGCGTGAGTTGCGCTATTGGTGGTGTTGTTATTCTGGAAGGTGTTACCGATGACCTGATTCCCTGCGGCATTGATAAAAACACCGTCCTTCGCGCAGTTCTGCACATGGCTATTCATCAGACTGCCGCCATACAATGCGATGCCAGCCCCCCGGCTGCTATCCACGGTGGTGTTTTCTAAATGGGAATTTCTGGCAAAAATACCATCGTTGCCGGAGGCGGTAATTGTGCAGCGGGTGATGGCTGCTCCGTTGGCTTCAATGCCAAAGCCAAATGCGTCGGCGATGTTCAATTGATCCAAAACGATGTTTTTGCAGTTAACATCCAGAATCCGGACGCCTTCCACCCATCCCTTGATTGTGCCATTGCGGATGGTTACGTTGGTGTAGCTGCCGGAACCGACATAGACACCCGCATAGGTAACCGCCGGACCAGTGATGGCAAACCCGCTCAAGTCCAGCGTCACGTCATTGGTGGCAATCGTGATGCCGGGGCTGGCGCCCACGCCTGTGAGATTCGTGGTCAGGTAATACGACCCTGGCTGGCTGATGGTGAACGACGCCGTCGAGATCGGCGTGCGGGGCTCGATTTGCGAGAGCGTCTTGAACACCGGCGCAGGCACACCGGCAGGCGGCGTGAGCGAGCCTTGGGCGCGGGCGGTGGAGAGTTGTGAGTTTAATGTTGCAAGGCCGAGTAGGAGCGCGGCGAGTTTTGCGGTGGTATTCATGCTGACGGTTGGTGATTGGTCTTGGTGGTGGGCTAACGAGTTGGTCAATAGGAAATGTTCGCGTGTGGGTCGGTAGTGACGAGCGTGCTCGCGGCGCTGTTGCCGGACATGGAAGCAGCGCCGGCCCCGGTGAGGTCCACAATTGGGCCGTAGCGATTACTAGTGACAATCAGGTAATTGGTGGTGTTCGCCGTCGCGGTGTTGCCGATGATGAGGTTGGCAGTAGTGGCGATGTGCAAACCGATGCCGTTACCTCGCAGGTGATTTTTCTCAAAAACATTGCCGCTGCCGTTCACCATATGGATGCCGGCCATTGTGTTGCCTTCCACCACGTTGTTGATGAATTTTGCGCCCGTCACGTTGCCGCTGCCGACATAAATGCCATCGCCAGAGTTGGCCCGGACGGTGCAGTTTTGGATCAGGCCGGTGCCATAGACCCAGATACCCAGACCACCCCGCGCAGGGGTGGTCGAATTAGCTCCGACGTTATGCTCCGCCAGACAATCAATCATCGTAACCCCATCCGCCGTCCAAAATCCCCCCGAGGATCCCTGACCCGGGGAACTGCCATTGTCGTTGGCCTGACAGTCCTTGAAATAGCAGTTCTCATTCACACTAAAGCCGAAGCCGCCCGTAGTTCCGTGGACGCCGCTGGCCAGGCAAGAATAGAACGCGCAGTTGTCGTAGGCGGAAAACCCAGTGCCACTACCTGCCAGATTGCCCACGATGCAGGCCGTGAAGATGCAGCGGTTTCCGCTCCCAAAACCGCCGAGGTTCGGCGCGGATAAATTAATTACTTGGCAGCGGTCAAACCGCGCGTCGTTGCCAGCCGAGAATCCATACGCCTGCGTGGCGTTTGTGGCGTTGCCTGCGGTGCACTCGGTGAAACGCCACCCATTATTACCAAAAAAAGCGACGTCGCCAAAACCGCGAACCGTTACCAGTTGGACGGACCCGGCGAGGGCGAATTGTCCGTCAATGCCTCGCGCAAAACCTCGCACGCTGCCGTCGCGGATCGTGCAGTTGGCCCCGCTTACGAGGATCGCGCTGCCATTCGTGTTTATCGCGCGGCTGATCGTGAAGCCACGCAGGTCAATCGTGACATCGGCCGCCGTGACCGAGATGGCGTTCAAATTCGTCACCGCGAGGTTGCTCTCGAGGTAATAGCTGCCGGGCTGGGTGATGAGGTGCGCGCTGCCGGAATTCCCGGGTGTCGTGGTGGCATT
>CAYWCK010000174.1:0-10203 GCA_964456685.1 uncultured Bifidobacteriaceae bacterium | reverse complement strand
GGCGGCGCACCGGGACGAATGGTTACGCGGCTAGCGGGATTCGGCTCGCATTACCACACGAGATTGGTTGCAGACTGCGAAGTATGGAATTCCACGTGGCCGTCGAGTGCAGCGACGTACCCGGCGGCGATTTTTTCGCGATGCCAACCGCGGTTGCTTTCCGGCGAGATGATGCTGGTGTCGCAGAACAGGGCCGTCCGCGCCGGCGAGATCACTGCGGTAGCTTTCACACCCGCAAGGCCACCGTTGGTGTACGGCGAGTAGCCCATGCAGTTAAACGCATAAGAGTTTCCCACCCACTCGTAGATTTTGTAGGTCTGGCTGTCCGAGCGACCTTGATCGAGCGGACACTTCACGACCTCATAATACAGGCCGTAGTGATTCAAGGGCCGGTCAATGCGGTTAAACAATCCGCCTTGGCCCGTGTAAACATTGCCGTTCGTGCGCCCGGCCCAGACATACCAATCCATGCCATCAATGCCGAGTTGTGGTGAACGCGGATCGCCCCAGAACAGCCGGTCCTCAAAATCCGGCAGGTAAACGTGCAAAGCCACCTGGCATTGTTTGAGTTGGGAAATGCAACGCGTGTTCAACGCGCGTTGCTTGGCCTTCGAGAGAGCCGGCAGGAGCATCGCCGCCAGGATGGCGATGATGGCGATCACGACGAGCAATTCGATCAGCGTAAATGCTCGGTCTCGTCTCGGTATGGAATAACGCTCCAGTCCAGCTTGCATAGGCTCAGCGATTGACGGCGCGCAACGTGTTTTCATTCGCTCGCGATGTCTTGCGATTTCGTCCAGTGGAATATCTCGAACGAGACCTTCGCAGGTAAATTGCAAACTGCCAGCGCATAATCCGAATGCCAACTCTCCGTCACGCGAACCTCCACCTGCATTGTCTGCTTGAGGAGTGTTTGTATCTCGCCTAAAAGTCTCTTCCCATGAACCAAACTCGCTCGGCTTCCTCTTATGCATGGGCTGTCGTGGCCATGCTCTGGCCCGTTGCGGTCTTGAACTACCTCGACCGCCAGATGCTCTCCACGATGGGGCTTTCCATCAAGGCGGACATCGTCGAATTGCAGAGCGCCCAAAATTTCGGCCGGCTCATGGCTATTTTTCTCTGGGTCTATGCCTTTTGCAGTCCTCTAGGTGGGGCGATTGCGGATCGCCTGAATCGCAAGTGGCTCATCGTTTTCAGTCTGGGCATCTGGTCGGCGGTGACCCTGCTCATGGGCAAGGCGACGAACTTTCAGCAACTTTATGTGCTACGCGGCCTGATGGGCGTGAGTGAGGCCTTTTATATGCCGGCCGGGCTTGCGCTAATTGCCGACTACCATCCGGGCGCCACGCGATCATTGGCGGTAGGACTGCACTTGAGCGGGGTATATCTGGGCCAGGCGCTGGGTGGCATTGGGGGCTGGGTGGCGCAAGAGATATCCTGGCGGGCCGCGTTCGTGGGCTGCGGCGGGATCGGGGTAGTCTACGCTTTGGTCTTGGTCGCATTACTGCGCGAAACCGACCGCTCCAAAACAACCAGCGACAGTTCAAGCGCTGTCGCCAACGTTGGCGTTGACTGGCGTGCCTTTGCATTTCTTATCCTATGTTTCTCACTGCCCAGTCTGCCGGGGTGGGCGGTGAAGAACTGGCTGCCGACCTTGCTTCAGGATCGATTCGCTTTGGCCCAAGCGCCTTCTGGTCTGTGGGCCACAATTACCAATGCCGGCGCCGGGCTGGGCGGCGTGGTTCTCGGCGGCTGGCTGGCTGACCGTTTCGCCCGCACCAATCTTCGTGGACGAACCTACGTCAGCGCGTTCGGACTGCTGCTGTTGGTTCCGGGGATGATTATCGTCGGCCAGGCTCCGACCTTTGCCTTCACGATTATCGGTGCGGTTATTTTTGGCCTTGGCTTTGGCATGTTCGACGCGAATAACATGCCCATCCTCTGCCAGATTGCGCCGCCTCGCTTCCGCGCGACCGGCTATGGGCTGTTGAATTTTCTGGGCATTTCCTCGGGCGCCTATCTCACGCCGTTGTTGGGCAAGCTGAAGGATCACGGCACGCCGCTCGCCGTGGCATTCGCCTACTGCGCGGTGCCGGCCTTGCTCGCCGTGGTGCTGATGTTGCTGCTGCGCCCAAAGGATTTTGATCGCGGGGTGAAGGTCGCGGGCTGATCTGCTTTTGTTGTGCGCAAAAAACTTCCCTTCATGCCGTTCAAACCAGCTCATGGCGCCACCCATTTGCTGGTCTTGTTGCTGAGCCTGGCCGTTTCTGCGCGGGCGTTGGACCTGCGCAATGCCATGGTCGTTCTTAGTTCGACGGCTACACCGCGCGAGCGTCAGGCGGCACGAATGCTGGTCGAAGAGGTTGAAAAACGATCCGGCCTCCGTTGGGAGCAGCGCAACTCCTGGCCCGAGGGCAACGTGCCGGTGATTGCAGTTGGGCAGCGGTCCGCCGTGCAACAATTCGCCGGACCGCATGCCGAGTTCATCCAGAAGGCGACTGTTCCTTCCGCTCCTGAGGGATTTCGGTTGTGCTTACTTGCCAGTGCAGCGAAGCCGGCGGCACTGGTGATCGGGAATGACGAGCGCGGCGTCCTGTTTGGTGTCGGCAAATTGCTGCGCGAACTGCACCTGGGAAATGGGACTGCGACCGTTCGCGACGATTTAGACATCACCACCGCGCCAAAATATCCGCTGCGTGGCCATCAACTCGGTTATCGTCCCAAGACGCATTCCTACGACGCATGGGACTTGCCGGTGTGGGAACAGTACTTTCGCGACCTGGCCGTCTTCGGCTGCAACGCGGTCGAATTGATTCCCCCGCGCTCGGACGACGATGCCACCAGCCCGCTGTTTCCCCGGCCGCCAATGGAAATGATGCGCGGCATGTCGCAACTGGCGGATAATTATGGGCTGGATGTCTGGATTTGGTTCCCGGCGCTCGACACGAATTATTTCCGGGCCTCGCTGATGACCGCCGCGCTGAAGGAGTGGGGTGAAGTGTTCGCAGCGTTGCCGCGCGTGGACGCCTTGTTTGTGCCCGGTGGTGATCCGGGGCACACGAAGCCCAAGCACCTGATGGCGCTGCTGGAAAAGCAGGCGGAGAATTTGCACCGCTTTCACCCCAAGGCGCAGGTCTGGATGTCGCCGCAGGGATTCGATCAGCAGTGGTTTGACGAATTCATGCAAATCCTGCAACGCGACCAGCCGACGTGGTTGACCGGCATCGTGCACGGGCCGCAGGTGCGATTTAGCCCGAAACAATTGCGACAGCTCATTCCGGCCCGCTACCCGATCCGGCTCTATCCGGACATTACGCACTCGCGTCAATGCCAGTATCCCGTGACGCAATGGGACGTGGCTTACTCGGTCGCCGAAGGCCGCGAGGGAATCAATCCCCGCCCGCGCGATCACGCGATCATCGCCCGGCACACGTTGCCGGATTCCATCGGTTTCATCAGCTACTCGGAAGGTTGCAACGACGACGTGAACAAATGCCTCTGGAGTTCGCTCGGTTGGAATCCCGATGCGGACGAGAAGGAAGTTCTGCGCGAGTTCAGCCGCTATTTCATCGGTGACGAAGTCGGCGAGTCATTCGCAGATGGATTGTTCGCGTTGGAACAAAACTGGCGCGGCCCATTGCTGGCCAACGAAGGCGTCGAGAGAACGCTGGCGCACTTTCAGACCTTGGAACGGACAGCGCCGCCGGCGCGTTTGAAAAACTGGCGGTTTCAACAGGCGCTCTTCCGCGCCTATTTCGACGCCTATGTCCGCGCCCGATTGCAGCACGAGACCGCCCTCGAACAGCGCGCGAATCAGGTGCTCTTGGAATCGGTCATGCGGGGCAGTGAGCCGACGATCGCAGAAGCACGCAAAATCTTGAGCCAGCCGTTTTCTGATGCGGTCAGCGCAGCACGCAAGGTTCGCATTCAGGAACTGGCGCATGATTTGTTTGAAAGCATCCGGATGCAACTCAGTGTGAAACTTTATCACGCCATCGGCGTGGATCGTGGCGCGATGCTCGATACGCTCGATCGTCCGCTTAACAATGCGCCTTGGTTGGAGGAGCAATTCGATCACATCCGCCGGATGAGTTCCGAGGCCAAACGAGTTCAGGCGCTGACGCAGCTTGCAAGTTGGACCGATCCCGGACCCGGAGGGTTTTACGATGACTTGGGCAACGTCGCCGCGCAACCGCGCCTGCTGCCGGGCCTTGGCTTTGCGGCCGATCCCGATTGCTTCCAATCTCCTCGCATCAACTTCGCCGATGGCCGCTTGCTGGATGCCAAAGGCAACAGCACGGTGACCGTGCGCCGCGTTTCCTGGAAGGATCACGCCGAGGCGCTTTACGATTCGCCGCTCGAGATGCTCTACCCGGGCCTTGACCCGTCGGCGCGCTACCGCTTGCGTGTACTGTACGCCGGCGACAACTCGCAAAAGAAAATCCAACTCGTCGCGAACGACCAGATTCGAATCCATCCGCTGCGGGAAAAACCCGTGCCGTTTGCGCCGTTGGAATTCCTGCTCCCGGCCGCCGCCACCAAATCAGGGCAGTTGAAACTTACGTGGCGGGCCGAACGCGGCCTGGGCGGTAACGGTCGCGGTTGTCAGGTTTCGGAAGTGTGGCTCATCAAGGAGCCGGTGACCGGTAAAAACAAACGAATCTCTGAATTACCATGAAACAACAATCCTCCTACGCCTTGCCGAAAGGCTATCGAAATCCTCTCAAAGTTAAACTCGAGCGCGGCGAAAGCATCGTCGGCATGGTCGTCAGCGTGAACAGCGTGGAAATCGCCACGCAGGCCGCGGCGCTGGGCTTCGACTTCATCTGGTTCGAGATGGAACACTCACCCGTCAGCCTTGAGACCGTGCGCAGCACCGTGCTCGCCACGCGCGGATTACCCGCAGTGCCGATTGCCCGTCCGCCGGTGAACGGCCTATGGACCGCGAAGCGTCTGCTCGACAGTGGCGTGCTCGGCGTGATTTTTCCCTTCACGAGCACCGCGGAGTTGGCCAGGCAAGCCGCCGCGGCCTGTCGCTATCCGCCCCGCGGCAAGCGCGGTTCGGGCGCCGACCTCGCGCAATTTCGCTGGCCCGTTCCCGGCGGTTATCAGGGCTACTGCGACTTTGCGGACAAGAATGTCCTCGTCATCACCGTGGTCGAAGACGTCTCCGGCCTGGAACAGATTGAGGAAATCGCCGCGACGCCGGAGGTGGATGTGATTTTCATCGGCACGAGCGATCTCTCGTTCTCGCTCGGCCTGCGTGGCGAACAGAATCATCCGAAGCTCGATGCGGCCGTGAAGAAGATTGTCAAAACCGGGCTCAAGCACGGCAAAGTGATGGGGCGTCCCGGCCTGACCGTTGAGGCGATCCGGAAATTTGAAAAGCAAGGCTTCCGCTTCTTCATGGCCAGCACGGACACCGACTTCATGGCCGCGGGCGCGCGGCGCTTCCTTGAACCGATGGGCAAGAAGCGCGTGTTTGCCTGGGGCGGGACGATCTGATTCTCGCCCGCTTGCTTGTTCACAAAAAGAGCGCCGGCAAACGCCGGCGCTCTTTTTTCATTACCAGCGGGCTTCAACCGAAGCCCGTCTATTCGTTACAGAGTCCATCCCTCGCGGAAATTCCGGCGCACGTAGGCGTCGGCTTCGGTGTCATTCGTCACCTTCATATTCGGGCCATCCCACAGCAGCCGCGTGTCGGGATTGCGCACCGCGAGATTGCCGAGTAACACCATTTCCGAGAGCGGACCGGAGTATTCGAAGTTTGAGCACGCCGGTTTGCCGGTCTTGCAAGCCCGCGCCCAATCCTTTTCGTGACCTTCCTTGTCGTCGGGAATGCGCTCGATGGTTTTGGCCGGCGCCTTGGTTTCCTTCATTCGCTGCTCGGGCAACAGCACCGGCCCGATGCCGTAACAGCCGCACATCAGGACGCCTTTGTCGCCCATGAACAGCACGCCGCCATCGGCGTCGCCCATGCGTTTGCCTTCTTCGAGTTCCTCCGGGCGCGGCGGCATCAAACCACCATCCCACCAGGTCAACGTCACGGGCGCCATGCCCTCGCGGGCCGGGAATTTGTAACGAACCACGCTGGAGCGCGGATAAGTTTCATTCTTCGGCTCGGTGCGTTGCCAGAACTCGTGCCAGTATGTGGAGATGTTGCCTTCAACACTCGTGGGATGCCCGAGTTTGAGCGCCCAGAAAACGGGATCGAGTACGTGGCAGCCGAGGTCGCCGAGTGAACCCGTGCCGAAATCCCACCACGCCCGCCACTTGTTGGGCGCGTAGGTCGGGTGATACGGGCGCATGGCCGCCGGGCCGATCCACATGTCCCAATTCAAATCCGCTGGCACGGGTGGCGTTTCCTTCGGGCGTTCGACTTCGACGCCCTGTGGCCACACGGGCCGGTTGGTCCAGGCGTGAACTTCTTTGACCTGACCGATTTCGCCGCTCCAAATCCATTCGCAAATCTGCCGTGCGCCTTCGCCCGAGTGACCTTGATTGCCCATCTGCGTCATGACCTTGTGCTCGCGGGCGGCTTCCGTGAGCTTGCGCGCTTCATGCACGGAATGCGCCAGTGGCTTCTGGATGTAAACGTGCTTCTTAGCCTTGATCACCGCCATGCCAATGACGCCGTGCGTGTGATCCGGCGTCGCGACGATCACGGCATCAATGTCCTTCTGCTTCTCGAGCATCACGCGGTAATCGCCGTAAACTTTTGCGCCCGGGTAAAGTTTGATGATCTTTTGCGCGCGCTCGCCGGAATCCACGTCGCACAACGCCACGATATTTTCGCCCGCAGCCGCGAGCTTCGCGATATTGTTGCGACCCATGCCACCGATGCCAATGGCTGCGATGTTCAGCTTGCCGCTGGGTGGCGTTTGTCCGCGCGCACCAACAACGAAGCTCGGCACGACACTAAACGCGGCGACACCGGCGGAGGTGCGGGCCACAAAGCTGCGCCGGCTAAGTTTGGGGGAATTGGGTTTAGGTTGGTTTGGGTTGGTGTTCATGGCGATTCCAAGATGTCGCCCTCATCCTCTGCGGATTATCACCCGGCGAGCGTTCGAGATTCGCCAATGGACAAAATCGGAAGTCGTCCACGCGACGACCTATTCAAAGTTCATCGCCCTGCGCCATCGTCACGACACGAGCCCGCGGCGGCGCGCCTTCGCTTTCAGCGCACGCGAACTGAAGCCCACTCGCGCCCAGCACGAGCTGCGGCCATTCACCTGTCGGCGTGACTTTGCCCAGCGATTCTCCCTTCGGA
The DNA here is from genome assembly GCA_964456685.1 of uncultured Bifidobacteriaceae bacterium. Classification (GTDB taxonomy): domain Bacteria; phylum Verrucomicrobiota; class Verrucomicrobiia; order Limisphaerales; family JADLHS01; genus CAYWCK01. The sequence goes on along the minus strand of CAYWCK010000174.1, from coordinate 2,933 downwards.
CCGAAAGCGGTGCAATCGTCCGGGCCGTTCGCTTCGATCCAGCCGCCGGCCGGAAGCTTCACGGGAAACTCAACCGTCTTCCCGGCCACGGTGAGCCGAGGATTCACCAGTGTAACCGCGCGCAGCGGCACCGCTCGCACGGGGCCGACCGACACTTTTGTTTCGCGGCCGGGCGGGAGATTTTGCAGCCAGATGCTGGCTGATTCCACGGAGCCGAAGTTCACGGTTTCGCGGTACGTTTGATAAAGGTGCTTGCCGTCGTTCCAAACGTAATCGCTCCAGCGGGTGGATTCCGTCTCCACGAGCGTGAACTGCCGGCGCCCGGTGAAATCCAGCGTGACATATCGATCCGCCACCGCGCCGTAAGCGATGTGGTGCGGCGATTCAAACCGAAACGCCAGCACCGCGCCCGAGCCGTCGCCTTCAATTTCCACCGCCAGCCCCTGGTTGTCCTTGAGATTCAGCAAAGGCTCGTGATGTTTTTCCAACCGTGCCCATGCGGTGTTGCGCGCGACCTTGCCCGCATTGGTGGCCGTGATTGTGGTGAAGCCTTCGCTTGGGGCGGGTTGCAAATCAAAACTCACGCCGCTTGCTTGCGTTCGCTTCCACGTATCTGCGGAGTCGCTGCGCAAGTTGGCAACGACCACTACGTTGGTCTCCGCCGAAGCGCCGGCAGTCATGAGCGCTTCGATGCGAAATCGTGCCGGCTGCGCGGCGAAATTGTTTGTGACCCGCCAGGAGAGCGTCCACGGCTCGGCGAGCGCGGCGGTTTGGGATTGTGTGGCGACTCGGCGGAAGCGTGATTGCCCGGCGGCGTTTTTGAACAGGGCGAATTCGCTGGCCGGGTCGCGCAATTTGGCCCGTGCTGCTTCGTTGTAAACCTTCGCGTGCCGGAGTTCCTCGCAAGCGCGCAACGTGTCCACGGCGCGCTGGAATAGCGGCGTGCTTTTCAGTGCGCCGCGATTCACACCCGCCGTCAGCGAAATGCCCGCATCCCAACCAATCAGCCGCGCGCCGAGATGCTCCATCACATCGGGATAACTTGGTTCGATTTGTGGCGGGTTAAAGGCTTGGAATCCCCACCAGCCCAAGTGCAGGGGCAGGAGCAAACCGCTGTTCACTCCCGCCGCGTGCTGGTCAATGAAGCTCTTGTGGCCGCGCTGGGGATAATCCCACGCCTGCCAGCGCGTGCGGTATTGCCAGAAGTGATGCCCCATCGAACTCATCTCCATGCCGGTCGGCTTCTTGAGGTGCTTTTGGATTTCAACGACGAACTTGTCGCCCCAATACCAGACTTCCTCGTTTCCGCGCAGGATCGAGGCGCCGTCAATCGCGTCCAAATACAGTCCATCGAAGCCGCAGTAGTTCACCACGGCGGCGTGGTTCGCGGCGATTTCCTCGAACAACGTCGTCTCCACGTTCGGCACGAACAGACCAAACATCTCCTTCAGATGCCGTGCCTTCGCTCCGCTTTCGTGCGCGGCGGCTTTCGTGCCGTGCGCGCCGCGTTTCACGCCGGTGAATTTCCACGGCGACGACTTTGTCGCGCCACCGAACGTGACCAGCTCATCGCCAATGTGGAGCACGATGCTGTTTTGCTCGAAGAAGCCGGTGATCGTTTTCATCTCGGCGGTGGACTCGTTCACGACGATTTCCGTCGTATCGGCTGCGATGGGTTCAGCGAGCGTGAACGTGCGGAACGCGTCGAGTCGCGGGTCGGGCGCCGGCGTCACATACTTTGACTGCTTATCAATGAAGAAGGCGTAAGTGTGGAAGATCGAGCCAATGCCAGCGGCGTGAAGCTTTTCCACGATGCGCCGCTGCGTCTCCCAGCCCTGCGGCCAAAGCTTGCGATTCAACTCGAAGTCGCCGAAGCGAAAGAAACCCGCACCGCCGCCGTGATTATCAATCTGCGTGAAGCCGAGGCTGTGAACCATCGTGATCCAGTCGTCCACGTTGGTCTCCGTGAGCGCGCCGAAGTTGAAGAGATACGAGCCGTGGTTGAAGGGAATTTCCTGCGCCCACGGTCCGGCGACTTTGCAAACGGGCAGATCGTTGGCCGCGCTCAAGGTTTGCTGCAACTTCGGGAGCATCTTTGCCATCGGCGCGGCGACGATGGCGACCTTGGCGCCGATCAGGCCGAACTTTTTCTCGCAGGAGGCCTTAAGTTCAGTTTGCAGCGCTGGCAGTGCGTCCACTCGCGTCGGAAGATTGAGCGACAGCGCGCAAGCGCCGAAAGCTTCCGCCGGCAAACCTTTCAGCGTGAGCGGAATGTTGAGGAACGTCAGCGCGTCCACTTCCGCGCCCGCGATGGACTCGACTGCAAAGAGAACATAAGAAGGATTCGATTCCGTTTTGAGCACCACGCGCGGGCCTTGCTCTCCGAACGTGATCTTGAGCCGTCCGCGCGACAACGTCGCCGCCGTGGCTTCGATATTTTTGTCGCCGATGCGGACGGATGCGCACGAACTCGCGCCGCCGCTCCGGAGGTAATCAGTGCCGGTGGCGCGATCCACGAAGGACACATTGTGCGCGTTGCCGGCGATGACGTAGCGGAACGTAGCATTCTCGAACACGATTGGCTTTGGTGCCGCGGCGCGTGCGGAGTTGAAGCAGAGCGTTAATCCGAGAACGAAAAGCGTGGGGGCCGATTTGAGGATAGGGTTGCGCATAGAATGCGGAAAGAAGGTTGCGTTCAGCGGCGGTAAATTTATTGCACGGCAGGTTGAGACTTAAGCGGCGCGATGCCGAACTCCTGTGCGACCTTCAGGCCCGCCGCCAGATCATTCACCAACGGAAAATCCACGCCGGCTTGGAACAGCGCGCGTAAATCATCCGGTTGCTCGGTTCCAAAGTAATTAATGGCGATGCGGTGCTCTTTCAATTGCTGCGTCCACTTGCTCAGTGCGGCGGGCAGTTTGGTGCTGGATAGT
>CAYWCK010000173.1:0-10252 GCA_964456685.1 uncultured Bifidobacteriaceae bacterium | reverse complement strand
GACATCATAATCCCCTTCGTGCGTCGGTTGTGCGTTGGAGCGGTTGTAACTGCTCTGCGTGGCGCCGGCGAGGTTCGTGCCTTCGAACCGCCATTGATAGCTCAACGGCGCCGCGCCGCCCGCACCAACCGTGAAAATGGCGTTAGCCCCTTGATTCACGGTCTGGTTCACCGGCTGATTCGTGATGGTCGGTGGTTGCGGCGGCGGGATGAAAACGAACTTGATGGCATCGCTGTACATGCGGCCGTTCCCGCCAGCGTCCAGAGTGCCACTGGCGTAAGTGAACGTCAGCGTCGGCACGGTGGTGCCGGCGTTGACGTTCATGCGGCCAAGGTACTCCCACGTATTCGCACCGGCCTGTTGCAGGGCGGTGGTGGTCGCCGGCAACCCCGAACAACTCGTCTGGGCGACCGACACCACGATGTCGTCCGAAACGCTCGTGGCGTTTCCATGCGTGAGATAAACATCATACGTGCCGCCCGCCACCGGCAGCGTGGGTTTAAAAGTGAAGCTGGGCGTGCCGGACACCGCGTAGCGCGAGCCTTGATTCGTTGAACCGGTCAGCGGCGATGCGGAGCTTTTCAGCGTCGAGTTGTTGAAGCTCACGTCGGTATAAGGCGGATTTGAATTCAAGCTGCCATCGGACAGCCGGCTCTCGACAATCACATCGTTTACCACGCCGGGCGGATTGCTGGTGAAGGTGAAGTCCGCCGAGTTCGTTTGCAGTCCCGTGGTGTTGCGCGAGCGAACACGGTAGTGGTGCAGCGTGGCGGGTGCGAGATTCGTGAGGGTGACGGCATGATTCAACAGCATCGTGGCGTTGCTGATGGTAGTGCCGTAGGCAACCGTCGCGCCGTATTCCACCACGCTGTTGGCATTTTCATCGGTGAGCCATTTAATGATGGCCGAGGTGTCGGTGACGTTGCTCGTGCCGACGCTGGAAATGAGAGGCGGGGTGGAGTCCGGGGGCAGCACCAGCGCGACGGCGCGGTTTGTGCCGGCGCTCAAGGTGACGTTCGTGGTGACAACACCCAGATCTGTCGCCGTGGCCGTGATGGTGTACGTGCCGGGTGCGAGCTCAAAGAAGGCGAAGGCGCCGTGCGGTTCAGTTTTTTGATTTCGCGCGGGCGCGGTGTTGATGCTGAGGGACGCGTTGTAAACAGCCGCGCCGTCGGATTGCTGCGTCACGATGCCGCGGAGGATGGCTTTCGTGGGCGTCGCCTTCCATGGAATCGTCGGGACATCTACCCAGGCCGGCTGGTGATTGTCGCGGATGTGCGCCAACGTGCCGGCAATGTCCACCGCGCCGCTATTCGGTGTGCGGTAGCTGTAGAGCACCGATCCCAGCAGCGGTTTGGCGCGGATGTAATCGAGCTGCCAGACGGTGTTTTCCCGCGCGTTGAGATAGGCGCCTTGGCCGCTGTAAACCCGGCGCACGCCCTGGTTGTTGTAGGCGTCGGTCACGCGCGATTGGAAAAGGGCATTGTCGCTCGTGTAGCCCATCGGCATGCAGATATCAATGATGCCTTCGTTGTTCCACGCGCCCCAATCCTGATAGCGATTGTTGAACGCGTCGCTGCGGCTGCCGAAGACGGCGCACGAAATGACGAGGTTGGATTTGATCGCCAACAGGTCCGCGTTCACCCAACGCAGGAAATCGGTCACTTGTCGTCGCCGCCAGTCCGCGAAGAGTGCGCTCGATGGCGAAGGCTGGCCGGTCAGGCCGAACTCGGCATTGTAGCGCGCGATGGCGGTGGGATTGAAACCCGAGTCCGGCGCGGGATAGCGGATGTAATCCCAATGAAACCCGTCCACGTCGTAGCGGCGCACAATATTTGTGGCCATGACATAATTCCACATCGTCGCGCCGGGATGGCCCGGATCGAGATAATAACCCTGCCCGACGAACTGGTTGCCGGTGGAATCCTGCATCAGATATTCCGGGTGCGAATTACGTACGTGGCCAGGCTGCGATGGCGGCGTGGTCTCGCTGCTCCACACGACGTGCGTGGTCACCCAGCAATGGACTTCAACCCGTTTCTTTCCCCCGCTGGTGTCGTGGGCCTTGGTGATCACATCCTGCAAGGCATCGTAGCCGGATGAGATCGCGGTGGTTTTGGGGTCGTTGCCAGAAACGAGGTTGTTGTAAAACGCGTCGCCGCGCCGGCGCATCTGCACCACGAGCGCGTTGAAGTTGTAAGCGCGGGCATCGGCCACGAGTTGGGACGCCTCGGTGGCGTTGAGGAAGCCCGTGCCCCACGCATCCACCCAAAGCGCGCGGAATTCGTTGCTTTGCGCAAACGCGCCCGCTGACCCGAACAGCACTACAAATGCAGCCAGAAGGCGGTGGAATTTCATCATGGCAAAGTAACGTGGCCGGGGCGGCCAATCAATCGCGCCAAGGCCGGTGTCGCGGTCCAGTCTGTGACACCGAAACCGAAGACGAAACCCCTGAGCAGCCAATGCCGCCGCCAAATCAAACCCAGCGCGAAGCTGGGAGACGATTGGTGGACGATGCGATTATTCATCAGAGTCGTGGTGGCGGAGGCGGGTGCTGGCAACCCGGTTCACTCGCATTACTGGACCAAGGTTTCATCCGGGCACCACCCGTTCAAGCCTATTTGTCGCCAAATTCGCCCGAGCCAACGAGTCGGTGCGCAACCCAGCGCTCCGCTGGTCGAAGTCAGGTCCGCGAGTTGTTCCGCTTCGTCTGGGTCCCGCGGATGGCTTTGCTGATGCAGTCACTTGTCCTCCATTTTGTCCTGTTCCTTGAGGCGGCCTTCTTCGCACAATCCGCAGGCATCGTTTATGAAAAAGAAATCCGCCACCAAAACCGCCCGGACCGCCAAAGCCAAACCCCAAGCGAAGGAAAAGGATACCGCCACCAGCCGCTGGTTGTCCTACCGTCCCGAGATCAAGGTGCTCGATTGCACCATCCGCGACGGTGGCCTCATGAACAACCATCACTTCGCCGATGAAATCGTGAAGGCAGTTTACCAGGCGTGCGTGGCGGGCGGCGTGGATTACATGGAACTCGGCTACAAGGCCTCGCGCAAAGGCATCAAGGTCGGCGAGCACGGTTGCTGGAAGTATTGCCTCGAAGAAGACATGCGCCGGATCGTGGACGACAATCCGACGGATCTCAAACTGACGGTCATGGCCGACGCGGAGCGCTGCGATTATCACGAGGACATTCCGAAGTCGAAGGACAGCATCGTGGACATGATTCGCGTGGCCACTTACATCAACCAGATTCCGACCGCGCTCGACATGGTGAAGGACGCCCACGACAAGGGCTATGAAACAACCGTGAATCTCATGGCCGCCTCGGTCGTGCCGGAGCGCGAACTCAACGAGGGCCTCGAAATGCTCGCGGGCTCCGAGGCGAAGGCGATCTATGTCGTGGACAGCTTTGGCGCACTCTACAGCGAGAAGGTGCAGTATCTCGTGAAGAAATACCTGAGTTACTGCAAGCCGTCCGGCAAGGATGTCGGCGTGCACATGCACAACAACATGCAGCTGGCGTTTGCCAACACGATCGAGGGCATCGTCGTGGGCGCCAATTTCCTCGACGCCACGATGGCCGGGCTTGGCCGCGGGGCGGGCAATTGCCAGATGGAGTTGCTCCTCGGTTTCCTGCACAACCCGAAATACAACCTTCGCCCCGTACTCGAATGCGTGCAAAACACCATTGAGCCGATGCGCAGCAAATTGCTCTGGGGTTACGACCTGCCGTACCTGCTCACCGGCCTGCTCAACCAGCATCCGCGCACGGCCATCAAGTTCAAGGAAGCCGAGTTGAAAGGCACGAAAGGCGACATTCTGGAGTTTTACGACAGCGTGGCAGGGGAGGAATAATCAGCCGTCGCACAGTCCGGAAAGCGGTGGCACGGGCGCTATTTGTGCGCCCTGCCAGATTTCACCTGTTTCACTTCCCCATTTGCCACGACCCTTTTCGCCAGCCGACTGCACCTTGCCGCCTGGTTCAGACGGCTGCCGCGATGGCATCCCCCATTTCGCGCGTGCCTAACTTGCGCGTGGTGGGTTCGCTGGCCTGGTAAATGTCGCCGGTGCGATTTCCGGCGGCGATGGCACTCGCCACCGCGGCCTCAATGGCCGCCGCGGCCGCGTTCAGGCCGAAACTGTGCCGCAGCATCAGCGCCGCGGACAGAATTTGCGCGATCGGATTGGCGACATTTTTCCCAGCGATATCCGGCGCCGTGCCGCCCGCCGGCTCGTAGAGGCCAAAGGTTTTTTCCGCGCTGGTCTTGCCGAGACTCGCGCTGGGCAACATGCCGAGCGAACCACCCAGCGCCGCCGCTTCGTCGCTGAGAATGTCGCCGAAAGTATTTTCGCAGAGCATCACGTCGAACTGCCCCGGACGCAGCACGAGTTGCATCGCGCCGTTGTCCACGAACATGTGCTCGAGCGCCACGTCGGGATAATCTTTGCCGAGCTTCGTCACAACTTCGCGCCAGAGGACGCCGTTCTCCAGCACGTTCGCCTTGTCAATGCTCGTGAGCTTTTTTCGCCGCGCTTGCGCCGCCTGAAACGCCACGTGCGCGATGCGTTCGATCTCCGAGCTGGTGATGACCATCGTGTCCACCGCCTTGCGATACTTGCGCGGCTCGGGTGAGGTTTCGTGCAGTTCCACGACTTCCTCGGTGTGCTTCGGTCCGAAATACAGTCCCGCGGTCAGTTCGCGCACGATCAACACATCAATGCCATCACTGATCCGTTCCGGGCGCAGCGGACAGATGCCGGTCAATTCCTTGAGCAACTTCACCGGGCGCAGGTTGGCGAACAGGCTGAACTCCTTGCGCAACCGCAGGAGCGCGGCGCGCTCGGGACGTTGTTCCTTGGGAATCGTCGGATCGCGTTCGGGCAGGCCGACCGAGCCAAACAGGATCGCATCCGAACGTTTGCAGACGTCGAGCGTGATGTCGGGCAGCGCCTTCTTGGCAAAATCAATCCCGGCCCAGCCGACGGGCGCTTCGGTGATCTCCAGCTTGAAATCGAATTTCTTTTCCGCCGCGCGCAGAACCTTGATGGCCTCGACCATCACCTCCGGTCCGATGCCGTCGCCTGCCAGTGCCGCTACTTTGAACTGTTTTGAACTCATGAGGCCGCGCAGCGTAGCAGAGAAGTCCGGCGGGTGAAGAAAATTCCTGGCGCCGGGCTTTCCCGTAAGAAATCGAATTGCAAATCCCGTTCCTGCGTCGAAAATCCCGCATCGCATGAAAACCATCACGCTCCTCCGCTACGCCGCTCTGGCGACCTTGTTCACCAGCTCCGCCGCCTTCGCGGGCAATTGGGCGCACTGGCGCGGGCCCGAGTTCAACGGTTCGTCCCCGGAGAAGAGTCTGCCCGATAATTTTTCCAAGACCGAGAACGTGAAATGGGTCGCCCCGCTGCCGGGACCGTCCGCCGCCACGCCCATCGTCTGGGGCGACACGGTGTTCATCAGCTCGACCGATACGAAAACCAAGACACTGCACGCGATGGCTTTTGATCGGAAGACCGGCAAGGAATTGTGGAACGTGGAAGTTGCCACCGGGCTCGGGCAGGACAACAACAGCAACTTCGCTTCGCCCTCGCCCACGACCGACGGCAAGCTCGTTTACTTTCTTTACGGCACGGGCGATCTCGTGGCGTTCGATTTCAAGGGCAAACAGACTTGGTCGCTGAATCTGCAAACCAAATACGCGCAATTCGCCTACCAATGGACCTACGGCGCCAGCCCGACGTTGTTCGGTGGAAAATTATATGTGCAGGTGTTGAATCGCGACGTGCCGGTCCACGGCCGCGGCAAGAAGGATGGCCCCGGCGAATCCTATTTGCTCGCGCTTGATCCGGCCACCGGGAAGGAAATCTGGCGGCACGTGCGCCCAAGCGAAGCGGCAGCGGAATCGCAGGAGGCGTACAGCACGCCGATTCCCTTCACGCACGGCGGCATGACCGAAATCCTGATTTCGGGAGGCGATGTGTTGACCGGTCACGACGCGCAGTCGGGCAAGGAACTCTGGCGTTGGGGTTCGTGGAATCCGACGAAGATCGGGCACTGGCGGCTGGTGCCATCTCCCGTGGCCACGGAACACGCGGCGCTCGTCTGCGCGCCGAAAGGCTCACCGGTCTTTGCCGTCAAACACGGTCTGTCCGGCAAACTGGATGATTCGGCATTGCTCTGGACGAGCACGGAACAGCGGGATGTCTCCAGCGACGTCGCCACGCCGCTCTATTATCAGGGCCGGCTTTACATCCTGAACGGCGAAAAGAAAATGCTCGCCCGCGTGGACCCGGCCACCGGCAAGGCCGATTGGATCGGCGACCTCGTTGCGCGACCCAAGATCGAATCTTCCCCCGTCGGCGCGGACGGGAAGATTTACTTTCAGAACTTCAAAGGCGAGGTATTGATCGTCGCGGCGGACAAGGAATTCAAACTCCTCTGCACGATTCCGATGGGCGATGACACGGACGACCGGCTGCGTGCGTGCATCGCGGTGTCTGATGGGAATCTCTTCATCCGCACCGGCACGAAGCTCTACTGCATCGGGAAGTGAAGCTGCCGTATAAAATCGCCACGCTGCTTTATTGCTTCAACGAGCGCGACGAAGTGTTGCTGCTCGAACGCGCGCAGGAGCCGAATCGCGGGCTGTGGAGTCCGCCCGGTGGCAAGCTGCACACGGACGATGGCGAGTCGCCGTACGCGTGCGCATGCCGCGAGGCGTTCGAGGAAATGGCGCTGGAAATCCAGCCTCGCGATCTGCATCTCACCGGCCTCGTGAGCGAACACGGTTTCCAGGGCAACTCCCATTGGCTGATGTTCCTCTTCGAAGTGAAGCCACGACTGATGAAATTGCCCGCCGCGCACCGCGAAGGACGCTTTGAATTCTTTCCGCGCGCGGCGCTGGCGAATCTCAAGTTGCCGGACACCGACCGCGAAAGCATCTGGCCCCGGTTCTGGCAACATCGCGGCGAATTTTTCGCGGCCCATTGCCATTGTCATCCGGACGGACGGAATGAGTGGACGTTGGAGGAAGCCCGAATAGCGCAACGCGCGTAAGGAATCGCAGACGCGGCGTTTGCCGCCTTTCCCCAGCGGTGTTTGGGAGTTTTGCTTCCGCAAATTCCTGTGGACAACATTTTTCGACAGGCGCAGAGTCAAACCCATGATTCATACTAGGCTGCGAAACGCGCCGCCTAACGTATGTTAGCCCTCAACCGTCATGCCACAGAACCACGAGATTTTCCTGAAACATATCGAGAACATCTTTGGGGAAGCGGAGGTAATTAAAAAGCACGATTGCCCACGGGGAGGTGTTCCGGTTTCTGTTTTCATCTACCGAGATATTCCTGACAAGGGCATGGTGACTGGCGTCACTTATGGTTTGAGTTGCTATCCGTATCCCGATTGGAAGCTGGCACGACCCGAGATGATTCTGTCCATCGAATCTGAGGATGTGATGTGGGCATGGGCAGCAGCCTACTTCTGTGCTGAGTTTAGAGGTGAGCGACGGTTCAGTTACGGAGACGTTTTCACCACAGAGACGCCACTCGCGAGCGACACAAAGATGGACGGATTGTTGGTGTTTGCTCAGAGCATACTCGATAAGGAGGTGCAGTCGGTTGAGCTGAACGATTACAAAGTGCATTTCAGCCAGTTCTATCCCATTCACCGTTCGGAGTTGGAGGTGTATGGCAAGATTGGTTTGGAGCGGTTCTGGAAGCACGACGGTTTTGCTATGTATGATCCCAAGCGCGCTCCAATTGAGGGCTAATCCAATACTAGGCTGCAAACTTCTCCTGAAAGTTTTGACGGAGGCTTGATTGCGGGATTCGCCGTCGCGGTTCGAGTTATTACGTCATTCTTCCTTCCACCTTCTGCATTTTGGTTTCATGCACGAGCCAATTATTGACATGCAAAGCGATCATCACTTCATGGGCGATGCTTCGCGGTACTCCATGTCGTCGAATCGGTTTTTGACAGTTCAAATTGCTTCGGGCATGGTGCCGCCATGAGTTCCGAAATCATCTTTGAGGTGACGGAAGCCGAGGAGGGTGGTTATTGCGCCACGGCTCTCGGCCACGGCATCACCACGCAGGCGGAGACGGTGGAGGAATTGCGCCAGATGGTGCGGGACGCAGTCAGTTGCTTCTTCGAGGATTCCCAGCAAGCGCCCAAGCTGATCCGCCTGCATTTCGTGCGTGACGAAGTGTTGGCGCGATGAAGACTCCGCGCGATCTTTCCGGCGCGGAACTGGCAAAAGCGTTACGAAAACTAGGTTATACCGTCACCCGCCAAACCGGCTCGCATCTCCGGATCACCACCCACGAAGGCGGGGAGCATCACGAGGTTATTCCCAATCATAGCCCGATCAAAATCGGCACATTGAAAAGTATACTGCGCAATGTCGCAGCGCATCACCGCATGACGACTTCCCATTTATTGGAGTTGTTGGAACTCTAATTCCCCGGCATGGACGACCCCATTATTGACCTGCAAAGCGACCATTACTTCATGGGCGAGGCGTTGCGCCAGGCGGCGAAGGCTTACGAGGCCGAAGAAGTTCCCGTCGGTGCGGTCGTTGTGCGCGAGGGCCGGATCATCGCGCGCGGCTACAATCAGGTCGAGTTGCTCAAGGACGCCACGGCGCACGCGGAGATGCTCGCCATCACCGCCGCCGAACAGGCCGCCGGCGATTGGCGGCTCAATGATTGCACGCTCTACGTCACCAAGGAGCCGTGTCCGATGTGCGCCGGCGCAATCGTGCATGTGCGGTTCGCACGCGTCGTGTTCGGCGCGAGTGATCCCAAGGGCGGCGCGGCGGGCAGCGCGATGAATCTGCTGCAGTTCCCGACGCTAAATCATCGCTGTGAAATCACGAGCGGCGTGCGAATGGAAGAATGTCGCGCGATGCTGCTCCAGTTTTTCGCCGAGCAACGCGCGAAGAACGATCTGAACAAGGGCAAGCCGGAGACGAATTGAGCCAGGTAGGGCGCCGCAGTCCGTGCGCGCCGCGGCGGGCAGCGGAGTGCCCGCCCTACCTCAATTCAGGCGATCCACCACCTTGAACTTCAGAAACCGCTTCTTCATCCAGCGCACCGCGAGCAGGTCGTAGAAGGATTTGAACAGCCGATTCCACACGCCGTAATGCGCCTGTCCCGCCACGCGCGGGTGATGGCTGATCGCCACTTCGGTGACGGTGAAGCCTTCCATCTTGATGAGCGTCGGCAGGAAGCGGTGGCCACCGTTGAAGAATTTCACCTCGGCGATGCACTCGCGCTTGAACGCCCGGTAGCAGCAACCCGCGTCGGTGATCGTTTCGCCCGAGAGCTTGTTGCGAATGCCGTTGGCGATGCGTGAAGACGCCACGCGCACCCAACTGTCGCCTTTGCCGCGAGCTTCGACTCGTGAACCGCAGACGCAATCTGCCTTATCCAATGGCGCGAGGAGCTTCGGTAAATCCGCCGGGTCGTTCTGTAGATCGGCGTCGAGCGTGACGATGATCTTTCCGCGCGCGGCGCGCATGCCGGCCCAAAGCGCGGCGGATTGGCCGCATTGTTTCTCGAAGCGTTGCGCGCGAATCCGCACATCCGCCGCCGCAAGCTTTTGCAGCAAGGCCCAACTGCCGTCGCTGCTGCGGTCGTCGGTGATGACGATTTCGTAGCTGCGGCGGAGCGGATCGAGCGCCTTGCGGATCGCGTCCACGAGCGGCTGCAAATTGTCCTGCTCGTTGTGACACGGGAGCACGACGCTGATTTCGATGTCGTTCGTCATTCCGAAAACGTTTTACCCATTGTGCGGCGGGAACTCGCCGACGCGCAACGGCAGAGATGCGCCCGCACGCGATTACTTTTTGGCCGCCATGGCGACGCCGAGCGCTTGGGCGCGCTCCAGCAGCAGCGCGCCGAGGGTTTCGCCGTAGAACGAAGCCGTCACCTCATAGCCGCTCTTGCGATATTCCTCCTTGGTCAGGATGTAGCCAATTTCCTCCGTGGTCAGTGCCGCCACGCACGGATGCGCCACACCGGCTTTCCGAAGAGACGCCTTCACCGCGAGACCCAGCTCGCAAATCGGTTCGCCCGGAAAAGTGACCAGGGCAAAATCATTCACGCGCAGTGCGTAGAGCGGAGCTTTCTCGGGAAACAGAATCTGCACCATCTGATTCAGTTGCTCCTGGGTGACGTGATATTCCTCGCCGGCGATCTTCACGAAGTCGGGCGCGCCCTGCCGCGGCGGCAGCTTCACCCA
>CAYWCK010000172.1:0-10264 GCA_964456685.1 uncultured Bifidobacteriaceae bacterium | reverse complement strand
GCCAGCGCCCGGTTGGGTTATCAAGTTTATTACAAGGAGTCGGATCAACCCGGTCGTGGTTATCTTCAGAATCGGCTTGTGTTGAACGTGGCCTATACTTTTTAATTTTAAGATTAAGTGAAACGTCCCTGGGTGACCTTGTTCCTCGCCGCCTGTTGCCTTGCTGCGCCTGCGCAGCCGACAAATCAACGGGATCGGCAGGGCTTTCTGCCGGTTGAAAACGATCCAACGGCCAAATCGGAAAAGCCGGCGCCGCCGGTTGTCCCCAAAGTCGAGGCTCCCCCAACCGTCAGTTCCAACGCCACTGCGCCGGGGGCTTACGTGCTGGAGGACAAACATAAGCTGCTTCCCGGCGATCGCGTCAGCTTCAACATTCTCGAAGATCGCACCAATGCCATCCCGATGCTGGTCGCCGAATCGAGCGAGCTTGATGTTCCCTACATAGGTCGCGTGAGCGTGGCCGGCATGACGTGCAAGCAGGCGGCCGCAGCGGTCAAGGCGCTGCTGGACAAGGATTACTATTACAACGCCACCGTGATCATCGGCCTTGATGCCATGACCAAGGTTCTCGGCAAGGTTTACGTCTTCGGTCCGGTGCGCAATCCCGGTCCCGTTGAAATCCCCGCCGGCGAAAACTTTACTGCCGGCAAGGCCATCCTGCGCGTGGGCGGGTTCGGCGATTTCGCCAATCGCAAGAAGGTCCAGGTGGTGCGCAAGACCGATGCGGGGAACAAAACCATGGTTGTGAACATGGAAAACGTTCTGGAAAAGGGAAAGACCGAGGAAGACATCACCTTGGAGCCGGAAGATTTCATCATCGTGCCGCAACGCGCCGTAAATTGGTGAACCCACGATGAACGAATACGAAGCCCCCGCCCAAAGCCGTTCGGCCCGCTCCGCGCGCTTTTTCAATTACGTTCACCGTTATCGCAATCTGCTGCGCAAACGTTGGTGGGTCTTGCCACTTACGCTGGTCCTGGCCCTGGTGATCCAGAGCGTCCGTCTCTATTTTGAACAGCCCAGTTTTGTGTCCTTCGGACGGATGATCATGAACATCCGCATCAACACGTCGCAAGGCACCGGCACCGGCTTCACGGAGGAACTCAGCAACTTCCTGGGCACCCAGGCCGCGTTGATGAAGAGCGCCAAAGTTCTGGAGCGCGCGTACGAAAGAGTGCAGGCGCTGAAACCGGAATTAAAGGCCACCAACGTCCTGATTTCCGTCACCCCCACCCCGAAGACGACCATCTTCAATCTCCAGGCCCTCGGCGGCGAACCGAAGTACACGCAAGCTTATCTCGACGCGTGCATGGAAGAATACATCGCTCTCAAAACCGAGATGCGCACCACGACTTCGGATACGGCGCTCACTCGGATCATCGGCCAGTTGGACGAGTTGGATCGCAACCTCCGCAAGTACGAAGAAGAGGAGGCCGCGTTCAAGACCAACAACAACGTGGTGTTCATCAAGGAGCAAGTCACGAGCATCGCCACCTATCTCGTGCAAAAAAACCGGCAGCTGGACTCGCTGCGCAACGAATTTCAACTCCTCACCATGCTGACGCTGGAACAGACGTTGGAACGGCAGCAGAAGCGCGACAATGTATCCGACCAAAAGGATCTGGCTGGTATCCCGCCCAATCTATTGAGCAGCGATTACCTCCGCGCCCGCCAGGAATTGCAAATGCGCAAGGCGGAGTTGCAGGACTGGTCCACCATTCTGCGCCCCAAGCACCCACGCATGATCGCGTTGAGCGAGGAGATCGCGCGACGCGAAAACCTGCTGCGCATTTTCAAGGATCAAAGCAACGAACAGCTCCAGAGCCAGCGGGAGTCCATTTCGCTTCAAATCACGAACATCGAACGTGAAATCAAGGAACTCGATGTGCGTTCCCTCGACCTCAGCAGCAAATTGGCGCAGTACGAACGCATCGTTGCCAGCAAACAGAATGTGCAGACGCTCCGCGACAACCTGCAACGCGCGATGCAATCCATCGGTGTGGAAAAGGAAATCAACCCCGATACCGTGACGATGCTTGATCGAGCCTCCCCGGCCATCCCGGCGCGCGGCAGCCTCGTCAAAGCGCTCGTCATTGCCACGGTCCTTGGACTCCTGGCAGGGATGGGAATCCTGCTGGTGGTGGATCGGTTGGATGATCGCCCCAGTTCCTTCACCGACCTGCAGGACATGTTTGACGAACCTGTCATGGGACAAATTCCTCTCGAAGCCGCCAGTACGGATGCCAAAGTCGGTTTGCCGTTGCTTCATGCCGATGACGAACGCCACGCCTTCCTCGAAGCCTATCGCAACTTGCGCTCCTCGTTGCTTTACATGGCCATCGAAGGCAAGCGCCCCAAGATCCTCGTCGTCACCAGCGCGATTCCCGGCGACGGCAAATCCATGACCACGGCGAATCTCGCCATTACCATGGCATTGTCCGGCTCGCGCGTGTTGCTGGTGGATGCCGACCTCCGCAAAGGTCTTTTGCACCGGCGCTTCGGCCTCAACCCGACGATCGGCTTCAGCGAAGTGCTTGCCGGGAAGGCGACCGCGGCTCAGGTCATTCTCCCCACCAGCACCACTAATCTGTCCCTGCTGCCCCGCGGCGACACGATGCGTAACCCGGGCGAAATGTTCCTGAAACCCAGCACCCACGAATTGATCAAGGAACTCGCGGGCCAGTTCGATTACGTCATTTTCGATACCGCCCCGGTGATGGCGGCGGATGATGTCACCAGTCTCTCGCCGCATGTGGAAGGGGTGTTGTTTGTCATTCGCGCCCATTACACCTCTGGCCGTGTCGCCCGGGCCGCGCTGGATCTGCTCTACCAACGCGAAGTCGCTGTCCTCGGTCTGGTTTTCAATGGCGTGCAAACCGACGCTGGCGAATACTATTACTACCGTTACAAAGACTATTACGCCGAGCGCCGTAGCAGTTAGGTGGCGGAGGATTAGGACAACGTGCGGCCCGATGGCTGCCTGCGAAATGCCCGCTTTCCCTGCCGGTATTGCCATACTTGAATCACATTTTGCCCAAGCTCGGGTTTTCTATTGTTTTGAGACCACGCTTTGTTAAATTGCGCGCCGTTTCTGAGGGAGTTTTCACGAAACCAACAACCTGACGGAACGACACAGATTTATGGCTAAAGCATCCAAATCCACAAAATACGTTTACGTATTCGGCAATAAGAAAGCTGACGGCAACGGCAGCATGAAGCCCCTCCTCGGAGGCAAAGGCGCGAACCTCGCAGAAATGTCCCGCATCGGGCTGCCCGTGCCTCCCGGCTTCACCATCACCACCGAGGTCTGCACCTACTACTACGACAACAAGCGGACCTACCCAAAAATCCTCGACGCGCAGGCCAAAGCGGGCATCGCGTTCATCGAGAAAATCATGGGCACGAAGTTCGGCGACACGACCGCCATGCCGCTCCTGGTTTCTGTTCGCTCCGGCGCGCGCGACTCGATGCCGGGCATGATGGACACGATCCTGAATCTCGGACTCAACGACAAAACCGTCCTCGCGTTGGTCAAGGCCACCCAGAACGAACGCTTCGCGTGGGATTGCTATCGTCGCTTCGTACAGATGTATGGCGACGTCGTCATGGGCGTGCAGAAGCGTCCGAACGAAGATCACGAACCGTTCGAAGTTGTGATCCACAGTTTCAAACACGAAAAATATCACGGCGACATCGAAGACTCGAAGCTCACCGCCGACGACCAGAAGGAACTCGTGAAGCGCTTCCATGCGCTGATCAAGGAACGCACCGGCGGCAAGGAATTCCCGCAAGACCCGTGGAAGCAGCTCTGGGGCGCGGCCGGCGCCGTGTTCGGTTCGTGGATGAACGACCGCGCGATCGTGTATCGCCGCAAATACAACATCCCGTCTGAGTGGGGCACTGCCGTCAACGTGCAGGCGATGGTTTATGGCAACACCGGGGACACCTCCGGCTCCGGCGTGGCGTTCACCCGCAACCCGGCCAACGGTGCGAAGGAATTCTACGGCGAATTTCTCATCAACGCTCAGGGCGAAGACGTGGTCGCCGGCGTCCGCACGCCCGAACCCGTCGCGCAGCTCGCAAAGGAAATGCCCGCCGCCTACAAGGAACTCGACAACATCCGCAAGACCTTGGAGACGCACTTCAAGGACGTGCAGGACTTCGAATTCACGATTCAGGACGGCAAGGTGTTCATGCTCCAGACGCGTAACGGCAAGCGCACCGCGTTCGCCGCGCTGAAGTTCTCGATGGACATGACCAAGGAGAAGCTCATTGACTGGCAGACCGCCATTAAGCGCAACCCCGCCGACCAGCTCGACCAGCTGCTCGCGCCGATCTTCGACCAGAAGGCGGAGAAAGCGGCGCAGGTCATCGCCACCGGTCTCCCCGCCGGTCCCGGCGCGGCGAGCGGCAAACTTTATCTCAACGCCGACCGCGCCGATCAGGCCGCGGCCCGAGGCGAGAAAGTGCTGCTCGTTCGCAACGAAACTTCACCCGAAGACCTGCGCGGCATGATTGCGTCGGAAGGCATCCTGACCGCCAAAGGCGGCGTGAGTTCGCACGCAGCACTCGTCGCGCGTCAGATGGGCAAGGTATGCGTCTGCGGTGCGTCCGCGTTGCAGATTGATTACCAAGCCAAGACCGTCACCGCCGCCGGCCAGACATTCAAGGAAGGTGATTTCCTCTCCATCAACGGCACCATCGGCGCGGTGTACGCCGGCCAGATTCCGACGGCTGCATCCGAAATCGTTCAAGTGCTCGTCGAGAAGTCGCTCGATGGCTCGAAGAGCGAAACTTACAAGATGTTCAAGACGCTCATGGATTGGTGCTCCAAGGTCACCAAACTCCAGGTCCGCACGAACGCCGACACACCCGAGCAAACCGAGAACGCCATCGCGTTCGGCGCCACCGGCATCGGCCTCACGCGCACCGAGCACATGTTCTTCGAGGGAAATCGCATCGATGCGATGCGGGAAATGATCCTCGCGGAGAACAAGGACGCCCGCAAAGCGGCGCTCGCCAAGCTGCTGCCGTATCAGAAGAGCGACTTCGTCGGCATCTTCAAGGCCTTGAAAGGCTTCCCGGCCACGATCCGCTTCCTCGATCCGCCGTTGCACGAATTCCTCCCGCACGAGGAAGCCGCGCAGCAGGATTTGGCGAACAAGATGGGCGTGGCCGTCGAGAAGATCCAACAGCGCGTCAAGGAACTCCACGAGTTCAATCCGATGCTCGGCTTCCGTGGCTGCCGTCTCGGCATCGTTTACAGCGAAATCTCCGAGATGCAGGCCCGCGCGGTGTTCGAAGCTGCGGCCGAAGTGCAGAAGGCTGGCATCAAGGTGAAGCCCGAAGTCATGATCCCGCTCGTCGGGTTCAAGAAGGAACTCGACCTGCAGGTCGAAGTCGTCCATCGCGTTGCGAAGGAAGTCATGGCCGAGAAGAAGGTCAAACTTAGCTACCTCGTCGGCACGATGATCGAAGTCCCGCGCGGCGCGCTCACGGCTGACGAGATTGCCCAGACGGCCGAGTTCTTCAGCTTCGGCACGAACGATCTCACGCAAACCTGCTTGGGCATGAGCCGCGACGATTCCGGCTCCTTCCTGCCGCCGTATGCGGAGCTGGAAATCGTGAAGAAGAATCCGTTTGCCACCATTGATCAAACCGGCGTCGGCCAGCTCATCAACATCGCCGTCGAGAAAGGCAACAAGAGCCGCCCCGGCATCAAGCTCGGCATCTGCGGCGAACACGGTGGCGATCCGGACTCGGTGAAGTTCTGTCACCGCGCCGGCTTGACCTACGTGAGCTGCTCACCCTTCCGCGTGCCGGTGGCCCGTCTGGCCGCCGCACAGGCTGCGCTGGAAAACGCCCCCGCGAAGAAGGCGAAGAAATAGTCCGCGACCGCGGTTTTCGGCCGCTGCTGGTGGCTGACCGCGGAGATTTTCGTCGCGCACAAAGCGACGCAATGAACAGGCCGCTCCGGGAAACTGGAGCGGCCTTTTTCCTTTTGCGCTGCGGAAAGCTACCGGATCACCGCCCGTTGCACCGCTGCTGCCACGAACTTCCGCCGTTCTTCGCTCAGCATCGTGCCAAACTTGATTACCTTCCCCGACCGCGCCTCGATCACAATCGCCGTCTTGCGATGCCGGTCGCCGTCGCTGTCATTCCATTGCTTTTCTTCGACGCGCACTTGTTTGATGGCCGAGGCATCGAAGCGACGGCGATAGCCAATCGGCCCGATGCCGGAGAAAACAATCCCCTCAGTTCCGTGCACCCGCACCTCGGTGCGCCCCGCGAGACAGGAAAGAAACGCGCCCAGCATGCCCAGGCCGATCAGGATGAACGGGGTGAGAAAGATCCAGAGAAAGATGATCATGCCCACGCCCATGGCACTCCCGTTCATATCCGGTGTGGGAAACCATTCCGGCAGCGTGATGTGCAGATGTTTCAACGTGCCGGCCAGAGCGAGGAGAACAAAGACGGAAACAATGCCGTTCCAAAAAAGGGAAATCGCCAGCAACCCCACCGCACCTCCCAACGACCGATGCGTCGCGCCGACGATCGTCCCCCGACCATCACTGCTGTGCCACGCGCCCGCGGGTGGGCGATGAAAATCCACGTTCTCCATCAATTCCGAACCGTGAACCAGTTCGGAAAGTTTGTGGGCGATGTTGCAGATCCGGCAATACGCGACATCGCCGGCGACATTGATCTCTTCCGCGGCAATCACCCGCCGGCATTTGGAACATTTTGGCGCACCCATGGCAGCCCGTTATACGACCCGATTGGCAATCCCAACCATCATCGGCCGAATTGTATCCCAGCTCCTCAAAACGTCCAGCAGCCAGCCGCACCTTGGTTTTCACTTGCACAACCGGAGCACTGGTCGTACGCATCTTGCGGGCAAATGAAGGGCCTCAATATGAAAACAAACATCGACTCCCCATCCCTGAACCGCCGCCAATTCATCACTGGCACGAGCATGGCGGCGGCCGGCTTGACTCTGCTCCAGCCCAGTTTAGCGGCTGCAGCCGATGCGCCGGACAAACTCAAACTCGGCCTCATCGGCTGTGGTGGTCGCGGCCAATGGATTGCCCGCCTGTTCACCGAAAGCGGCAAATTTAACTTCGTGGCGGGTGCGGATTATTTTGCGGAGAAGGTGGACCAATTCGGCGAGAAGTTTGGCGTGCCGGCCGCGAAGCGTTACACCGGCTTGTCCGGCTACAAGCAGCTGCTGGAACAGCCACTGGACGCGGTGGTGATCGAATCTCCGCCCTATTTTCATCCCGAACATGCCGCGGCGGCAGTGGCGGCGGGCAAACACGTTTACCTCGCCAAGCCGATCGCGGTGGACGTGCCCGGCTGCCATTCCGTGGAAGCCAGCGCGAAGCAAGCGACCGGCAAGAAGCTTTGCTTCCTCGTGGATTTCCAGACCCGCGCGCATCCGTCGTATCAGGAAGCCGTGAAACGTGTTCACAGCGGGCAGATCGGCAAATTGATTTCTGCCGAAGCGGTTTACGTCACCGGGCCAACTTGGAATCACATGGACCGCGCGTTGCGAGAGAAGCCCAACGATCCCGAGATGAAACTCAAGGCGTGGGGCATTGATCGCGTGCTTTCCGGCGACGTGATCACCGAACAAAATATCCATGCTCTGGACGTGGCCACCTGGATTCTCAATTCCGCACCCCTGCGCGCCTACGGTACCGGCGGCCAGAAACGAGGGTTCATTGGTACTTGCTGGGATCACTTCGCGGTCACGTTCGATTTTCCCGAGAACATACCGCTTAGCTTCCATTCCAAACAGGTGGGGCATGGCATTGATGACATTCAATGCCGCGCCTACGGCCTCGATGGCACGGCGGATACCCACTACTCCGGCGAGGTGTGGGTGCGATCGCGCGACGATTTATTCAATGGCGGCAAGCTGGGCAACCTTTACCAGGAAGGAGTGGTGAACAACATCGCCACGTTCCACAACTCCATCACCACCGGAGACTATTCCAACCCGACGGTTGCGCCCAGTGTGCGGAGCAATTTGACCACCATCCTCGGCCGAACCGCCGCCTACCGGCATGGCGTTGCGACTTGGGACGAGATGATTCGCGCCAACGAAAAGTGGGAAGCTGATCTTCGCGGGCTGAAAGCTTAGGCGTCGCGGAGAGGTTACTCGCCCACGGCGCTGCGCACGGCCGCGATCAGGTTTTCATGGCCAAACGGTTTCGGGAGCACCGCATGCGCGCCCAATGCCTTGGCGACATCGAGATAATGGGCTGCCTCCATCCGACCGCCGCCCGACATCGCGATGAACGGCGTACCTTTCGCAACGTGCTTCATCTCCATCAGCATTTCGATGCCATCCTTGGCGCCGAGCAGAATATCTGTGATCACCAGGTCCACCGGCTGTTGCCGCAGCACCACCAAGGCAAACTCCGCGTCGTCCGCCTGCAAGACGTCGTATCCACAATGCGTCAGCACGTGCGCCAGCACCTTGCGCAGGGAGGCCTCATCCTCCACCAGCAGGATCCGTTTCCGGATTTTTCCCACGGGCGCCGCGGTTATTGAATTGTCGCTCATCTTAAACTCCAAATTCCGAACTGGAAATTTGACTCTGATGGGCGCAAAGGAATGTCGGCTTGAACGCGGAGCTCTGGCACGCCATCGCAACCGGTTCAGCGCGGACTGATTTGCCGCCCCTCAGCGATCCTGGACTAACTTCGCTCAGGCAATCTCTACTTCCCGGCGCAATCCGTCAACGTCTTGTTGATTACCGGGCGGCTATTCCGATATGGCCCGCATCGCTGCAAACAGATTCTTCCCCGCCTCCAGCCCCACTGGCTTCTTGGATTTCCCGTCCTCATGCTCCACCAACTCCTCCGGCAACTCCTTCAGAAACGGCGATGGATGGCACGGCATCACCTGGCCGTATTTTTTCCGCCCACCACAATGGCTGATGGCCAGCGTTTCCTTCGCCCGCGTCACCGCCACATAAAACAACCGCCGCTCCTCGTCCATTGTGCCTTCCACCTTGGAGCGCGCGTGCGGCAAGAGGCCATCCTCCAAACCGACGACATACACGTGCGGAAACTCCAACCCCTTGCAACTGTGCATCGTGATCAACGTGACCGCGTCGCCCTTCTTTTCTTCTTCGTCCTCGCGCTCGGAATCCAGCGTGATGTTTTCGAGAAAACTTTCCAACCGGTCGTGCAAGGGCTTTCCATCGGCGAAATTGTTATCGAGTGTTGCCACGAGTTCCTTGAGGTTGCGCACCCGGTTCTCACCCGCTTCTACGTCCTTCTCCGAGCGTCGCAAATCCGTGAGATAACCCGTCTCGTTCAGAAACCGATCCGCCCACAGTTGCAGTCCATGAGGATCGTGCGCGTGGCTTGCGTCATGCAACGCCTGCCGCGTGCGTTCAATAAAGCCTACAAACGCCTCCACACACTCTCGCGTCCGCGCCTGAAACGTTGCCGTCACCGCGGGATTCTTCATCGTGGTGAACACCGACGCCTTCCGCTCGTGGCTCGCGCCCAGCAAACGCTCCATCGTCACGTCGCTCAAACCGCGCGCCGGCACGTTCGCGATGCGCAGCAGGCTCACATCGTCGTGCGGATTCAGAAACGTCTTCAGATAAGCCAGCAGGTCGCGCACTTCGCGCCGGTCGAAATAGCTTTGCCCGCCGATCAAATGGTAACGCACGCTGGCCGTGCGCAGCGCCGTTTCCAACGGCCGCGACTGAATGTTCGTGCGAAACAGGATCGCGTGGTCCGCCCACGGCGCGCGGCGCGTGAGACGCGCGAACTCGATCTGCTCCACCACATTGCGCGCTTCTTCCTCATCCGTTTCATAGGCGCGCAACGCGATCTTTGCCCCCTGCCCTTTCTGCGACCAAAGGGATTTCACCCGGCGACGCGTGTTATTTTTGATGATCGCGTTGGCGGCGGAAAGAATCGTTGTCGTCGAACGATAATTCTGTTCGAGCTTCACGACCTTCACCTCGGGGAAATGCTTTTCCAGATCGAGCAGGTTCGCGATTTCCGCGCCGCGCCAGCCGTAGATGGATTGGTCATCATCTCCGACGACGCAGAAATTCCGATGCACCTTCGTCAACGCGTGTACGAGTTCGAACTGCGCGGCGTTCGTGTCCTGATATTCGTCCACCATCACGTAACGATATTTCGCGCGGCAGGATTCGAGCGCATCGGGATGTTCCTTGAACAATTTCAACGTGAGCAGGATCAGGTCGTCGAAGTCCACGGCGTTGCTGGCA
>CAYWCK010000171.1:0-10332 GCA_964456685.1 uncultured Bifidobacteriaceae bacterium | reverse complement strand
AAATCACTTTGAGCAAATCGGAACACAAAAGTGAAAAATTCCACCAAACAGATGCGGTTGCGCCTGGGCTGAGCACAAACGTCGATTGGCTGCAAAAGCAATACGCTCTTACCCTTCATTCTGAAATGTTTTCGCTTCTGCTTCCTGCCGTTTGCAAAGTGATCGCTGAAACCTGCAAGGCTCCTTTCAAAGCATCAGTCAAATTTGTCAATGGAGTTGAAGCCTGTGGCTCAGCTGTCCATGTTAGCGCTCGCGCCTATGGAACTGAGTTCGTTGTTCAACCCCACGGAGAATTCAGTTTCCGTAAGCTAAAGCTAAACGGCTCCGACAATCCCGCTGTATGTGACTCTGAGGAGCCGTTCAAATCAGAAGATATTCGCGACCTTGTTGTGAGTTTGTTCGATTCGGGAATGCTGGAGTTGAAGCCCATCAAGCAAATCGACCCACTGGTGGCTGGATTGGCCAACACGGTTATGCGGATGAGGCGAAGATATTGAGCCAAAGCCCGGTCGCTATATCCGTCATCGAATCCCAACGGGATTGAATCACTCAGCCCAGGGTTGCGAGGTCCGTGCCGGACTGGCCAAAAGAGCTACCCTGGGTCACTCGCCAAGAATTTCCTAACCCTGAAGGGGTTGCATCTCATCGTCAAACGCATTGATTCAACCCTGTCAGGGTTGATGTCATTTTGTGGTTCTACACCCAGCGTAGCCGCTCCGTTGTCGCGGCAACACTGGGCTGATTGATGCAAAACCGTTGGTGTTGGTGCGGGGGAGAGTCCTCGCGAGCCGGTTCGTCGGTAGCTTCGCCCCACCCGCGCCATCAGGCCAGCATGGGAAACACGAGCCCGCCACCCTATTGCAATGGCCATTTCACCTTTGCGAGGTAGATGCTGGTTTTGCCTTCGTGCGACGAGTAGTAACTTGCCCAGAGCAATCCGTCGTGCCAGACCAACGCCGGATAGCTGCAATCGCCGCCGCTGGGCAACGAGAGGACGGGTTGCAAACTTTCGCGCGTCAGGCGGAAGAGGGAGAACTTCGACTTGCCCTGAGTATGATCGCGGCTGCCGGCCACCAAAGAACCGTCCGGCAGCTCGAGAAAATCCGGACCACCCAACCGAATCTTGGTTGGGGTGAACTTCCAGTCGGTGTAGGGCGGACGGCTCGTGCCAATCCAGCCGCCTTGATCGCCCGCCTCGCGGCGCACCAGCATCATGGCTTCACCACTGCGGAGAAAGCGGACGGTGGTTTCGTTGGGTTTGTCCGGCACCGCCAGCGGCGCGACCAGTTTCCAATCCACGCCGTCGGCGCTGCGATAGAGTTTCAAGACACGCTCCGCGTCCGGCTTGGATGCGGACAGGTTGTAAGAGACGCCG
Source organism: uncultured Bifidobacteriaceae bacterium (assembly GCA_964456685.1). Lineage (GTDB taxonomy): Bacteria > Verrucomicrobiota > Verrucomicrobiia > Limisphaerales > JADLHS01 > CAYWCK01. The sequence goes on along the minus strand of CAYWCK010000171.1, from coordinate 8,957 downwards.
TAGGCAGTGGCGTCGTGCCACGTGACGCGCCAGAGCCATTCGCCTTCAGTGAGGACGCGCTGCGGGGCGGACCAGGCGCGGCCGTCCGGGGAAAAGGCCACGCGCGGCTGGCGCCCCTGAAGTTGTTTCGTGCCGCCGTACACAGAACCGCCAGCCACCACCATGAGCCGACCGTCCGGCGTGCAGGAGAGTTTCGGATCGCGCAAATCAATACCGGTCTCCGCGAGCAACGCGGCGGATTTCCAGTTCTCGCCATCGGCTGATTCCAAGATGCGCAATCGGCCGTCGCCGCCCACGTGGGCATCGGCTTCACGAAAGGAACAAAACCACTTGTCCTGAAACCGGATCAAGTCGGTGAAAGCGTTGTGTTTGCCTTGGTCCCAAATCTTGCGAACGGACAGGAGTTGCGGTTCGGCGGCGAAGAGGCCAAGCGCGCTGGCGAGGAGGACCGTCGTGGTCAGACGTTTCATGCGCCGAGTGTCCGTCGCTGCGTGCGGCGCTTCAAGCCGACAATGCGAGCGACGGAATGGAATCGCTGCAGGGTGATTGCCGGCCGGAACGGTTGCGGATTTTCGGCAGACGGTGGTGGCGATGCTAAGCGCACGTTCATCGTTGGGGATGGATGGCGGGCATCGCCGAAAGCAAAGTTGCGGTGCCGCACCCATTTTACAATCCGCATCGCCGCCGAAGACCAAAATCTTGCCTCGCGGGCGTTCATCCGCATCCTCTGCCCGCGTGGAACAAATCTGGCAGCGACCAAGTGTCATCACGCAGACGGCGTGTCTGGTGCGGTGTTATCGACGATTGACGGGACGGGATCTGCTGCCCGGTCTGTTCAATCCGCTGGGGCTGGCCCGGTTTGTATTTGAAGCGCCGTTTGTCGTCGTTGCGCACGGGACGGAGGCGGACCCGATTTTGAATTACGGCAATCAAGCCGCGCTCAAGCTGTGGGAAATGTCCTGGGAGGAACTGACGCGCACGCCGTCACGGCTCACGGCGGAAGCGCCGGAGCGGGATGAACGCGCGCGCTTGCTGGCGGCGGTGACGGCGCGGGGCTTCATTGATGACTATTCCGGCGTGCGGGTTTCCCGGGCCGGCCGACGCTTCCGCATCGCGCGCGCAACGGTCTGGAATCTCACCACGGAATCCGGTGAACCGTGCGGCCAGGCGGCCACGTTCAGCGAGTGGAAATTTCTGTAGCGACTGGCTCGACTCCCGCACGGCGCACTCACGGCTTGTAGTGTGGAGTGGGTCGGCATGGTGACTCCCGGGCTTTGGGGAAAGATATGATTGAATCGACAGGGCGCACTTGCGTCAGACCCGGATTACGCTAACTGTTTACCCGAACATCATGACAACATCCGAAAATCAATTTGATGCGATTGTTATTGGCGGCGGACCTTCCGGCTCGGCCGTGTCCACCGTGCTCGCCGAATACGGCCACCGCGTGCTCGTGCTGGAACGCGAAAAATTTCCGCGCTACCACATCGGCGAATCGCTGATCCCGTTCACCTATCAGCCGCTCGAACGGCTTGGGATGATTCCGAAGATGAAGTCGTCCGCGTTCGTGAAGAAGTACAGCGTGGTGTTCATCTCGCGGAACGGCAGGGCGAGCGAACCGTTTTATTTTTTCACGCGTTACGACCGCGAGTCGGTGGCGCAAACCTGGCAGGTGCTGCGTTCGGAGTTCGATCAGATGTTGATGGACAATGCGCGGGAAAAGGGCGCGAAAGTTTTGGAAGAAGTCGCAGTGAAGGAATTGTTGCGGGAAGGCAACCGCGTCGTCGGCGTGCGGGCGCAGAAAAAATCCGGCGAGGTCGTGGAATTCCGCGCGCCGATCACGCTGGACTGTTCGGGCAAGGAGGCCTTCACCACCACGCGCAACGGGTGGCGCACCCCTGATCCGTATCTCAACAAGGTCGCGGTCTGGACTTACTACAAAGGTTCGAAGCGCGAGCCGGGCATTGATGAAGGCGCGACCACCGTGGCCTACGTGCCGGAGAAGGGCTGGTTCTGGCACATCCCGCAGCACAATGACATGGTGAGCATTGGCGTCGTGGCCGAGGGAAAATATCTCACCCGCGACGGCGTGCGCGATCCGGAACAGATTTTCAAACGCGAGATCGAACAGAACGCGTGGGTCAAGGAACACCTTTCGATGGGGGAGCCGGTCGGCAAATATTATCTCATCAATGAATACACCCAGCACGCGAAGCATTGCGGCAGCGACGGGTTGCTCCTCGTGGGCGATGCGTTTGCGTTTCTCGATCCGGTGTTCAGCAGCGGTCTGATGCTGGCGCTCAAGAGCGGCACGTTTGCGGGCGAGGAGGTTCACAAGGCCATCCTCGAAAAGGATTTTTCCGCGCAACGCTTTGCGAACTACGGTCGCACCATGCGCGAAGGCGTCGAGAACATGCGCAAGCTCGTTTACGCCTTCTACCACCCGGCGTTCTCATTCAAGAAAGTGATCGATGCCCGTCCGGAAGCTGCCGGCGAAATCACGGATTGCCTCTCCGGCGATGTGAACAAGGATTACACACCGCTGTGGAACAAGATCCGTGAATTCGTGCCGCTGCCGGACAATTTGCCCGTTGGCCAGCCGCTCGCGGGAGTGAGTAGTGAGGTCGTGAAATAGGGAATAGCGAGCGATGAGCGGCGAGGTTCAATCGTACCGCGACTTGAAGGTCTGGCAGAAGGGGATGGATCTTGCCACCGCGAGTTATGCTGCCAGCAAGGCATTGCCCGCTGATGAACGATTCGGACTAGTTTCTCAAATTCGGCGCGCGGCCGCATCTGTGTCGGCGAATATCGCGGAGGGATATGGTCGTGAAAACCGGGGTGAGTTCATTCAGTTCCCTCGCATCGCGCAAGGTTCACTTAAGGAATTGGAAACCCACCTGCTGCTGGCGCAACGAATTTATCCTCGCGTTGCCGATGCGTTGTCGCCGCTCCTGTTACAATCAGATGAACTGGGAAAAATGTTGCGTGCTCTGATTCGCAGCCTGCAAGCCAAGACCAAAACAGCCAAGTGATCGGACTATTCACTATTCTCTGCCCACTACTCGCTTGAAAATCGTTCAACTCACTCCCGGCGCCGGGCCGATGTTTTGTGGAAATTGTTTCCACGATAACACGCTCGTCGCCACGTTGTGCGAGTTGGGGCACGACGCCACGATGCTGCCACTCTATCTGCCCATCAACGTGGACGAGGATGATCAAAGCGTCGGTCAGCCGATTTTCTTCGGCGGGGTCAATGTTTACCTCGAACAGAAATCCGCCTTCTTCCGCAAGGCGCCGGGTTGGTTGCATCGGCTGTTGAACTCGCGCGGGCTGCTCGAATGGGCCGCCGGACGCGCCGCCAAGACCCGCGCTGATGACGTGGGCGAGATTTTGATTTCGATGTTGCGCGGCGAATCCGGCAACCAAGCCCGCGAAATTACTGAACTCATCGCGTGGTTGCGCGAGCATGCCCGACCCGACGTGATCTGCCTGTCCAACGCCCTGCTCACCGGCATGGTGCGGCAGTTGAAGGCCGAGCTGCGCGTCCCGGTGGTGTGCCTGTTGCAGGGCGAAGAGCCGTACCTCGACGCGCTGCCGGACGCGCACCGTGAACCCGCGTGGCGGCTGCTGACTGAGCGCGCCAAGGATGTGGACGCCTGGATCGCCGCCAGCCGCTGGAACGCGGATCGGCTCACGCGTCGCCTGCAACTTTCGCCGGAACGTGTGCATGTGGTTCACAACGGCATCAAGCTGGCCGGATTTGAAATCCGGAGTCCGAAAGCCGAAAGCCGAAATACCAAAGCCCCCGTGCTCGGCTACTTCGCGCGCATGTGCAAGGACAAGGGGCTCGATCACCTCGTCGAGGCTTACATTCACTTGAAGAATCGCGGGAAAATTCCGCGGCTGAAGCTTCACATCGGCGGCGGCTGCGGGCCGGGCGATGAACCGTTCGTGAAACAAATGCGCCAGCGCCTCGCCGCGGCCGGCTACATCGGCGAAGTCAGCTTCCATCCGAATTTGAATCACGCGGAGAAACTCGCGTTCCTCTCCGCGCTCGATGTTTTTTCCGTGCCCGCACATTACGGCGAAGCATTTGGTCTTTATTTGATCGAAGCGCTGGCGGCGGGCGTGCCCATCGTGCAACCGCGCACGGCGGCGTTTCCGGAAATCGTCGAGGCCAGTGGCGCGGGTGTACTGTGCGAGCCGGACAATCCCAAAGCCCTCGGTGAAGCCATCGAGAATCTGCTGCTCGATCCGGAGCAGGTTCGCACGCTGGGTGAAGCGGCGCGCAAGGCGGCGGCGGAAAAATTTTCGGCGACCGAAATGGCGCGCAACACCCTTAAAGTCTTCACGCGCATTGCCGGCGCGGCATGAGGCCGCCGCACCGCCGACGCCAGAATTTTCCCATCGTAAATCGCTGCTCGAAAATCTAAAATCCTGCCATGCCCTACGATTTCAAACTGGTGCGCCGTGTCGAGTTTATCGAGACCGACATGGCCGGCATCGTGCACTACTCGAATTTCTTCCGTTACATGGAGGCCACCGAGACGGCCTTCATCCGCTCGCTGGGTTTCTCTCTCTGGGCCGGGCACGCCGACCCGCCGCACGGTTGGCCGCGCGTGCACGTGGAATGCGATTACAAGTCGCCGTTGCGCTTCGAGGACGAAGTGGAGGTTCATCTGCTCGTGGCGGAAAAGCGTCCGCGTTCCCTGACCTACCAGTTCCGGCTGCGCAAACTGAACGCCCATCCGCACGTGGAAGTGGCGCGTGGCTTGGTGACGGTTGTTTGCGTGACGTTGTCGCATGGCAAACTGGTCGCCACGCCGTTTCCGAAGGCGATCGCGGACAAGATCGAAGTTGCCCCGAAGGAATTGCTGGCGTAAACGAAACGGACTTGAACTGCTTATGAAAAAACTGCTGCTGATCGCCGCGCTGGTGCTGGGCTGCGCCGGACTCGTTGCCGCCGATGACAAAACCGCCCCCGCGGCGCCGAAAAAGAAAAAGGCCGATCCAGACGCCGGTGCGTTTGCGAAAGTGACGGACGACCCCAAGCTCCCGCGCGTGCTGTTGATCGGCGATTCCATTTCCATCGGTTACACCGTTCCGGTTCGTGAGTTGCTGAAAGGGAAAGTTAACCTGCACCGAAACGCGGGGAATGGCGGTCCCACGACCAACGGTCTGGCAAATCTTTCGAAATGGTTGGGCGACGGGAAGTGGGACGTCATCCATTTCAACTGGGGTTTGCACGATTTGAAATTCATGCCGGACGGCAAACAACAGGTGGCGCTTGCGGATTACGAAGCCAATTTGCGCAACCTCGTCGGGCAATTGAAAGCCACCGGCGCGGAACTCATCTGGGCCACCACCACACCCGTAGCGGAAGGCACGCTGAATCCCAAGCGTCTCGACAGCGACGTGCAGGCCTACAACGCCGTTGCGCGAAAAATCATGGACGAGCAAAAGGTGGCGGTGGACGACTTGTATTCATTCGCGCTGCCGCAGCTCGCGAAGATTCAGCAACCGGTGAATGTGCATTTTACGGCGGAGGGATCGAAAACGCTGGCGAAACAGGTCGCGGCGAGCATTGAAGCGGCGTTGACACGGAGACAGGCGGCAACGAAGCATTGATGCCGGGTGATCGTTGAGTATGCTTGGGCCTCGTTGTCACCACTCAACCGAATGATTTTATGAACTGGCTCGTATTTGCATTGATGACCGTGGCGTCGTGGGGCGTTTACGGTGTGCTCCTCCACAAAGGCCGCGGCAACATGCCCATGGGTTCGGAAGCCCCGCATGCCGGACTGAAAGCGTTTCTCTTCGTGTGCATCGCCTACGCGCTGATCGGCCTCGCGGCAGCCGCAGTGTTGAAGCTGCGTGGATCGAACTGGAGCTTTGGCAGTGGTGGCATCAAGTGGAGTTTGATCGCCGGTGCCGCGGGCGCGGTGGGTGCCTTCACGCTCGTGCTGGCGCTCGGCGCAGCGGCGCAAATCTATAAAGGCGCGGCGGCCGCGGTCGTCATGCCGATCGTTTTTGGCGGCGCGCCCATCGTGAACACGATGGTGGCCATGGCGCTGCATCCGCCGGAAGGCGGGATGAAGAACCTGCCGGTTCCATTTCTCCTCGGTTGCGTGCTCGCCGCCGTGGGCGCGTTCATGGTGGCCAGATACGCGCCGTCCAACACCGGCACAACGCCCGCACCCGCCGCGGCGCCGACGGCTCCCGCCACGCCGCCAGCCAAGTAACAAAGGCATGGCGGGCGAACCACATCCCGACCGCGCGGCCATCGAGGCCGGACAACTCGAAGCGCTCCGGACTTTGATGGCGGAGCTTTTTCCTTCGAACAAATTTTACACGCAGAAGCTGCAGGCGGCGGGCGTGACTTTTGATGTAGCCTCGCTCGCCGATTTTTCAGCGCGGTTTCCGTTCACCACCAAAGCCGAGGTCGTCGCGGATCAGGTCGCGCAATCGCCGTACGGCACGAACCACACTTATCCGCTGAACCGCTACACGCGTTTTCACCAGACCAGCGGTACGACGGGCACGCCGATGCGCTGGCTCGACACGCCGGAAAGCTGGGAGGCGATGCTCGACTGTTGGACCGAGATTTTTCGCGCGGCTGGAGTGGGGGCCGGCGATCGCGTGATGTTTGCGTTTTCGTTCGGACCATTCCTCGGGTTCTGGCTGGCGTTTGAATCGGCGCAACGGCTCGGCTGTCTCTGCCTGCCGGGCGGCGGTTTGAGCAGCGCGGCGCGATTGCGCATGATGCTGGCGAATCGCGCCAACGTGCTTTGCTGCACGCCCACCTACGCCATCCGGTTGGCCGAAGTCGCCCGCGAGGAAAGGATCGCAACGGCGGCACTCGGCGTGAAAACAATCGTCGTCGCCGGGGAACCGGGCGGCAGCATTCCGGCCACGCGGGCGCGGCTCGAATCGCTCTGGCCCGACGCGCGAATTTTCGATCATCACGGCATGACGGAGGTTGGCCCGGTGACCTACGAGTGCCCTGCGCAACCCGGCGTGCTGCACGTGATCGAGTCCGCCTATTTTGCCGAAGTGATTGATCCCATCAGCAACCAGCCGACGGCGAACGGCGAACTGGTGTTGACCAATCTGCATCGCATCGGCTCGCCGCTGTTGCGCTATCGGACCGGCGACTTGGTGAAACTCGCCGGCTGGAGCTTGGAACGTGGAGTTCCCTGCGCTTGCGGTCGGCATGAACTCGCGCTGGAAGGCGGAATCCTCGGCCGTGTGGACGACATGGTCATCGTGCGCGGCGTGAATGTGTATCCCACGGCGGTGGAGGAAATCCTGCGGGGGTTTCGCGAGATTGCCGAATACCGCGTGCACGTGAGCCATGTGCAATCGCTGGTCGAACTGCGGCTGGAGATTGAGCCCACGCCGGAAACGAGCGACGTGAACGGTCTGCTCGCTCGCGTCGGGAAAGCCTTCGAAACCTCGCTGGCCTTGCGGGTGCCTGCCGTCGCCGTGCCCACGGGGGCGCTGCCGCGGTTCGAGATGAAGGCGCAACGTTGGGTGCGCGGTTAATTTGCTTTTGACACCGCGCCGCGCCGCCGTAGCCTTCGGCCCATGAGATTCGGCATCAATACATTCCTTTTCACCTCCCCTTTCACCAACGAGAGCACCAAGCTTTTCAAGACGTTCAAGAAATGGGGCTTTGAGTCCATCGAGATTCCCGTCGAGGATCCGTCGCACATCGATCCCGCCCACGTGAAGCGCGAACTCGACAAGCACGGGCTCGTCTGCGGCTCGGTGTGCGCGTGCATGGGGCCGGACCGGGATTTGCGCGGCGACGCCAAGCAACAGAAGACGGGTTTGGAATACATGATGAAGGTCCTCGACCAGATGGTGGTGCTGGATTGCCCGTCGCTCATCGGGCCGGTCTATTCCGCCGTGGGCCGCGCGGATGCCGTCCCGGCTGATGAATACAAGCAGCAATGGGCGACGGTGGTGAAGAATCTCAAAACGCTGTGCAAACATGCGGAGAAGCGCGGCCGTCAGGTCTGCCTCGAACCGTTGAACCGTTTTGAAACCGACTTCATCAACACCTGCGATCAGGGGTTGAAGATGATCAAAGCGGTCGGCAGTCCGGCCCTCAAGCTGCATCTCGACACGTTCCACATGAACATCGAGGAGAAATGCCAGGGCGACGCCATCCGCAAAGCCGGCAAACTGCTCGGCCATTTCCACGCCTGCGGCAGCGACCGCGGCGCGCCGGGCAACGATCACATTGACTGGAAACCCATCGCGAAGGCGCTCAAGGACGTGAAATACAAAGGCGATGTCGTCATCGAATCTTTTACGACCGACGTGAAGGTCATCGCGCGCGCGGCGGCCATCTGGCGGCGCATCGAGCCGACGCAGGATGAAATTGCTGTCAAGGGACTGAAGTTCCTGAAGCAGACGCTGCGCTGAAACGTCCATTTTTACCATATGCAACCCGTTCATGTTTCTGCGGGAGAAGGAAAAGTCTGCAACGTGCTGGGTATTCCCATCCGAATCCGGGTGCATGGTCGGGACACCGGCGGCACGCACAGTGTGGTGGAAAGCGCGGATAAAATTGACGGCGGACCGCCACCGCACATCCATCATAACGAGTCGGAGACGTTTCAGGTCCTGGAGGGCAAATACGAATTCATGTGCGGGGGCAAAAAGGTGATGGCGCAACCGGGTGACACTTTGTTCGCGCCCAAGGGCGTGCCGCACGGTTATCGTTGCCTGACGCCGCGCGGATTGCTCTCGGTCACGATCCTGCCGGCAGGATTCGAGGAGTTTTTTGAGGAAGTGGGAGCATTGAGTGCGGCGGAGCAGCAGATTCCCCGCGTGATTGAAATCGGAAAGAAATACGGGCTGGAGTTTTTGCCGCCGCCCACGGCTTGAGGACTACCTATGAAAAAAATGATGCAGTACGGTTCTTTGATGCTCGGTTTGATCGTCGC
>CAYWCK010000170.1:0-10362 GCA_964456685.1 uncultured Bifidobacteriaceae bacterium | reverse complement strand
CTCGAATCCGCCGCTGCCGACCAATTTCCGAATTCGCTTTTCCAAGTGCTCAATCGGCATGCCGTCGTATAGTCGGCGTTGCTCCGGCCAGCATAACACCAGAACGATCAGGACCACGCCAAGGCAAACCAAGGAAGCCTGCAAAAGTCGCCTTTGCTCGCGGCGCGAGCGATATTCTGTGTCGCGATTCAAGTTGGTCGGCCGAATGATTGAAACCTACGAGGGGAATGATTCAGGTCAATTCCAATCGCGGACCTCGCATTTTCTTTCGTTGCAATCCCCGCGCCGCCATCCCATGCTAAGCGCGTAATTTAATCGAGTCCCATAAAGGGGCTGTCGTCGCATTATGAGCATCAATCCGGAAACGGACCTTGACCTGGAGAAGTTATTCCTTCCCGCCTGGGCCCAACAATCTGCCAGCAACACCGAGCGCTACGCCAAATACACCGGCAACGAAGGCGCTCCGCGCGAACGCCGCAGCGATGATCGTCGCGGTCCGCGTCCGCCGCGCCCGGAAGGCGGTGAACGGCGCGGTTTCGGCGGCCCCCGCCGCGAAGGCCAAGGCCCGGGCCGGGGTCCGGGTGGTCCGCGCCGCGAAGGCGGCTTTGGCGGACCTCGGCGCGATGATCGTGGCCCGCGCCGCGATGATCGCGGTGGATTCCGCGGCGGCGAACGGCGCGATGCGCCCCCGCCGTTGCCGGAGATCGTGCCCATGCTGGTGCCGGACGAGAAGGGCGTCGAATCACTCGCGCGCCAGATCAAGATGACCGGCCGCGCGTTTCCGTTGTTCGACATCGCGCATCTGATCATCCAGAAGCCGGAACGTTACGCGCTCAAGTTTTCCACGAAGAAAAATGCCGAAGGCCAGGTCATCCAGCCGCTCGTGCTCTGCGCGCTCGATGACACGCTCTGGCTGAGCGAGGACGAAGCCGTCGCTCACGTGTTGCAAAAGCATTTCGCGACGTTTTATCAGGCGGAAAAGACCGCCACCGAACCGCCGAAGGGAACTTATACCTTTGTCGGCCAGTGCGGCATGAGCGGCATCATTCTTGGCCCGCCGAACTTCCACGATTACCAGAACAAATTGCGCAAGCTCCACGCCGAGCGTTTCGGCCGGATGCCGTTCGAGATGTTCAAGGCGCGCGTGAAAATCGTGCGCGACGAAGCCGTGGTGAAGCAGTGGATCGAGGAGCAGAGCTGGAAGGTGGAATACACCTGCCTCAACGTGCCCGAGCCGCTCAAGCTGCCGAATCGCGAGGAAGTGGAGAAACATTTCCGCGCCACGCACAAGGACGCGATCATCAAGCCCGTCGAGTCGCACACCATCAGCGGGGTGGCGGCGCGCGGTTTGCGCGGCGGACTGGGGCGGCTGTTGCAGGACATCCTCGCCCAGCAGCGCCGTTTCCCGATGCAGATCGCCACGTCGCTGAGCCAGGCGTTCGCCAAGCACGGGCTGCAATTCTTCAAGGTCAACAAGAGCGTCACCCACGTCTGTGTGGCGCGCCCGCATTTCCTCGATCTGGAAACCACCCTCGTGTCCGACGCGGTGAAGAAGATCGTCGAGTTCATCAACAGCAAGCCGAAGTGCAACCGCCGTCAGCTCATCGAAGCGCTGGCGCCGTCGCCGGCCCCCGCGCCGATTCCCGTCGTGCCGGCCGCCGAAGGTGAGGCTGCCGCCACACCCGCGGCACCGGCCGCCCCTGAACCCACGGCGGAACAAACCGCGATCATCGCCGATTTGCACTGGCTCATTCATCAGGGCCACGTGATCGAATTCGCCAACGGCACTGTCGAGACGGCGAAGAAACCTTTGCCCAAGCCGCCGAAGCCGGAGAAGAAACAACCGGCGGAATCCGCGCCCGCGGAAGCGGCGGTTGTCGAGACGTCCCCTGCTCCATCGCTTGAAGGTGAAACCGTCACCGCCCCGGAAGCGGATGCGAACCCGCAGACCACGGACACCGGGACGGAACCCCCACCGGCCGCAGCCAGCACCGAAACGGCGGCGGCTCCAGCGGCGGACGAAGCCAAGCCACAGTCGCCGGCCTGAAAAGGTCAACCGCCGGATCGCTTCCCGCCCAGCAACCGGGCCGGAAGCAAGAGCACGGCGCGGAGCAAGGCAAACACAGCCTCGACGCTCAGGCCAATCAGCCTGAGCGGCAGCGACAGCAGCCAGACCAGCGGGAACAGGATCAGCGCCAGCACCGCCAGGGGCCAGCTGAGCACAAACAAAACACACCAGCCGACAAACAGGATCAGGATCTTCATGGTGTTGTCATCCGTTACAGTTCCTACCCGTTTCCTCCCGCACCGCACCGCGCCCGGACGGTTGGGGCTGCTTTAATAACCCGTCCAGACGGCCCGGAGTTTCAGAAATCTCACACCTGAGGTTTTGCTTCGTTTTCGCAAGCCAGCTGCTATGATCTGAGCCATGTCATTTTCTGCACTCGGGTTGTCCGAGAAAGTTTTGGAGGGCGTCCGCGCGATGGGTTACGTGGACCCCACGCCCATTCAACTGCGCGCCATCCCGCTGGTCCTGACCGGCCGGGATGTCATCGGCAGCGCGCAAACCGGCACGGGCAAAACCGCCGCCTTCGCCCTGCCCATGCTTTCCAAGCTGTCCCACCATGCGCCCGGTCCGCGTGCGCTGATTCTCGAACCCACGCGTGAACTCGCGGCGCAAGTCGAGACGGCTTTTCGTGATTACGCCCGTTTCCTGCCGGATTTGAGAATCTCGGTTGTTTATGGCGGCGTCGGTTACGGCCGCCAAAACGACGAGTTACGCGCCGGTGCGGATATCGTCGTCGCCACACCCGGGCGCTTGCTCGACCATTTGGAACAGGGCACGGTGCGGCTCGACAAGGTGGAGTTCCTCGTCCTCGACGAAGCCGACCGCATGCTGGACATGGGTTTCCTGCCCGACGTGCGCCGCATCCTCGATAAGTGCCCGCGCCAACGCCACACGGCACTGTTCTCGGCCACGATTCCGCCGCAGATCGAGACGCTCATCCAGTGGGCAATGCACAATCCGGAGACCGTCGAAATCGGCGCCCGCCGTTCGCCGGCCGAGACGGTCAAGCACGTGATCTATCCCGTGGCCGACGCGCAAAAGACCGATCTGCTGCTCGAATTGCTCAAGCGTGTGAATTACGACTCGGTCATCATCTTCTGCCGCACGAAGCACGGCGCGGATCGCGTCGCGCATACGCTCAAGCGCGCGAACCACGCTGTTTGCGTGCTGCACTCGAACCGCACCCAGCGGGAACGCGAGCAGGCGCTGGCTGGTTTCCGCAACGGCAAATATGAGGTCCTCGTCGCCACGGACATCGCCGCGCGCGGCCTGGACATTTCCAATGTCAGCCACGTCATCAACTACGACGTGCCGCAGCATCCGGAGGATTACATCCACCGCATCGGCCGCACCGGCCGCGCGGAAGCCTCGGGCGACGCCTTCACCATCATGGTGGCCGAGGACGCGAGCCATGTGTTCGCCATCGAACGGTTCATCAGCCAGAAGATTCCACGCGTGAAGCTGGAGAATTTCGATTACCGCTACACGGCGTTGTTCGAGGAACAGAAGCCCGGCCAGCCCGCCGCCGCCGGATTCCCCGGCAAAGTGCGCGGCGGCCGCGTCCATGGTGGCTATCACTTCGCGCCGGGGAGACGGCGGAGGTAGGTCGGCAACGGGATTAATTGTTCGGTGTTCGATCTACTATGAGTATTCACCGAGTGGCTTTGTGCGTTGGCTTCAAATGGAAGATCATCGTCGGGTTGATATTGGTGCTGACAATCGTTCGAATTCTCGTTCCTGCAAAACTCAGTTACCGCGGAAGATTCGGTGACAGGCAAAGAAGGGATTGTGTTAGCACGCTCCGGCAGTTGGATGCAGCCGTTCAACAATGGGCTTTGGAGAACAAGAAGAAGCCCCAAGACCTCGTCACCATGTCGAACGCGATGGAATACATCAATCCGAAGATTCGGATCGAATGTCCTAGCAGCGGCAAATACACCATCGGCCCAGCGGTTTCAAACCTTCCGACTTGCTCCATCTCCGGACATGCACTGCCCCCGTGACGCGGCGGCTACCTCTTCGCGCCGGCGGCGGTAAATACTGCAACTGGGTACGCATCCCGGTGTTTGTCCGGTTAGGATGAACGGGTTTGCGCGGGCGTCTGAAGTGGCTCTTAAGTGGATAAAGATATCGGGAGCAATCCTGCTGCTTTTGCTCACGTTATATTTCCTGCTGATGCCCAATTTCGTTCGGAGCGGACCTTCCAAGGCAAATGGCTGCATCAATAACCTGCGGCAAATCGATGGAGCGAAATGTCAGTTGGTCTATGAGCAGAAAAAGGGCATTGGCGAAGCAATCACACGAGAAGATATTCTTCCTTATCTGCGCATCAAAGGCACCCTCACTTGCCCGCTTGGGGGCAGGTATGATCTGGGGTTGACGGCCACCAATCCCCCAACCTGCTCGATCCCCGGCCATGTTCTGCCGCCGTGATCAAACCGAAAGCGGTGCTAAAGCCACCGCACTCCAAACGCTGCCGCGTTTATCCGGCGTCCCCGAACTTCGCGGAGCGTCTGGACTGCGGCGCGTTCACCGCCGCTTTTCGTCCCTCAATACAACACATGCCGCACGAGCGCGTGGTAAACATCCGTGGCTTCGATGCGCGGAGCGGCCAGCAAGTCCGCGCGGGACGAGATCAGCACCGGAAAGTCCGCTTCGTGCTTCGGCCGGCGGCCGTGCGAACCTTTCACGAGCGAGGCATCAAGCGGAATCACATCCATCAGCATCCGGAAGCCGAGTTTCTTTTGCAGCAGCCGCCACGCGATCCTGGCCTTCAGCGCCAGCGGCGAGAGCGCCGGGTCGGCGAACAGTTCCACGGGGTCGTAACCCGGCTTGCGATGAATATCCACCGTGCGCGCGAAGTCCGGCGCCCGGTGCTCATCCACCCAGTAATAGTAAGTGAACCAAGCGTCTTCTGCGGCCACCGCGATGAGATCGCCCGCCCGGGGATCATCAATGCCGGCCGCCGCCTTCTCCTCCGCGCCCAGCACCGACTGCACGCCGTCCCAGCCTTGGATGAGTTTCCTGGCGCGGTCCAGCACGCTGCGGTCGTTGACATACACGTGCGCCACTTGATGATCGGCCACCGCGAACACCTTGCTCGCACCGGCATCAATGAGTTCGCGCCCCAGTTCCTCTTTGAGCGTGAGCCAACCTTCTTGGCGAAAAAGCCGGTTCAAATGCACGGGCTGGCTCACGTTGGTGATGCCGTATTCCGACAGCAACACCACCTGCACATCGCGCGCGCGGAAGTAATCCAGCAGATCGCCGACGAGGGCATCAATCGCGCGCAGGTCGGGCAGGATGAGTGGATTCAGGTCGCCCTGCGCATAAGTCCCGAAGCGTTGCAGGTTGTAATCCAGATGCGGCAGATAGATCAGGTTCAGCGTGGGCTGGAATTTGTTCTCGATCCACTTGGCGGACTCGGCAATCCAACGCGACGCCGCCTCCGGCGTGCCCGCCGGACTCGGCCGGCCCGCCGCCGGTCCCCAGAACGTCGCAAACGGAAACTCGCCGAGATCGCGTTTGATTTCTTCGCGGATGGAATACGGCCACGAGTAGATGTCGAAGAACTTCCGGCCGTCCGCCGGGTACATCGGCCGCGGCGTGATGGAGTAATCCGCGCCGGAATACATGTTGTACCACCAGAAAAGTTTTGCGCACGTGAACTTCGCGTCGCGCGCGCGGAGTTCGTCCCAAATCTTCGGACCACGAACAAGGTGATTGGATTGCTTCCAGAACTGGACTTCCGCCAGTTCACGATGGTACCAGCCATTGCCCACGATGCCGTGCGCGGATGGCGGCGTGCCGGTGAGGTAGGTGGATTGCGCGGTGCAGGTGACGGCGGGAAACGCGGGCGTCACGACGGCCTTCGCGCCGCGGGCCACGAAGTCGCGTATGCGCGGCGTGTGTTCGCCGATGAGCGAACTGGTCAAGCCGACGACATTGATGACAGCGGTGCGTTTCATTCGCAGGACCGGCGTCGCACCGGTCTCAAACTTCCAACCTAAATTCCCAAGTGAAATTTGCGAACAGCGCGGCGCTTGGCCTAAGCCGAGGCGCAACTGGCCGGTTGCAGCCGCCGCGCGTGGCGCTCCTTCAATTCGTAAATCGCCTCGACGACCTTGGCGAGATTCATCTCGTTCGCCTCGAAACCCTGCCCGATACCGCGGAGCAAGGTAATGGCGAGCTGACCACCGAGATGTTCGCGAAATTCCTCGAGGCCATTGACCACGAGCAGGGAGTTTTGCGAATCCACGTGCAGCAGTTCGTTGGCAAACAACTCGAAGCCCAGCGCCTCCAACACACGCAGCACGCGCTCCGCGTCGGCCGCCGGGAGGAAACCCATCGCCCGCGAGTAGATCGTGTCGAGCGCGATGCCGACGGCGACAGCCTCGCCATGGCGGATTTTGAATTCGGACAATTGTTCCAGCTTGTGCGCGGACCAATGGCCAAAATCCAGCGGGCGGGCCGAACCGAACTCGAACGGATCCCCGCCGGTGGCAATGTGGTTCAAATGGAGTTCGGCGGAGCGGAAGATGAGGCGCTGCATCGCGGCGGGCTCGAAGGCCCGCAGGTTCTCCGCCGCGCGCTCGAGCTCCTCGAAAAAATTCGCGTCGCGGATGAGCGCCACCTTCACGGCTTCGACATAGCCCGCCCGTTTGTCGCGCGGGGTGAGCGAGGCCAGGAGTTGAAAATCGTTGATGACCGCAAACGGCGGCGCGAAGGCGCCGATGAAATTCTTTTTGCCAAACGCGTTGATGCCGTTTTTGACGCCGACGCCGGAATCGCACTGGCTCAGCGTGGTGCTGGGCAACCGCACATGCCGCACTCCGCGATGCGCCGTCGCCGCCGCCAAACCCACCATGTCCAGCAACGCGCCGCCGCCGACCGCGAGCACGTACGAATGGCGGTCAATGTGGTAGCGATCAATGTGCGATTGGATTTCGCTGACGTGAAAGAAGGAATTCTTGGTGCGTTCGCCCCCTTCGATCACCAATGGCGGACAGACGAGGTGGAGCGCTTCCCGGTGGCTGGCGAAATACGCTTCAATCTGCGCCGCCAGTTGCGGCTGGGTGCGGGCGAGGGATTCATCCAGCACCACCAGCGCCTTGGGCTTCGGCCCGCGCACGTCTTCCGTCAGGATGGCTTTGAGCACCAGGTTGTCGGGTGCAAAAACATTCTCCGCAAACCGGACGCGGAGGCGATAGCCGACCTGAATGGACCGCTCGATCAATGACATCGCGTTCAAGATACAGCTTTTGACGCGGCGGGCCGCATGCCGGTTAACACCGGATGGGCGTCCGGTCGGAAATTATTTCTTCTCCGCCTCGGCCTTGGCCGCCGGTTTGGCTTCTTCCTCCCCCTTCGCCTCCGGGGCCTGCTTGGCCGCCTTCAAAATGTCTTCGGCCGGCAGAATGATGCCGGTCATGTTGTCGGGCCGGAAATTGTTCATGGTGGCGCCGGCGCCGCCGGAACTGAGCACCCGCGTCACAAACAAACCCACAATATTTCCATCCATCGCGTACGCCGGCGCACCGGAGGAAGTCGCCGTCATGGTGCTGTCCGGGATGTAGAACGTCCGCGGCTTCTGCACAACCGCGCAAATGCGTTCGATCGAGGCGGAATGCGAACGGCCCGCGGCGCGGCCAAGGCGGTTGAGGGAGATGACGACGTCCAGCACCTGCACCGGGGAGGATTTTGTGAGATCGGCGGCGGGCATCGGCGTCGTCAGCTTGGTTTTCGGACGGATGAAGGCCAGATCAAGATCCTTGTCGCGCAACACAATCTCGGCGGGAATTTCCCCGCCGTCGTCCTGCAGGATTTTGACGTCGCTCACCTCCAGGTCCGCCTTGTAACTGTCGCCATACATGCGGCGATACATCTCGGTGGGATCGATCATGGAAAGTGCCAGCACGGTGAGTCCGGACGGATCCACCACGGTGCCGGTGACGTCCTGCTTCATCTCGCGCGATTCGCCCCGCCCGCTCACTTTCTGCACCAGTTGCACGGTCACCACCGACCGGCGGTTCTTGTTGAAGATCTCGCGGCCTTTGTCGGACAGGTCGTCCGCCTGAGTGGCGAGGGAAAAGCCAAGGGCCAGCACGGCCACGAGGAGTTGGGATTTCAAGCGCATGAGCAATGAGTGTTGGGATTAATTCTTCCAGGCAGGTTCGATTTCAAGAAAGGAGGTGTGGATGCCGCGGAGAACTTTCATCACCACCACGGCCGGGCGGGCGGAGGAAATGCGGTCCATTTGCTTGCGCAGCTCATCGACGTTGCCGACGGCTTCGCCGCCGATTTCGACGATCAGATCGCCCGAACCGAGCGAGCCCAGTTCGGCCCAGCTGCCGGATTTGACCTCTTCCACGAGCGCGCCGCGCTGGTCGCTGCGCCATTGCTCGTCGGCGGAATCAAAGAAACAGATGTCGCGCGCGGTAAATTCAAACTCGTCGTTGCGATACTTTTTCATCTCGCGCTGCAACCGCGGCGAACGTTCCAGTTGCACGGAAATCTTCCGCTCGGCCTTGTCGCGCAGCACGGTCAGTTCCACCGTCTTGCCGACGTCGTATTGTCGGACGAGCGTGGCGAGTTCATCCTCGTGTTCGGCCGCAGCGGCGGTGAGTTTCTCGCCATCGAGCGCGATGATGAAATCACCCGCCTTCAGGCCGGACTTCTCGGCCGTCGTGTCGGCATAGACCCGCGTGATGTAAAAACCTTTCAGCGCGGGCTGGCCCAGCTGGCGGGCGATCTCGCGGCTGATGACATGCGTTTCGACTGGCAGCCAGGCCTTGGTAACTTCCAGCCCGGGATCTTTCAAGTCCTTCAACCCCACCTTGACCACGGTGAGAAAACGTTCCGCCTTGCGTTCGAAGGTGACAATCGCCGGCACGGGCTCGGTCTGTCCGGCGGTCAGCTTGCGGGTGGCCGCTTCCAGATCGGCGAGATTTTTGATGGGTGTCCCGCCCACGTCCACGATCACATCGCGGTAATCGAGGGCCGGCTTTGCTTCCCCGGCCGGCCCGCCTGGGCGCACCGTCACCACCAGCACGCCGTCAGCGTTGTCGCGCTTCATTTCGCGCTGCATCAAGGAGGAGATATTCCGCGCCGTGAGTCCCCAAGGCTTCAGTTCGCTCTGGTTGGGAAACAAATCGCCGCGTTCCTGGGCGGTGATCTGAAATTTCATTTCCTTGCCTCCCCGCAACACCACCGCCTCGACCGGCTTGCCGATGGGCAAGCCCGTGACGATCCGCATGTAGCCGGGCACCTGTTCGTCAAAACGCACATCAGTGGCCTGACCGTTCAGCTTCAGCAACACGTCGCCACTTTGCAACCCGGCGGCGGCCGCGGGTGAATCCTCCATCACCCCGCTGATGATCACGCCCCGCGTATCCTTGGAGCGCTTGAAGGTCGGTTGCGTATCCAACCCCAGCCAGCTGCGCTGAATCTTGCCGTGTTGCATGAGTTCCTGCGCCACGCTCTTGGCCAGGTTGCCGGGAATCGCGCCGCCGAGGCCGAAACTGATTTCGTTGATGCCAATGATGTCGCCCTTGAGATTGACCAGCGGCCCGCCGGAATTGCCACCGTAGATCGCGGCATCGTGGCCAATCCATTTCACCAGCGAACCCACGTCCTCGCCATCCAGACGGAACGCGCCGCGCCCGCCAAAGAAACGCGGCATGATCATCTCGACGTTGCTGATGATGCCCAGCGTGACCGACTGGGAGAGCGCCATCGGGCTGCCCATCGCCAGCACCTGGTCGCCGACGCTCATCTTCGCTGAATCGCCGAAGCCGACGTATTTGAACTCGCGCGGCGATTCGGGTTTGAGCTTGATGACCGAGATGTCCGTCATGGCGTCCGTGCCGATCAACACCGCTTCAATCTCCTCGCGATTCCACAGCGTGCAGAACATGCGCGCCGCATGGCCCGCCACGTGATGATTGGTCACGATGTAACCGTCCTTGGTGATGATCGCACCGCTGCCGACTGACTGGCGTTTGACTTCCCTGCCCTCGCTGAATTCCGTGGAGACGACGCGAATACGCACCAGCGCCGGCCGCACCTTGGCGATCGCGGCGTCCACCTGCGAACGGACGGACCCGGGCACGTCGTTGCCCTTGGCAAAACTCGCGCCCCCGAAAGCCAGACCAACCAGGACGATCGCTGCCCGCACCAACGGGCCCGAACAGAAATAACCTCGGAGCATGGCGCAGCTTGCGCGGGAACGGCTTGGCGAGGCAAGCCCGGAATGAATTCCGCGGCCTCAGTCAGCCCCAAACAGAAAGCGCCCC
>CAYWCK010000169.1:0-10364 GCA_964456685.1 uncultured Bifidobacteriaceae bacterium | reverse complement strand
TCGTCGCCACCTTTCGTTATTCGGTGCACATCGTCACCGGCAGCTTGCCCAAAGACCCGAGCCTCTTTCTCCTACTGTAGCCGGTTTTGCTCGCGGGGTTCTGGCAGTGGCAAAGCGGCCGATTGCGGCTTGGCTCGCCACTAGTTTTCGGTCTGGTCGCGTCAATTTGGATTCCGGTGCTGATGAAAGTCATCGGCCGTTTCCCAACGTACTACTCGTGGATGGCTTATCTTCCGCTGGCAGTCGGCTTCGCAACCGTAGGCGGGGAGATCTTCCAGAGCGGTTCGAAGGTACGCCGCGCAACGCTGGCAACGCTGGCCAGCTTCCCCTGCCTCGTCGGTTTGCCCATGCAACTCGGGTCCACCGTCTGGTTTTGGCAGGAGCGGGATTACCGCGCCATAGAAGCACTCGTGGAACAGCATGTCCAGCCGACCGATTGGGTTTACTCCGACCCCGAGGCCTACTACGCGGTCAAGCCGCGAGCCGCCGGCGTCTGCCTTTCCAGCTACGAAGCGGTCCGGCCGGAGGAAAACGCGCGCATCACCGTTATGATTCTCCGCCCCGAACACGCGGAAGGCACCCGACTCCGACTCGGCGGCAACTGGAAGCGCGCGGCAGAAACCGGGCGAGCCATCACGCGCCCCTACCTTTGGTACGATCCCGCGCGGGACGACAACAAACTCATCTGGGATTACAACCTCGAAGTCTGGCATCGCCAGGTGTCGGCGAACTGAGACTAGCCAGATTGTGACTTGAGTTTCTTCCTCCATTCGGCTTTATTGCGCCACGTTGAAATGTCGTATCGCCGCTTGAACACTCTTCGTTTTTTCCACCTTCTGCTGGGCCTCGCGTGGATCGCGCAATTCAATTCACCCGCCCAAACCACCAGTAACGTAACCGTGCGCGTTATGGCTGCAAATCTGACTTCCGGCTCATTACAAAGTTACGAAGGGCCGGGCATGCGCATTTTTCAAGGACTGCATCCCGATATCGTGGCCATCCAGGAATTTCAATATGCCGGCAGCACCGCTTCGAATGATTTGCGGACCCTGGTCAGCACTGCGTTCGGCACCAATTTCAATTTCTACTGCGAACCCAATACAGGGATTCCCAATGGTGTTGTCTCCCGCTACCCCATTTTGGATGCGGGCTCTTGGGATGACGGCGACGCCGGGATTACTGACCGTGGCTTTGCCTGGGCGCAGATTGATCTCCCCGGCTCCAACGACCTCTACGTGGTCAGCGTTCATCTCAAAGCGAGCAGCGGCGCCGATAATGTCAATCGCCGGGCAGCCCAGGCGGCGGAACTCAAGACTCGCATCACCAATGCGTGGGCAGCCGGGGCGTGGATCATCGTTGCCGGCGACATGAATTTGTACTCTGAGTCCGAGGGTGCCATCACTACCTTGCGAACATTCCTTAGCGATAGTCCCGTGCCCGCAGATCAAAATGGCGACACCGACACCAATTCTGGTCGCGACGAGCGCTATGATCGTGTCCTGCCCAGCTTTTCGCTCACTAACGCACTGATCTCGGTGGTCATGCCGTCGCGTACCTACACAAATGGGTTGGTGTTCGATTCGCGGGTTTACACCTCGTTGGCGGATGTGTCGCCGGTGCAACTGGGCGACTCCGGGGCCGCCAACATGCAGCACATGGGCGTCGTAAAGGACTTCAAGATCACATTCACCGTCACGAATGGCAGCATTGCCCCAGTCATCACAAATCCCCCCCAAAGTCTGACGGTCACCCAAAACAACAATGCCACCTTCTCCGTGCTGGCTGGCGGCACCGCCCCGCTCGGATATCAATGGCGTTTCGCCACCACCAACATTGCCGGTGCCACCACCAGCAGCTACACCCGCAACAGCGCGCAAACCAATCATGCCGGTGATTACACCGTCGTCATCACCAATTCCGTGGGCAGCATCACCAGTTCAATTGCGAAACTGACGGTCCTCGTACCGCCGACGGTTGCGGCTTCCCCGTCCAACCTGGTGGTGACGCAAAATCAGAACGCCATTTTCACCGCCAGCGCGGGAGGAACTCCCACCTTGGGTTACCAGTGGCGCTTCAACTCGACAAATATTGCCGGCGCCACAGCCAGCACTTACACCCGCGTCAATGCACAAAACACTGATGCTGGCAATTACCTGGTGGTGGTGACCAACGCCGCCGGGACTGCCACCAGTTCGATCGTAACCCTCACCGTTCTGGTACCGCCGACGATCGGAACGCCACCGCAGTCGCAAGCCGCGAATCAAGGGGACGCTGCAACTTTCGTGGTCACCGCGAACGGTTCACTGCCCTTGAGTTATCAATGGCGCTTTGGACCGACGGATCTCGTCGGCGCCACGAGCAGCAGTTTCACCCGGTCAAATGTGCAACCGGCGCATACGGGAGACTATTCGGTATGGATCACGAACGCCGCGGGCAGCGTGACCAGCGCACCGGCCACCCTGTCGCTCCAGATTCCACGGCCGTCCCTGACCATTCCCCTCCCCGGCTTGCTGACGTGGCAAGGTTTGAGCAACCTCAGCTATACCGTTCAGGGCAGCACGAATCTGCATCTGCCCGCCTGGGAAAACTTGGGAGCCGCGAGTTCCATCTCGAACAAGATCTGGTTTGCGTTCCCACCAACGAACGAACCTGCGCAATGGTTCCGCGTAGTCTATCCTTGAGGCTAGCAGGTCAGGACTCCGCCACGCTGCGCACTTCCCCGGAATGCAGCCGGGTTCGCAACTTTTGACCCGCTTTAACTTTCGCGGCGTCCCGCAGAATCTTGCCCGTCGCGGCATCGGTCGTAATCGAATAGCCCCGGGCCAGAACCTGCTCCGGACCGAGCAACCGCAATCGCTCGGCGGCCGTTTGTTGGGCGTTCTTTAGTTCGCGCAACCTGGCGGTCGATAGATCGTGCAGTCGCCGCAACGCGACGGCCAGCGCTTCACGCCGCAGCTTGAGTGCTTGCGTCGGGCGCAACCGTCCCAGGCGGGCCGCGAGATGCGCCCAATTTGCCGTCTCTGTGCGCAGGCGCAATTTTACCGATCGCTCCAAGCTCGCTTGCAAATCATCCAGCCGTTGCAAGTTGTCGTTCACGCGGCGACGCGGATGTGCGCGCTCCATGCGCGCGACGATGGCGGCAACCGCTTCCAGCTCGCGCTGCAACCGCTGCGTCACCCGCTGGCACATGGTCGCCGGCGCTTCTGCTACAAACTGGCGGCTGGCGTAAACATCTTCGGTGATGATTTCGGCTGCGGCACTCGGCGTCGCCGCCCGAACATCCGCCACAAAATCGCTGATGGTGAAATCAATCTCGTGGCCCACAGCCGAAACGACCGGAAGCTGAGAATCGAAAATCGCACGCGCCACCACTTCTTCGTTGAACGCCCACAAATCTTCCAACGAGCCCCCGCCGCGGGTCACCAGAATCAAATTCAGTCCCATGTCGGCCGATTCGGTGGACAGGGTGTTTAGCCTGCGAATGGATTCCGCAATTTCCGCCGCCGCCCCATCGCCCTGCACTCGACAGGGCGCGAGAATGATTTCGAGTCCGGGATTGCGCCGTCGCACGACATGAAGCACGTCTTGAATGGCTGCACCGGTGGGCGAAGTCACCAGGCCGATCTGCTGCGCAAAGCGCGGCAGCGGTCGTTTGCGCTCCGGGGCAAACAAACCTTCCGCGCTGAGTCGTTGCTTGAGTTGCTCGAACTTGAGTTGCAACGCGCCTACACCTTGCAACTCCACCGCCCGGACGATCAGTTGGTATTGTCCGCGGGCCTCATAGACGGTCAGATCGCCGTGAAGCAAAAGCTTTTGGCCATCCTTGATGAATTCGCGCGGCACGCCGGCTTCCCCACGGAACAGCACACAACTCAGTTGCGCCGCGGCGTCCTTGAGGGTGAAATAGAAATGGCCAGACGCCTGCGCCCGAAAATTGGTCACCTCACCCGTAACCCAAACCGCACCCACTTGGTTTTCCAGCAGGCGTTTGACTTGCGTGGTGAGTTCGGAGACGGAAAGCACCTTGCGCGTCGCTTCCGTTGGAAACAACTCGCCAAAGTCCCACTGCGATTTGGTCGGCTTGGCCATCAGCGTCAAAGCGACCAACCCGCGCGATATTCGCGGCGCAAAAAGCGGTTGGCCGTCTCGGAATTGGTGAACCGCAGGTTCGCGCTATCCCAGAGCAGTTTCTTGGTCGTCAGTTCCTCGCGCAGTTCGCGGCGCAAGGCGACATTGCCAAGGAGCACCGCTTCCGCCAGCGGCCCGGCCCAATCAAAATTGGAGCCACCCGGCTGACCACCTTTGCAGGCGGCCGCCCATTCCGCGTAATGACCAATCGAGCGCGGGAGCTTCTGCGGTGGTTCACCGTATGCGAGTGCCCGCGACTCGGGAATGAGCGTGAAACTACGTTTACCTTCGCCTCGCTGCGTCACAATCTTTCCCCTGTCGCCAACGAACAGATGACCACCCGCACCGAATTCGCGTCCGGGTTCGAGTTCCGGCGGCCGCTGGGGACGAAGCCCGCCATCATACCAGACAACTTTCACCGGCGGCAGTTCGCCGCGGGCGGGACACTCCTCAGTCCCCATCGACGAAAGCGGATAGGTTTCAAGATTCACCCGGGTGGAACTTGCTTCCACGCTGGTAGGTGCACCCAACTTCAGCGCGCGAAACACCGGATCCAACGCGTGGCAGCCGATATCACCCAGCGCCCCGGTGCCGAAATCCCACCAGCCACGCCAGCGAAATGGTGCGTAAGCCGGATGATACGGCCGCAGCGGCGCCGGGCCAATCCACAGGTCCCAATTCATGGAATCCGGAACGCGTGGCGTATCGGCGGGCCGCTCCACGCCCTGCGGCCAGAATTCCCCAAACAATCCATTCGAAGGACGATCGGTCCAAACGTGGACTTCCCGCACCGGACCAATAGCCCCATCCCAAATGAATTCGCACAGTCGCCGGGTGTCCTCTGATGCCTGTCCTTGATTCCCCATTTGCGTCGCAACCCGGGCCTCGCGCGCGGCCAAAGTAAGTTGTCGCGCCTCCCAAACCGAATGTGTCAACGGCTTCTCGCAATAGACGTGCTTGCACTATTTGATTGCGGCCATGGAGACGAACGCATGCAGATGGTCCGGCGTGGCCACGACGACGCCATCGATGTCCTTCCGTTCCTCGAGCATTTTGCGATAGTCGATGTAAGCCTTGGCCCGCGGGTAGCGTTTGAAGACGTGCGCGGCGTGCTGCTGGTCCACATCGCAAAGCGCGACAATGTTCTCAATCTCCAGATTGGCCAAGTCGCTGCTCCCCTGCCCGCCAATCCCGACACCGGCGAGATTAAGCTTCTCGTTCGGAGATTTTTCTCCGCCCAAGCCCAACACGCGCCCGGGCACCATCATGACGGTCGCGTAGGCCGCCATCGCCCCACGCAGGAAACCTCTGCGCGAGACGGACGCTGGTTGCGAACGCGGAATCCTTCTCATGTCACCCCCGTCCGGTCCTTATTTGAGCGGCGTGATCTGAATACTCCGAAACCAAACCGTGCCGTGGTCGCCTTGTAAGAGAATGGGGCCGGCTTCATCGACCTTGTTGTCCAATTCACCGCCGGTTGGCTTGTTGCACTCGACGTTATCGTGGGTCTTAACACCGTTGTGAAAAACCGTGATCCGGTTGCCAATGATCGTCGCCTCCACCGTCTGCCATTCGCCGCCGGGCTTGGAAACAAATTTGTCCGGGGCTTTGAAATTGTAGAGCGCGCCATTGCCGCCCGGACTTGTTTTGCCTGAGGCGTGATCGCCCAAAATTTGAATCTCGTGGCGGCCGCGCAGATAGAAGCCGCTGTTCGAATTGTCCGGCACCATGTATTCGTATCTCACGGAAAAGTTCAGAAATTTCTCGTTCGAGACCAGATCCGTGCCGTGCTCGCCCTTGTTGACTGTATTCTTTAAGATCCCGTTTTCCACCGTCCAGCTGTTGTGGCCGGCGGGATTCCGCAAATGCCAGCCGTCGGTGCTCCGGCCGTTGAACAAAGATTTACTGCCCGCCTTGGTTTGAGCGATGGCGACAGCGGCGACAAACGCAAGGCCAGTAATCCAGAGTGAAGTGAATTTCATGAGAAAGTTTGGTTGGTCGGTGATTTTGTCGGCTCAGCCGTCATGACCGCCCGATGCCGCCTTGATAAACGATACAGAACCGGCGTCAAGATTTGTCACCGAGCCTGGGTGGCGTTACCAGCCTTGGGCGGTGCCGCCGGCACGTGGGTCCGCAGCCCCGATGAAGTTTTTACCATCCGGGGAGCGCGCCACGATTTGCGATGTGGCCATCGCCGGCAGGAGGCTGAGTTTGTGGCCGCGTTGTTGCAAATCGCGCTGCCAGGCTTTGGAAAGCGTCGATTCAATCATGAGTTCGTTGGGCGACCACTGATGATGAATGCGTGGCATCGCCAGCGCCTGCTTCGGCTTGAGACCGAGGTCGAGCATGCCGACCAGTTCGATCAACACCGCGGAAATAATTTTCGGACCGCCGGAAGCGCCCAAGGCGATAACCGGTTGACCATTCTTGAGGACAATGGTCGGACTCATGCTCGAAAGCGGCCGCTTCCCTGGCGCCACTGCATTGGCTTCCGCCCCCACCAGGCCAAAATAATTCGCCACGCCGGGCTGCGCCGAAAAGTCATCCATTTCATTGTTCATCACGACCCCAGTACCGGGGATGACGACTTTCGACCCAAAGCTCGTATTGACCGTGGCCGTGCAAGCCACCCAGTTCCCTTCGACGTCTGCCACCGAGAAGTGCGTGGTGTGAGTCTTGAACAGGTCGGTGTTCCAATTCGGTGGCTGGCCGTGCGACGGAACTTCAATTGCGCGATGCAGGTCGATCCGTCGTGCCAGCGTCGCGGCGTAATCTTTCGAAACCAATCCGCGGGGCACCGGCGCAAAATCCGGGTCACCCAGCCAGTGAGCCCGATCGGCGAACGCCAGTTTCATCGCTTCCGCGATAACATGCAGCCGCGTCGGCGGATTCAGCTTCGCCAGTTCAAAGTGCTCCAGGATGTTCAACATCTGCGCAACATGCACACCTCCTGAACTCGGCGGAGCAAAAGTGACAATCTCGTGGCCGCGATAAGTGGTGCGCACGGGTTCACGCAGCGCGATGCGGTAATTGGCGAAATCCCGCGCCGTCATGATGCCGCCGTTGGCTTTCATCCACTGCTCCGTCGCCTGCGCAAACGGGCCGTTGTAAAACCAGGCGCTTCCCAGTCGGGCGATGTTACGATAGCTCGCGGCCAAATCTGGTTGCTGCAGAAGGTCACCGGCTTTGAGGGTTTGTCCCTCGCGAAAAAAGATTGCGCGCGCCGCTTCAAAGGGCGACATCTCGTCGGCCACCGACTGCAATCGATTCGCGTAGCTTTCGCTGACGCGAAATCCTTTTTCGGCCAGCTCCGCCGCCGGCATGAGCAGATCACAAAGCTGCTTTTTGCCGTAATTCTTCACGGCGTAATCAAACGCCGCCAACTCACCGGGCACTCCGCTGGCCAGCGCACCGGTTTGACTCAAAGTGGGGTCGGTCTTGCCAGCGCGCACGAACATGTCCCGCGTCGCTTTGGCCGGCGCGATCTCGCGTCCATCAATTCCAACGAATCGGCCATCCGCCAGTCGAATCAAAATAAAGCATCCGCCGCCAATGCCTGAATTCGAAGTATCCACCACGCCCAACGTGAGGCCGACGGCCACCGCAGCATCGATCGCGTTGCCGCCCTGCTTCAGCACGGTCAAGCCAGCCTGGGTAGCTGCCGGATGAACGGAGGCCACCATGCCGCGGCGATCGGCGGCAGGAGCCCGGAGCAACGGCAGCAGACAAAGGAGCACGATCACTCGCGCCAGCATGCCGCCAGTTCGCCGGGGACGATTCATGAGTGCAAGAATTTGAGAAAGACGCTGATGTTGGCAGCGTTGATCAGCTTGACGAACAAATTAACCACCAGCGCCACCACGAGAAAGGCCCGGGGTGCCGGGCCGAAGATTTCTTCGATGGCTCGCATGTTGGCCAGCGCATTCGGAGTTTCTCCGAGGCCGAATCCGATGTGCCCGCTGGCCATCACAGCGGCATCGTAGTCCCGTCCCATCAAGCGGAAAGTGACAAACCAGGCGAATAACGCCATTACGATGACCTGCACGCCCAGAATCAAAAACATCGGCGTTACGGAATGTGAGACCTCCAGCAGGTTGAGACTCATCATGGCGCTGGTCATGAACAAGCCCAACGCCACTGAGGTCAGCGTATGGAGGATGTCTTCCCGAATCCATTTGGCTCCGGCCACATCCAGGACATTCCGCACCCCGGAGCCAAAGAGAATGGCGCCGATATAAACCGGAAATGTTACCTGTGCCTGGACCATCCAGTTGATCCAGGAGCCGGCTTTGATGCAAAAAAGAACCAACAGCAGATGCAGCAGCAACGGTTTGCCATAGCGAACTAATTGACGCAGATCCGCCAGTATTCCCGCCTGGGCGCTTTGCAACAAGTGGAGTAGAAATGGGCGGCCATAGATAAACAAAGACCGAAGATCGCTGAGCAGTCCATCGGCAGCACTGTGGGTTGGCGCGGATTGTGTGTCCACCACCGCGGGGCGCAGTCGCCGTCGATAGATCAGCATGCTGGCCACTATTCCACCCACAACGGCACTCGCCACGATGCCGCAGGTCGCGGTGGCCATGCTGGTGTTTAGTGCGTTGGTGATGCCGGCTTTTTCCATATCCGCCGCGAAGCCCAGGGCCGTGATGTGCCCACCAGTCAGGGCCACACTGCCATAAACCAGTCCAAGAAGCGGAGGCAGATCAAGCAGTTTGGCCATGCCAATACCGACGAGGTTCTGCACGACCGCGAACCCACCAGCCAACGCCAGGAACATCGCAGCGGGCATGCCACTCCGCTTGATCGTGGCCCAACTGCCGTTCAGTCCGAGGCAGGCAAAAAACGCGAGAATGAAAGGCGAGTTGACGTTGATGGCAGGGGCGGACACCCACTCTGCCTCGGCAGTGCAAAGCCAGGTCCACCAACGCGCGCTGACATCCGTCGCAAACGTGATGCTCTTGCCGCTGCTGAGATTGACCAGCGCGACCAGAACGGCCACCAGCAAGCCGCCCGCGACGGCTGGTGGTATGAAAAGCTGCGAAAGCAGGCGGCTGCGACGAACCAGCAGTTCCCCGAGCACGAGCACCGGGACCGCAAGCGCAACCGTCCACCACGGCGAAATCACCATTCGATAGAAATGCCAGCCGCGCGTACCTCGGTCAACCAATTCGACCCCGCGCCGCTGATTTTCTTTAGTGACGTTTCTTGACGTCAGTGAGTTACACTCGAATTCAACAGCGGTCAGCTCGCCGTTTCCGCTGGCGGCTTCAGCTCACCTTCCGAGCGCGCCATGACCGCCGACGCCAGACAGTTCCCGACGAGATTGACGGTCGTGCGTGCCATGTCCATCAATTCATCCACGCCAAGGATCAAAGCCACGCCGGCCAACGGGAGGTTGAAGGAAGCGAGGGTGCCCATCAATATCACCAACGAAGCGCGTGGCACGGCAGCGATGCCTTTGGTGGTCAGCATCAAAGTCAGCATCATGAGCAACTGTTGAGCAAGGGTCAGTTCCACTCCCGCCGCTTGAGCGACGAAGACCGAGGCGACGGCCAGGTAAAGCGTGCTGCCATCCAGGTTGAAGGAATAACCCGTCGGCAGCACGAACGACACGATCCGTTTCGGCACGCCGAAGGCCGTCATTTTCTTGAAAGCGTCCGGCAAGGCTGCATCGGACGATGTCGTCGTGAACGCAATCAACGCCGGCTCTTTCACGGCTTTCAGGAACGCACGGATTGGAATCTTGAAAAGCAAGGCGACCGGCAACAACACCACGAGGATGAAAACGATCAAGGCACCGTAAAGCGTCAACACGAGGAGCATCAGGTTCTTCAACACCGCCAATCCGCTGTGCCCCACAGTGACGGCCATGGCCGCACCGATGCCAAACGGCGCGAACATCATCACCAAACCGGTGAACTTGAACATGACCTCCGACAGCCCTTCGAAAAAATTCAACATCGTTTCCTTGGGCTTACCGGAGACTTGCGTCAAGGCCACCGCGAAAATGACCGCGAAGACTACCACTTGAAGCACATCGTTGCTCGCCGCACTTTCAAAGAAGCTTTTGGGAAAAATGTGCTCAATCATCTCGGCCACCGTCTGCTGGTGCGGCACCTCGCGTTTGTCCGGTGCGGGCAGGACGACCCCTAGTCCGGGTTTCACAACATTGACGGCAACCAAACCGACCGCGAGCGCGAGCGTGGTGACGACCTCGAAGTAGATGATGGATT
>CAYWCK010000168.1:0-10391 GCA_964456685.1 uncultured Bifidobacteriaceae bacterium | reverse complement strand
CGGTTTTGCGGCCGGCGTGGTGGTGACGCGCGCCGTCGTGCGGCGCACGGTGCAGACGGCCTTGACGAATCCGGATCGCGTGCGGGAATTGATCGAGCGCCGGCTCGCCGCGCGGATGAAGCTGGAGGCCGCTCAGCGGGAGAAGGTTCATGCCGCGTTGGCGGAGTCGCAACGCGAGCTGCGCGAGCTGCGCCTGGAAGTCGCGCCCAGATTTCGCGGCATACTTTCGAACACCGAAGCGCAGATCGCCGTGGTGCTCACGCCGGAACAGCGCGAGCGCTTTGCGAAGTTCAAGGAGGAGAACCAGCGTTTGTGGCAGGTCCTGCCTCCGCCCAAATAAGTCACCACGAGATTCGCATTGAGCTACGGCCGGGCGGCGCGTAAGCTCCCCACGTTGCGCGAGTAGCTCAATTGGATAGAGCGTCGGCCTCCGGAGCCGAAGGTTGTGGGTTCGACCCCCGCTTCGCGCACCACTCCCAAATTTGATCCCCTCGCTTGACCGTTTCCCGAACCTGGACTAGATGTAACTCCGAAATCACCGATTTAATTACTATGAAAAGACTCATTGCCCTATTCGCCACTGCCTTGATTGCGACCGCGGCCTCGGCGGCGGAATTTCCCGATGTCAGCGTCAAGGATGTGAAAACCCTCGCCGCCGCAAAATCCGCGGTCATTCTGGACGTCAACGGATCCGAGTCCTACCAGAAAGGCCACGTGCCCGGCGCGCTCGATTATTCCGCCGTGAAGAATAATCTGGCCGCGGTGCTGCCGAAGGATAAAGGCGCACTCATCATCGCTTATTGCGGCGGGCCCAAGTGCAAGGCGTATCAAAACGCGGCCAACGCCGCCGCGAAGCTCGGCTACACCAATATCAAGCACATGTCGGCCGGCATCTCCGGCTGGCAGAAAGCCGGCGAGAAGATGGAAAAAGGAATCTAGACCACGTCTACTTTGCAAACGGGCACCGTCAACCGGCGTTGCCCGTTTTGCTTTGCCGGGCCGGCCGGCGGCCCAACCGGCGGCGGGGGAAAATTCACTTGCGTTTGAGGCTCGTTCCGGAATGCTGCCCGCCCTATGTCGAGCCTCAAGAAGCTGTCGGTGTTCGGTCTGGGCAAACTCGGTGCGTGCATGGCGGCCACGTTCGCGGAACGCGGCTACGACGTGCTGGGCGTGGATATCAACGCCGAGGCCGTGCGCAAGCTCAACGCCGGCGAAGCGCCCGTGGACGAACCATTGCTGGCGGAAACCGTCCTGCGCGCCGGCAAACGCCTGAAGGCCTCGACGAATCCCGCCGAGGCCGTCGCCACGGATATTTCGTTCTTCATCGTTCCGTCGCCGAGCCTGCCGGATGGAAGTTTCTCCAACGAATTTCTGATGCGCGCGATGGCGCCGATTGCCCAGGCCGTCCGCAAGGCGAAGAAGAAAGGGCACATCTTTGTCTGCAGTTCCACGACCACGCCCGGCGCCTGCCGCAAGGTGATCATTCCGATGCTGGAAAAAGAAATCGGCGGCAAGTGCGGCAAGGATTTCAGTTTTTGTTACAACCCGGAGTTCATCGCCATCGGCGACGTCGTGCGCGGCTTGCTTTCGCCGGACATGGTGTTGATCGGCGAGTCCGACAAGCGCGCCGGCGATTTGCTCGAAGCGCTCTATCGCAAATACAATTTGAACCAGCCGAACATCGCGCGCATGTCGGTAACCAGCGCCGAACTGACGAAGATTTCCGTCAACAGCTACATCACGGCGAAGATCAGCTTCACCAACCAGCTCCGCATGATCGCCGAGCGGCTGCCGGACACGAATATTCACCAGATCCTCGACGCGATTGGTTCGGACTCGCGCATCGGGAAAAAATATCTCCGCGCCGGCCTGAGTTTTGGCGGACCGTGCTTTCCGCGGGATAACCGGCTCGTGGCCTACACGGCGAAGGAAGTCGGCCTCAGCGCACCGCTGGCGGAAGCGACGGACGCGGTGAACGAGATGACGAAAGAGCAGCTCGCCGCGCAGGCGCTCGCGTGCTGCAAACCGGGAGACACGGTTGCGGTGCTTGGCATGTCGTATCGCCCGCACACTTACATCACGGAGGAATCCGCCGGCCTGCACATCGCGCAATCGCTCAAGCGCAACGGTTGCCGCGTGCTGGTGCACGATTACGCTTCGACCACGAAGAACAGCCCGAGCTTGCTGGAGTTTGAATATCTCGCCGACCCGGCAAAGCTGAAAGGCGAGAAGCGCCTCAAGGCCGTGTTGCTGTGCTGCCCGTGGGAAGGCTACCGAAAGGTGAAGTTTCCGAAAACGGTGAAGGTGTTTGATCCGTGGGGCGTGCTGGCGTGATGCTCATGTTCGCCGGGTCAACGAGGCTCGGTTTTTTGAGCCTGCTCACGTCGGCTGCTACTTGAGTTTGTCCAACCCGATGTTCGACGAGAATTGCGTCTTGCGACGCATGTAACGGCGGAGTTTCACTTTGCCGGGCACGAAATCCAGCTTGCCCAACAGGAACAATTTCTCCGCCTGGCGCTTCAACCGCGCGTAATGGCCGAGCCAGTTTCCCAATGTCCCGCCCGGCAAACCATACTCCACGCGGATCCGCTCCGATTCGCGATGCATGTTCGCCACGATCCGCTCGTCCGCCGACTGGCCGAAGTCGTGGTAGCGGTAGCGCACGACGTATTCGCGGATATGGCCGACCTTGCAGCGATGGTGCGTCATGCGCACGAGAAATTCGTAATCGCAGCAGTTCTTGAAATCCTTGTGCCGCAGCAGGCCTAGCCGGTCGTAGGTTTTCTTGCGCACGAACAGGGCTTGATGATTCGCCAGCCCGAAACCGCACCGCACGATCTGTGCATCCCAACACGCTTCTTCGCGGCGAAAAATTTCCACCCCGTCGCCGTCCACGAAAATAATGTCGCCGAAAAGCGCCTCCCATTCCGGGTGCTCGGCTAACGCCCGGGCAACCTTGGCGAGGATGCCCGGACAGTAACAATCATCGGCATTCAGGATGGCCACGGCCTCGCCGGTCGCGGCCGCGATGCCCTTGTTCATCGCGTGATAGTGGCCCTCGTCCTTTTCCGATTTCCACTGGAGGTGCGGAAACTCCTTCAGGATTTCCAGGGTGCGGTCCTTCGAGCCGCCGTCCATGACCAGGTGCTCGACGTTCTTGTAATCCTGGTCGCGCACGCTTTCCAAAGTCTCACGAATCGTCCGCTCGCTGTTGAAGCAGGGCGTGACGACGGTCAACTTGGGCAGTGCGCCAGTGGACATGAATGCGGAAGCCTAGCGCGCCGGCCGAAACCGTTGCGCGATGGGAATGCGACGGCCCATGCCGAAAGCACGCGGCGAAACCTTCAAGCCGGGCGCGGCTTGCCGGCGCTTGTATTCGGTAAACGTGACCTTGTTGATCACGTCATTCACCACCGCTGCGGGAAAACCGCGGGCAATGATCTCGGCCTTGCTCAAATGCTCAACGACATAGTGCTGGAGAATCGCATCCAACATGTCGTATTCGGGCAACGAGTCCTGATCTTTCTGGTTCGGCCGCAGCTCCGCGCTCGGTGGCTTGGTGATCGAATCGGTCGGGATGAGGACCTTCTCCCGATTGATCCAGCGCGAAACCTTGTAAACGTCCGTCTTGAAAACGTCCGCAATCACCGCGAGCGCGCCGCACATGTCGCCATAAAGCGTGCAATAACCGACGGCCATCTCCGATTTGTTGCCCGTCGTGAGCACGAGCGACCCGAACTTGTTCGAGAGCGCCATCAACGTCACGCCGCGCAGGCGCGATTGGATGTTTTCCTCCGCCTCGTTTGGTTTCGTGCCGGCAAAAACTTTCGCGAGCTGTCCTTCCATCGCTTTGAACGGCGGCTCGATGGGAATCACTTCGTAACGGATGCCAAGATTCTTCGCGAGCGCCTCGGCATCGGTAAGACTGCCGCTGCTCGAATAGCGCGCCGGCAGCGAAACACCCATGACCTTGTCCGCGCCCAACGCGTCCACCGCGATGACGGCGGTAATGGCGGAGTCGATACCGCCGGACAAACCGAGCACCACGGATTTGAAGCCGCACTTCGTGACGTAGTCTTTCACGCCGAGCGACAACGCGCGGAACAGCAATTCCTCGGGCACGGCAAACTGCGGCTTGATCGCCGGTGCATGGCCGTCCACTTCGACGACAAAAACCTCCTCCGCAAAACCCTTCGCCATCGCCAGCACTTCGCCCTGGCGATTGAGCGCGACGCTGTGCCCGTCGAAAATCAGTTCGTCGTTCGCGCCGATCAAGTTGACCTGAACGAGCGGAACTTTTTCATCGCGCGCGACGCGCTGCAGCATCTCGAGCCGCGTCTTCTCCTTGCCCGCGTGCCAGGGGGACGCCGAGATGTTCAGCATCAAATCCGCGCCCGCAGCGACAAGGTCCTTGATCGGATCGCGACGATAGAGCCGGTCAGACCAAAAATCCTCATCATTCCAGATGTCTTCGCAAATGGTGATGCCGAGCTTGCGGCCCTTGAACTCGAACACCGCGTTACTCTTCGCCGGCTCGAAGTAGCGGTCCTCGTCGAAAACATCGTAGGTCGGCAAGAGCGATTTGATTTGCGACCACACCATTTTCCCACCTTGCAGAACCCCCGCGCAATTGGTGAGTGGCCGGCCGGGCCGGGTGGGATTTCGATCCACATAACCGACGCAAAGCGGAACCGTGCCAACCTTCGCCGCCACCTCCGCGACGACCGCGAGGTTGGCCTCCACAAAATCAGAACGGAGCAACAGGTCGCGCGGCGGATAGCCGCAGAGAAAAAGCTCCGGCGCGATGACGAACTCCGCGCCGCCAGCGCAGGCGCGTTCGTACGCGGCGACGAGCTTGTCGCGGTTGGCCGCGTAATCCCCGATCGTCGAGTTGAGTTGCAAAACGCCGATTTTCACGCGCGGGAGGGTAGCCGCGCAGCGTCAATTGGCAATGAATTTGGCTCAGACCGTCCCGATGAAGCCGAGGGCATGGCATCGCCGCCGCCGCACTTCGCAGTTCGGCTGGCGAATAGATCGTCAGCCTCCATTTCCAAACTCGACAAGCCGCGACTGGCGGACATTCTTTCAGCGCGATGCAAATTCATTTTTTCGGCGCGACCCGCACCACCACCGGTTCGATGTATCTGTTCGAGATCAACGGAAAGAAGTTGCTGCTGGAATGCGGCCTCTTCCAGGGCCGGCGCGACGAGTCCATCGAGCGCAATCGCAATTTCCCCTTTGATCCCAGGACCGTGGACGCGATGGTGCTCAGCCATGCGCACATCGATCATTGCGGCAATCTGCCGAATCTCTGCAAGCACGGTTACGAGGGCAACATCTACTGCACCTTTGCCACGCGGGATCTTGCCGCGGTGATGCTGGAGGATTCCGCGAACATCCAACAGGCGGACGCGGAGTTCGTCTCGCGAAAGCGCGCCAAGCAAGGGCTGCCGCCGGTGCAACCACTTTACACCGCGCAGGACGCCGAGAAAGCCGTGCGGCAATTCGTCTCGATCAATTACGACCGGCCCTTTCCGGTCTGCGATGGCGTGACGGTAACCTTTCGCGATGCCGGCCACATCCTCGGCAGTGCGCAGGTGGTGCTCGACATCCAAGAGGGCGGCCGGAAGTTTCGCTATCTCTTCAGCGGGGATGTCGGACGCGGCGGCGACGAAATCCTGCGCGACCCGGTGGCGGTGGAGAACGTGGATTATTTGCAGGTGGAGTCCACCTACGGCAATCGCGAGCACTCGATCAAGGTGAACGCGGAAAACGAAGCGTGCCGGCTGCTGAACGAGACGCTCAAGCAAGGCGGGAAGGTGATCGTGCCGGCGTTCTCCGTCGGGCGCACGCAACAGTTCGTGTACGTGCTGAATCAGCTGACGGAGGAAGGGCGGTTGCCCAAGGTGCCGATCTTTGTGGACAGTCCGTTGAGCGTAAATGCGACGGAAATCCACCGCCTGCATCCCGAATGCTTCAACGAGGAGATTTACAAATTTCTGCGGGAGAAGGCGAATCCGTTCGGCATGGAGAATCTCACCTACATCCGTGAAGTGGCGCATTCGCTGAAGCTGAACGAGTTGAAAGAACCCGCAATCATCATCAGCGCGTCCGGCATGGCGGAAGCCGGGCGCGTGCGGCATCACCTGAAGAACAACGTCGGCGATCCCAAGAATCTGGTGCTGTTCATCGGCTATTGCGCCGATCACACATTGGGCGCGCAGATTCTCAGCGGGAAAAATCCGGTGAACATCTTCGGCGAACCGTACGAAGTGAAAGCCAAGGTCGCGGCGATTGATGCGTGGTCCGGCCACGCGGACAAGAACGAGCTGCGGCGTTACGTGTCGGCCACCACCGGGAACCTCAAAAAGATTTGCGTCGTCCACGGCGAGGAGGAACAGGCGCTGGCGTTTGCAGAAACACTGAAGCAAATGCGCCCCAAAGCGCAGGTGGTGGTGCCTGAATACAAACAGATCGTGACCATCTGAGTCCAAAAGTGGGACAAATTCAGGCACGCGGAGGCAGGGAAACGAGGCTGGCATGCCTATTGCACGATGCGGATTTGATTTTCGCGCATGCAAACGAGCACACCCATGTCTCGAACGGGGCACGGCATTTTCCGCCGCGGCTTCACGTTTGTGGAATTGATGATCGTCGTCAGCGTCATTGGATTGCTGGCGGCGTTGGCGATTCCCAATCTGGTGCGGGCGCGCGAAAACTCCCAGCTCAACGTCATTTACCGCAACCTGCGCGTGCTGGAGGGCGCGAAAGAACAGTGGGCGATGGAAAATCGCAAGATGAACGGCGACGACGTCCCGGACGTGAGTGTGCTCGCGGATTATCTTCAAGGCGGCCAGATCCATGATGTGATCAAGGAACTCTACGTCCCCAACCCCGTTGGCACCCCTGCGGGCGCATCACTGCCCACCGGCGTGAAGCTGGGACCATATCCGGCCGGCGGATTCATCCCGGCACCCTGATTCGCGATCACTTTCGCCCCGTCAGTCCGGCGAAAAACGGTGGACTTCAAATCGGAAACGTTTAGAGTGCGCCCCGATTTATGAAGATCACTTTGACCAACCAGATTCTTTATGCCCTGCTCGCATTGTGCGTGGTGCTGGCCATGGTTTTCAGCCTGCAAGCCGTCAGCCTCAATGGCGACCTGCGTAATTACAACGGTCGCGCCCAAGCCATCAACAACTGGCGTAACACGGTGCAGGCGCTGACGCTGGACTGCGTGGAATACAGCAAGAAGAACCAGGACATCGTGCCGCTGCTGCAGCAGGCCGGCGTGCTGGGCAACAAACCCATGGCCCCGAAGCCCGCCACCAAGTAATTCCCATGAGCGATCTCGACTCCAAACCCGCCAGCCCGATGGCCAGCGACACGAACGCGAACGAGGGCCTGCAGCTGCAACTGACCATGCAACTGCTCGCCTTGGTGTTGCTCGGCGCCACCCTGGCATTCTACTTATACATTCAGCAACACCGGGCCCGCTTCGACCTCAAGGTCATCAAGCCGCCGGCCGTGCAGTTGATCGGGGAGTTCGAACGCGACCAGCCGAACGTCAACGCGTTTATCGCCAAGCTGTCCGAGTACGGCCGCGCCCATCCCGATTTCGCCCCCATCATGCAGAAGTATCAGATTCCGACGAACCTCGCCGCGGCGGCCCCAGCCCCCAAACCGGCAGCGCCGGCAGCCGCTCCTGCCCCGAAAAAATAGTTCGTTAGAATTCAGCGCGCCGGGGCGGCTTCTTTCAGCGCTGCCCCGCAAGCGAGGCAATAATTGGAGTTTGGAGGACAGGATTTCCCGCAGCCCGGGCAGTCGCGGTGCGCATCTTCATGCCGCTGGTGGATGATCAAATTGCGGATGTACGGAATCCACGCAAAGGCATACGCGAAGATGATCACCGAGTCGTGGGTGTGAAAGACTGCGTAGCTCAGCAATAACAACGTCCCGGCCAGACTCAACCACCAGAAGATGACCGGCACCACGACCTGCTTGCGTTTCTCCGTGGCAAACCACTGGACGATGAAGCGCGAGAAAAAAATCAGGTTGCCCAACCAGCCAATGACCTTCCAGAAATGCCACTCGATCCAGAAAAACTTGCCGTCACTGAAACCGGCCTCCCAGTTGATGTTCGCGAGGAATTCCATAACGCGCGCAGCTTAGACCAGCCGGGGCAAACTTGAAGAATGAATTTGCCCCGCTGCGGCGGCCCCGGCATTAAGCAGTCATGCACTATCTCATCGCAGGAATCATCGGCCTGGTCAGCGGCATCACCAGTGGACTTTTCGGCGTGGGCGGCGGCATCGTCATGGTGCCGGCGATGATGTTTCTCCTGAGCCCGCCGATTCGCGACATCAAGCAGGCCATCGGGACTTCGCTCATCGTGATCATCCCCACCGCGTTGATGGGTTCGTATAAACATTTCACTCAAGGCAACGTGGACTGGCGCACGGCGGTCGCGCTGGCGCCGCTGGCCATCGGGGGCAGTTACGTGGGCGCCTGGCTCACCACGCACATTCCGGCTGACAATTTGAAGCGCGCGTTCGGCGGTTTCATAATCCTGGTCGGCGTGCGACTGCTTTGCTTCAAGTGAAGATCCCCTACTTCCATGTGGATGCGTTTGCCGCGCGAACATTCGGCGGCAATCCCGCGGGCGTTTGCCTGCTGGACGGTTGGTTGAATGACGCCACGTTGCTCAACATCGCCGCGGAGAACCGGCACTCCGAAACGGCCTTCCTCGTCACGCGCGGAGCAGACTACGAACTGCGCTGGTTCACGCCGACGGTAGAAATGGATTTGTGCGGACACGCCACGCTTGCCGCGGCATTCGTCATCTTCACGCAGGTGGACCGGCAACGAACGAGCGTTCGCTTCCATTCGCGCAGCGGTGAACTCTCGGTCGCGCGCGACGGGGAATTGTTGACGCTCGATTTTCCTTCGCGGCCCGCTGTGGCCTGCGCCGCGCCGGACGCGCTCGTGCGCGGGCTTGGTGCGCGGCCGGTCGAGGTTTTCAAATCGCGCGATTACCTCGTCGTCTTCAATGACGAAGCGGAAATCCGGGTGTTGAAACCGGACTTCGCCACGCTCGCGCAACTCGATTGCACGGGCATTATTTGCACGGCGCGCGGGACGGATTGTGATTTCGTCTCGCGCTTTTTTGCGCCGCAAGCGGGCGTGGATGAAGACCCAGTGACGGGTTCGGCGCATTGCACATTGATCCCATTTTGGGCGGCGCGATTGGGCAAGGTGAAGCTGTTCGCGCGGCAGGTTTCGCAGCGCGGCGGGGAACTTTTTTGCGAGCTCGCCGGCGACCGCGTGCGCATCGGCGGCAAAGCTGTGCTTTACCTGCGCGGGGAAATTGAAATAGATGTTCCGCAGTAATCCGACATGAAACTGAAATTCAAAACGGTGGAAGGCTCGATTTGTGCGCCCGAGGGATTCCTCGCGAGCGGCGTGTTTTGTGACATCAAGCGGCTGGGCACGGGCAAAGGCTCGAACAAAGGTCCGAAGCGCGACCTCGCGCTCATCGTCTCCGAAGTGCCGGCCACGGTCGCGGGCATGTTCACGACGAACCAGGTTTGTGCCGCGCCGGTGAAGGTTTGCGCC
Source organism: uncultured Bifidobacteriaceae bacterium (assembly GCA_964456685.1). GTDB lineage: Bacteria > Verrucomicrobiota > Verrucomicrobiia > Limisphaerales > JADLHS01 > CAYWCK01. The sequence continues at coordinate 776 of CAYWCK010000168.1, read as the reverse complement.
GAGCGCGTGAAGCGCGGCAAGGCGCAGGCCATCGTGGTGAACTCGGGCAACGCCAATGCCTGCACCGGCAAGCAGGGCATGAAAGACGCGCGCGCAATGACGGCGCTCGTTGCGAAACAATTTCACATGCCGGAGGAACAAGTGTTCGTCGGCAGCACGGGCCGCATCGGCGTCACGATGCCGATGGCGAATGTGAAGCAGGGCATTCTTGCTGCGTCCGAAATTCTTGGTCACGACGCCGCGCACGCCGCGGAAGCGGCGGAGGCCATCATGACGAGCGACACCAAACCGAAGCAGGTCGCGATTGAATTCAAGCTGGGCGGAAAAACCGTCCGCATCGGCGGCATCTGCAAAGGCGCGGGGATGATTCAGCCGGGCATGAGCGCAACCGGCGCGCGGCCCGCGGCGTTGCCGCACGGCGGATTGCACGCCACGATGCTGTGTTTCATCACGACCGACGCCGCGATTGAAGCAAAGGCGTTGCAGGCCGCATTGCAGGAAGCCGTGGCGAACAGTTTCAATCGCATCACGGTGGACGGCGACATGAGCACCAACGACACAGTGCTGGTTCTCGCGAATGGCCTCGCCGGAAACAAGACGGTGGGGCGAGCGTCCTCGCGAGCCGACGTGCAAACCTTCCAAGCCGCGCTCGCGCACGTCTGCCTCGAACTCGCGAAGAAGATCGTGCGCGATGGCGAGGGCGTTCATCGCGTCGTCACCGTGCGCGTGAGCGGCGCGAAGACGATTCAAGATGCCGATGCCGCAGCCCGCGCCGT
>CAYWCK010000167.1:0-10396 GCA_964456685.1 uncultured Bifidobacteriaceae bacterium | reverse complement strand
CAGCGCGAACGTGCGTTTCTCCGCCGGCGTGTCTTGCGTGGCCGCCCGGGCATGGGCGCGCAACTGGGCCGCGGGCGTGGCCGCCTCCCAGGCCGCCAGTTCGGCGGCGCGAGCGGCGCGGCGATACGCCTTCGTCGTCGGGCGCGGTGTGGCTCGCCGCGGGGCGGGTTGGAAGCGCGTGGTGAACGGCGCGGGGGTGGGCAGCGCGAGGGCCGCCTGGCTGGGATAAAGGAGTCCGGGTTTGCGGAAATTGGCAGTCATGATTTTCTTGGTTGCGGGTTCGGCACTTGACGCACAGCGATCACTCGTGACATAGGAAACCCGACCCGCCGCCGTGCCTGGCACCGCGCGGATCGTGGATGACGAGTTCAAGTTTGCTTTCACGCCGGCATGACTACGCCAGTTCGCCAGCACGGTAAATGGACCGAACGACCCAATGCGGGCGACCGCACTTGGGGGCACGCTGCCGGCATGTTCGAACATTTCTTCACCCGCAGCGCGGACCCAATCTGGATTTTTGATCCGGTGGCGGGCGTGTTCGTGGATTGCAATGCCGCGGCGCTTGAGTTGATGCACGCGGCCAGCAAGGCGGACATGGTTTCGAAGCGGCCGGATGAACTCGCGCCGACACGCCAGCCGGATGGAGCGGACACGGCACAGCGGGTGCGCGAGGTGGTGGCGGAGGTTCGCCGGCAGGGCAGCTTAAATTTTGAATGGCTGGCGCGCCGGGTGGATGGCACCGAGGTTCCTTTGCGCGTGTTGTCCACGGCGGTGGTGGACGACGGACGGGAGTTGTTCGTTATCATTGCGCGCGATATCTCGCCGCGCAAGCAGGCCGAGGCCGCCGTGCGGGACACGGAGCGACTGCTCATGTCCATTGCCGACAATGTTTCGGAGGCGCTTTATCGCACGGGGCCGAATCACGAATTGATCTTCGCCAATCGCGCGTATTTGCGCTTGTCGGGTTACGAGTCGCTGGCCGAGATGCAGAGCGTGCCGCGAGAAAATCTTTACGCCCGCACCGCGGACCGCGAACGGTTGTTGCACAAACTCATCACGGCTGGCGCGTTTCAGAACGAGGAGATCGAATACATCCGCCGTGACGGCCAGCACTGGTATGGGTTGACGAATAGCGTCGCCATTCGCGATCCCGACACCGGAGTAGTGCAATATCATGTGGGTTCGGTGGCCGACATCACGGAGCGCAAGCGGGCCGAGGCGGCGTGGCGGGAGAGCGAAGCGCGGTTCCGCCGCATGTTCGAGAAGAGCACAGACGCCATTTCGCTTTTCGACGTGAAGAAGGGTGTGTTTGTGGATGTGAACGAAGCCAGCGCCCGTTTGCTGGGTTATCGGAGTCCGCAGGATTTGATCAACACCACGCCCGCGCAGGATTCGGCGGATATCCAGCCCGACGGGCGGTTATCCAGCGAAAAGGCGGCGGAGGGCATCGCCCGGGCGTTGCGCGAGGGGAGCACGCGTTTCGAATGGCTCGGCCGGCGGGCGGATGGAACGACCATTCCCGTGCAAGTTTCGCTGACTGCCGTTGGCTTGCCGGATCAGCCGCAATTGCTCGTGGTAACCCGCGATATCACCGAACGCAAGCGAGCCGAGGAAGAAGTACGACAACTCACGGCCACGCTGGAGCGCCGGATCGAGGAGCGGACGGCCGAGTTGCGCGAAAGCGAGGCGCGCTTGCGCACGCTGGTGGAACACGCGCCGGAGGCGATCATTGTTTTCGACGGTGACACCGGAAGGTTTCTGAGTTGCAACGAGCCGGCAGTGCAACTGTATGGCTGGAAGCGCGAAGAGCTGACACAGTTGACACCCGCCGAGGTCAGTCCCGAGTTCCAGCCGGATGGTCAGCGCTCGGCCTTTCTGGCGCGCGCTAAAATGGATGAAGCGCTTGCGGGCGGCACCCCGACCTTCGAATGGATTCACCAGCACAAGAGTGGCCGGCTCATCGAAACCGAGGTGCGCTTGGTGCGTTTGCCGGCGGAAGGGCGGCGGTTGTTGCGTGCAAGCATCGCGGATGACACGGAACGCCGGCGCCGCGAACGCATCCAGCACGCCACCTACGAAATCTCCGAAGCGGTGCATACCACCGAGGATTTGCCCAGCCTGTACGCGCGGATTCATTCAATCGTGAAGACGCTCATGCCGGCGGAAAATTTATACATCGCCCTGATCGATCCGGGCGGCCGCACCTTCAGCTTTCCGTACCTCGTGGATGCCTATGATCTGAGCACCAGGCCGATTCCGATCGATCAGGGCTGGACCGGCTACGTGCTTCGCACGGGGCGGCCGTTGCTGGCGGGTTCGCACAAGGCGGTGACGCAGGACGGTTTCACGGTCGTGGCCGAGGATGGCGCGCGCGTCACGGCGGTGGATTGCGGAGCGCCGCTGCCAACGATCTGGCTGGGCGCGCCGCTGGCGATTCGTGCGCAAACCATCGGCGTCGTGGTGGTGCAGGATTACGAAAATCCACGCGCCTACGGCGAGGAGGAAAAGCAGATCCTGACTTTCGTCGGCGCCCAAATCGCTCAAGCCATCGAGCGCAAGCGGGCCGAACAAGCGCTGCGGGAGTCAGAACAAAAATTCCGCGCGCTCTTCGAAGCATCCAGCCAGGGTGTGATGCTGCACGATGAGAACCAATATCTGGAGGTGAATCCTGCCGCCTTGCGCATCCTCGGATATCATTCGCAGGAGGAAGTGCGCGGCCGTCATCCGCGCGATACTTCCCCTCCTTTCCAAGCCAACGGAGAAGCCACCGACTTGCTGGCGCGGCGCTATATCAGCGAGTGCCTCACGAACGGCAGCGCGCGTTTCGAATGGCTGGCGCAGCGGGCCACCGGGGAAAGTATTCCACTGGAGGTCGTCCTCACCCGCATCGAATGGAGCGGGCGACAGATTATTCAAGCCGGTATCACCGACATCTCCGAGCGCAAACGCGCCGAGGACGAATTGTTACGGTCGTTGGCGCGCGAGAAGGAACTCGGCCAGCTCAAAAATAATTTCGTGGCCATGGTGTCGCACGAATTTCGCACGCCGCTCGGGATCATCCAGTCTTCCACCGAAATTCTGGCGGATTACCTCGACAAGTTGGACCCGGCGGAGCGGCGGGAGCAGCTCGATTCCATCGTGCGCAACACCCGGCGCATGGCGAATCTGATGGAGGAGGTGCTCGTGCTCGGTCGCCTGGACGCGGGCCGGCTGGCGTTTCAGCCTGCGCCGCTCGACTTGCGCGTCTTTTGTCAGCGCATCGTGGATGACATCGCGGCCGTGACCGAGCGCCGCTGCCCGGTGATCTTCAGTTACGATTGCGACGAGAGCGAAGTGCAGGCGGATGAGAGCTTGTTGCGCCATATCTTCACCAACTTGCTCTCCAACGCCGTCAAATTTTCCGAGGCCGCCCGGCCGGTCGAGTTCGCGGTGCATCGCGAAGCGGACGAGATCGTTCTGACCGTCCGCGACCGCGGCGCCGGCATTCCCACGGCGGACCTGCCCTGGCTCTTCAATGCATTTCATCGCGGTCGCAACGTCGGGCACGTGCCGGGCACCGGGTTGGGGCTGACCATTGTAAAGCGGTGCGTGGATTTGCACCGCGGCCAGATCAGTATTGATAGTGAAGTCGGGCAGGGTACCTGTGTTGCGGTTCGCCTGCCGGTGTTGGTTGATGCGCAAAAAATATGAATGCAAAGAAGATCCTTGTCATCGAAGACGAACCCGAGATGCGTCGGAATCTCGTCACCATTTTGAAGCTCGAAAAATTCGTCCCGCTCGCGGCGGAGAACGGCCGGGCCGGGTTGGAGCTGGCCCGGAAGGAGAAACCGGACCTGATCTTGTGCGACATCATGATGCCGGAACTGGATGGTCATGCCGTGGTGCAGGCGCTGCGGACGGATTCCCAACTCGCGGCCATCCCGTTCATTTTTCTGACCGCCAAAGGCGAGAAATCCGACCAACGTTCCGGGATGAACCTTGGCGCGGATGACTATCTCACCAAGCCGATCAACAAAACGGATTTGCTCGCCTCGGTGCGTGCGCGCTTGCAACGCGCCGAGCAGCAGGGGCGACGCGAGTTCAAGCCAGACTTTTCCTCACCCGCGCCGCTGGTCCAACTCGGGCTCACGCCACGTGTCGCCGAAGTTTTGCTCTGGGTCGCGCAAGGGAAGACCAATGCGGATATCGCTACGATCCTGGGCATCAGCGAATCCACCGTTAAGAAGCATCTGCTCGAGATTTTCGCGGTGCTGGGCGTCGAGACCCGGAGCGCGGCCACGCTTCGCGCCCTTGAAGCGCTGGCCAATGCGCACTGACGGTTACGGCCGCCGCGCGAATTTCTATTCCATCCATCGCGAGCATGCGCTTGGCGTGGTGTCTCGCCGTGAGGGAGAAGTGTCCCCCGCGAGTCCTGACGTTGGGCACGTGACCGCGCTGTGCTAATTCCGGCTGTTCGACCCACTTTTTGCTCCGCTGCCGATTCGCGGACAGTTTTGATTCAATTCCAGTCGCCGCTGTCTTGCATTGTCCAGAAAACTGACGCGCGCCGATTTTTTTGGTGGGCCGGCGATTTTTTGCGCCTTTCGCTTCGTCGGAAAAAATCTCCGGGCACAGTCAGTGCTTTTCTGACGAGCCGTGAAGGTCATTTTGTGGAAACGGTTCGTGGCCGCGGGACCAACCCTGGCAGTGATTTTGAGTCGTTCATACGCGCAGACACCCACTCTGCCGATGAGCGACGACAATTTCCTTCGGATGCCGATTGTCGGCGATCATTCGCTGCGCCTGCTCAACAGCAACGTGGTCGAAGTCATGATGGTGACCGCCAAGGATCCGGACCCCGCACCCCTGACTTCCTGGAATTTTCTTGATGCCACCGGCAACGGCACCCTGCCGCCCGCCAGCGCTTTCACCGTTTCCGCCAACGGTTCCGCACTTCCCATCACCGCCGTCGGTTTCAAACGCCGCGTCCTGTATGCGCCCTTGCGCGTGCGTGATCTGCGCGTGGCCAACTGGCTTTATCTTCAGCTCGGTTCACCCATTCCCAGCGGCGCTGTTGTCACGGTGCAAAATCCCACCGCCACGCTCTGGTCGAGCAGCGTGATCTTCACGGCCACCAATGCGCCGCAACGCTACAGCCCGGCCATCCATGTCAATCAGGCGGGTTACATTTCCAATCAGGCGAAGAAAGCCATGGTCGGCCAGTACCTCGGCACGTTGGGGGAAATGGCGGTGCCGGCCAACAGCAGCTTTCAAATCATCAATGCCCAGAGTGGCGCCACCGCCTGGAGCGGCGTGCTCACGCGCCGGCCGGATGTCGGCTACAGCTACACCCCCACACCTTACCAGCAGGTTTATGAAGCGGACTTCACGAGCTTCACCACTCCCGGCGAATACAAACTTTATGTGCCCGGCATCGGCACCTCGTTCGCCTTCTTCATCGATGACGGCATGGCTGGGACTTACGCCCGCACTTACGCCTTGGGCATTTATCATCAGCGCTGCGGGACGAGCAATTCACTGCCGTACACCCGGCACACGCATGCGGCCTGTCACACCAACCTGGTCATGATCCCGTATGCGGCCGGTCCGGAGCAGGACTTTGTCAATTACGTGCTGAACAACGAATCCGCCAGCGCGGTGAACAATCCCCGCCACACGGCGCCGCGCATGACCAGCGTCAGCGCCTCCCTCTATCCCTACGTCAACACGGCTTCCTTTGACGCGCGCGGCGGGCATCACGATGCCGGCGACTATTCCAAGTACACCACTTCGGTTTCCCTGTTCATTCACAACTTGATCTTCGCCGTGGACGCGCTGCCGGGTGTGAAGGACCTCGACAACCTCGGCATTCCCGAGAGCGGCGACGGCCTCAGCGACATCATGCAGGAAGCGAAGTGGGAAGCGGATTACCTCGCCAAGTTGCAGGACGCGGATGGCGGCTTCTATTTCATCGTTTATCCGCGCACGCGTCAGTATGAACTCGATTCGCTCCCTGAACAGGGCGACGCGCAGTTGGTACTGCCGAAGAACACCGCTGCCACCGCCGCAGCTGTTGGGGCGCTGGCAGACATGGCTTCCTCGCCCACGTTCAAGGCCACCTATCCGACGGTTGCCTCCAACTATCTCGCGAAAGCGATCAAAGGCTGGCAATTCCTCCAGAACGCCATCGCCCGTTACGGTCAGGACGGCGCGTATCAGATGATCACCTTCAGCGGCGATGTGTTCATGCACGATGATGAACTCGCCTGGGCGGCCGCGGCGCTCTACAACGCCACCGGCGATACCGCTTACCGCACCGCGCTTTATTCGTACATGCCGAATCCGAACTCCCAATCCCTGCGGCGCTGGGCGTGGTGGAGCATGTTCGGCGGTTGGGGTTGCGCCACGCGCGACTACGGGTTTGCCGTGCGTAGCGGCAAATTGACGAGCGGCCAAGTGGACGCCAACTACCTGGCGCTGTGCGAAGCGGAAATCAAATTCGCCGGCAGCAACTCGGTGGATTGGTCGGCCAAGATGGCTTACGGCAGCAGTTTCACGGACGAGAGCAAGGGCCTGCGCGTCGCTGGTTGGTACTTTTCCGGCGAATGGACGCTTGATCCTGCCGCGGCATACGTCGTGGATAGCTCCACGTCGATGAAGCCGCTTTACCTCGATTGCATCCTCAAGAATTTCAACTACGAGATGGGCTGCAATCCGGTGAACGTGACTTATCTCACTGGTCTCGGCAGCAAGCGCCAGCGGGAAATCGTCCATCAGTACGCGCTCAACGATCGTCGCGTTCTGCCGCCCGCCGGGATTCCGCTGGGCAACATTCAGGCGCAGTACGATTACCTGCAACTCTACAAGACCGAACTAAGCGCGATTAGTTACCCCTTGGATGATTCTCCCGGCAACCCCTACGCTTACTATGACCGTTGGGCGGATACGTTCAATGTCTCCACCGAATTCGTCGTTTCGCAAACCGCCAAGACCTTGCCCGCCGCCGCCATGATGATGGCCATGAGCCCGGTCAAGACGCAGGCGTGGAATTCGGCCACGGCCCAGATCGCGAATTTGCCGTCCGTGACGATTTCAACTGATCCCGTGACACCTTCCCTCACTTCCAGCGTGGATTTGAGCAAGGCGCGCATCCTCTGGGAATCCGGCAATAACATCGCGCGTCAAGAGCCGTATATTGGTCCTACCTACAGGATCACGCCCGGCAATGCCGGTGTGCAATGGATCGAAGCGGAAGCGCAACTGCCGGATGGTCGGCGGATCCTGGCGGTCACGAATTTCACCGCCGTTGCCCCGGTGACCAACACCATCGAGCAATATCAAACCATCCCCTTGGCGCAGAACACCAACATCGTGGCGTGGTATAAATTGGATGGCAGCTACGCAGATGCTTCCGGCAAGGAGCCGACGCTCACTCCCGGCGGCAATGCCTATCTGGATAGCGCCAGCTTCCTCTGGCCGAATCGCACCAACGGTGCGGCGCTGCGCGTGCTTGATCTCGGCGACAAGGTGACGGTGGCAATTCCCAACGCCGACCTCAAAGGCGCCAGCACCACCGCACTCTCCATGGAAGGCATGTTCTACGTGAACCGGCAGGTTGCCTATGGTCGCGGGAATGCCAACCTCTTTACCCTGACCAAGGCTTGGAACGCGGAAATCGCTTTGCGCCACAACATCTGGACCGCCGGTCCGGCGCTCACCGGTGGCGCGAGCGTCATCCTCGATAACGTGGCGCTGGCCAATTACCTCAAGACGGGCCAATGGCAACACTTCAAAGTCCGCCTCGACAGCGCGGGTTACACGTTGAGCATCGACGGGCAGACTGTTGCCACTGTAGCCAGCAGCGATCTCGCAAATTGGGGCGGCAGCGGTACGGCGGCGCTGGAAATCGGCAGCTTCGACGGCTGGCTGGATGAAATTGTTTTGAAGAACGAAGGCGGCGGCGTGGTCAGCAATCCGCCCCCGGTTTCCGGTTCGGCCACGGTTTCCATCGCGGCCACCGCCGCCGCCAATGAGTCGGGCCTGGTTTCGGGCGCGTTCCAGGTTACGCGCAACACGACCGCCGCAACCAATCTCACCGTTAACTTTACGGTCGGCGGCAGCGCCACGAGTGGTGTGGACTATACCGCCTTGCCCACGACCGTTACGATTCCTGCCGGTGCCACCAGCGCCACGCTTTCGGTCACCCCGCTGCAGGACACGACTTTTGAGGGCAACGAAACGGTGACGGTTACCCTGACCGCTGGCGCCGGCTACACCATCGCCAACGGAACGGCCAATGTCACCATCGTGGACGACGACCCGGATTCACGTCCGCCGCCGCCAGGCCAAACGAATTATGTGACCGCGCCGACCGCGTTGAGCACGAATATCGTCGCCCTCTATCACTTCGACGGGAATCTCAACGACGCTTCCGGTCGCCAGCCCGCACTCACGCTTGGTGGCCTGGCAACGACCGATGCGCTGAATTTGAACTGGATGAGCAGTCCGTCCGGTTCGGCGCTGCGTGTGCTCGATCTGGGCGACAAAGCCACGGTCACTTTGAACAACGTGAACCTCTACACGGCTGGCGTGACGGAATCGCTGGGGATTGAGGCGTTCGTGTTCGTGAATGAATTTACCGCCTACAGCCAGAAGCCGGGCACATTGTTCTCGCTGGTCAAGCGCTGGGACGCGCAGATGATTTACAATCAAGATACCTGGCAGCGGACGCCGGAGCTATGGGGTGGGGTGACCAAGGTCATTGATGTCGCTGCGCTCGCTCCGTATCTCCAGACCAATTGCTGGCAGAAGATCGGCGTGTTCCTTGATGAAACCGGTTACTTCGTGAAGGTGAACGACGTGGAGGTGGCACGCACCGCGAGCACGGACATCACCAAGTGGGCGGGAGCGGGCAACGTGACGGTGGAAGTGGGCAGCTTCGATGGTTGGCTGGATGAACTGGCCATCCGCAGCAACGTGAAAGGTTATGTGCCGCCCGCCACCACCAACAGCCAGTCGATTACCTTTGCCGCGTTGCCGACCAAGACTTACGGCGACGCGCCAATTACGCTCAGCGCGACGGCTTCGTCCGGATTGCCGGTGACCTTCAGCAGCGGCAGCCCCGGCGTGGCGACAATCTCGGGCAACTCCTTGACCATCGTCGGTGCGGGCACAGCGGTCATCACGGCAACGCAGGCTGGCAATGGCAGTTATGCTCCCGCAACCGCGACGCAAACCCTTACCGTAAACAAGGCGAACCAGACGGTGACTTTTGGCACGTTGGCGAACAAGACGTATGGGGATGCGGCGTCGAGTTTGGGTGGAACGAGTTCGTCGGGCTTGCCGGTGAGCTACAGCAGTGGGAACACGGCGGTGGCGACGGTGAGCGGCAGCACGTTGACGGTGGTGGGTGCCGGGAGCGTGTTTATCACAGCGGCGCAGGCGGGGAACAGCAACTACAACGCGGCGGCGAGCGTGGTGCAGACGTTGATCGTGGACAAGGCGGCAGCGACGGTGAGTTTGAGCGGATTGAATGCGACGTATGACGGCGCGGCCAAGAGCGTGAGTGTGACGACGAGCCCGGCGAGCCTGCCGGTGAATGTGACTTACAACGGCGGCAGCAGCGCGCCGTCGGCGGTGGGGAGCTACGCGGTGGTGGCGACGGTGAACCATCCGAACTACGCGGGCAGCGCGAGCGGGACGTTGCTGATCACGCAGCCGACGAACCAGACGCAGACGATCAGCTTCAGTGCGCTGGCGGCCAGGACGTATGGGGATGGCGCGTTCACGGTGAGCGCGACGAGTTCATCGGGCCTGCCGGTGAGCTTCAGCAGCGGGAACACCAGTGTGGCGACGGTGGCGGGGAACACGGTGACGATCGTGGGTGCGGGGACGGCGGTGATCACGGCGACGCAGGCGGGCGACGCGACGTATAATCCGGCGAGCGCCAGTCAGACGCTGACGGTGAACAAGGCGAGTGCGACGGTGAGTTTGAGCGGGTTGAGCGCGACGTATAACGGCGCGGCCAAGAGCGTGAGTGTGACGACGAGCCCGGCGAGTTTGCCGGTGAATGTGACGTACAACGGCAGCAGCAGCGCGCCGGTGAACGCGGGGAGTTATGCGGTGGTGGCGACGATCACCAGCGCGAACTACAGCGGCAGTGCCAATGGCACCTTGGTGATTGGGAAGGCGAACCAGACGATCAGCTTCAGCGCGCTGGCGAACAAGACGTATGGGGATGCGGCGTCGAGTTTGAGTGGAACGAGTTCGTCGGGCTTGCCGGTGAGCTTTAGCAGCGGGAACGCCAGTGTGGCGACGGTGAGTGGCAGCACGTTGACGGTGGTGGGCGCCGGGAGCGTGTTTATCACGGCGGCGCAGGCGGGGAACAGCAACTACAACGCGGCGGCGAGCGTGGTGC
>CAYWCK010000166.1:7860-10398 GCA_964456685.1 uncultured Bifidobacteriaceae bacterium | reverse complement strand
GGCGACTCCATTTTACGCCAGTTGCGAGTGGTGGGCCGGCTTTGAATCTCACTGACGCCGGTGGGAGCATTATAGACGTAACAGTTTTCGCCGTAGCTCGCCGTAATGTTGTAACCCCGCTTGGTCGGGTCAGCGAGTGGGAACATGGTGGCGCTGTTCGGCCCGCCGTGGTCTTCGACGTTGAGGTCGTTGGGGGAAGTGAGCACTTCGCGCGCGGCGTCTTTCTTCCAGCGCTGGGTCGCGCTTGGGCAATGCAACAAATGCGGCTTGCCGTTGTAATATTGCCGCAGCACATAAAGCCAGTCGCCGCGATGCCAGCCGACACTCATGCCGTCGGGGAAGGAGCCGTTGTGTTCATCGCAGTAAATATTCCAGATGATGCCCCATTGTTTCAGATTGGAAACGCAGTTGACCGCATAGGCTCGCTGCTTGGCCTTGGTCAGCGCGGGCAGGAGCATGGCTGCCAGAATGGCAATGATCGCAATCACGACGAGCAGTTCGATCAGTGTGAAAGCCCGGCGGATGCGATTCAAATTAGGGGGCAGGAACATTTTGATGGCGCGGAATGGCGACGAGTCTAGCAGAGACCTGGCAGAGGTGAAATAGTTCTTGAGGACTAATCACCGCTTGGGATGCGGGCCAGTGACCATGCGGCAAAATGCTCGAAGAGGAACGCGGCTTCGAGCAGACACGCGCGACGAAAGCCTTTCCCAATCTGTCTCCGAGCACGGCTGATCCACCGACCTTTAGCGCGTGAACCAGGTTTGTTATTGGCATTGGGTTGATCCATCGGCTTGTTCTCGGCCTGACTCCCCTGTATATCCGCTTTGGAAATCAATGCCCAACCACTGCCCCAATCTGTTGGCGAGGAAAGCCGCTGCGCTGTTGCTGTTGTGGTTTGCCACCAATCTGGTTGAGGCTGCGGCGACCAATCTCAACTGGTCCTTGCAAACCTGGCGGGCAGTTGATGGCCTGCCGGACAACACGGTGGTGGGGATCGAGCAGACGGCAGACGGTTTTCTTTGGATCGGCACCCACGCCGGGCTGGCGCGTTTCGATGGCGTACGTTTTCAGGAATACGCGCCGGTCACTGCGGCGGGCGAACCAACCGGCCGCATCCAGGCGCTAGCACTCGACCACAACGATGGCTTGTGGGTGGGAAAAGATTTGGGCGTGGTGATCCGTCTGGAACGTGACAAGACGACGACGTACACGGCAGCGGATGGACTTTTGCGTCAGGAAATCCGGCTCATCATCGAAGATGCGCAGGGCGCGGTTTGGGTGCCGTATATTGGCGGAAATCTGGTCAGGCTTCACGCCGGACGGATTGTCCCCAGCACCGATCAGGATGGTTTGCCCGATGGCGGTACCTGCCAGATGGCGATGGGTAACGACGGCCAGCTCTGGTGCATGAAGGGTGGTTCGTTGGGTATTTTTCAAGGCGCCCGCTTTATCCCCAAGCTCAATTTCGCGGCGCAACGACTCCACGGTTCCCGCCAGGGCGGGGTTTGGCTTTGTACCGCCACCACGCTTTCGCGTTATGACGCGGACGGTCGCGTGCATCAGATTGGCAAGCTCCCAACCGATCGGCCGAATGTTACGCCCACGGTGCTTTACGAAGACCGTTCCGGCGCGCTTTGGATCGGTACGCGCAACGGCGGATTGTTTCGTTACGACGGGATCAGCATCAAGAGCGTTCCCAGTTCGCATCATGAAATTTCCTGCCTGCGGGAAGATCGGGAGGGAAATCTCTGGGTCGGCACGCGTGGCGGCGGCCTGAATCGCTTGCGACCCACGGTTGCGGAAGTGATGGATCTGGCCAGTGGTGTTCCCGGTGAAGCCATCCGTTCGCTCTGTCAGGATTCCGGAGGTACGCTTTGGGCGGTTTCCCAACTGGGCCGCGTGATTCGGCGCGATCATCTCGGTTGGCGTCCCCTGGGCCAAGCCGAACACTGGTCGGAAGATTACGCTCAGTGCATTTGTGCCGCGCCGGAGGGCGGGGTGTGGATCGGCACGCAATACCGTGGTCTCCACCTGTGGCGGGACGGATACGTGGTGACCAATTTTTTCATATCCGGCGGTCTCGCTGGAAATTACGTGAACGCATTGCTCCCGGTGCCGAATGGCGATTTGTGGGCGGGCACCGAAAGCATCAACACCTTGCGGCACTTCGTTCAGCGGCGGAGCAAAGGTGAATGGAAAACGTTCGAACTGCCCGCCAACAGCGGCAACGTGGCTGCGTTGGTGGCGGATGCGAAAGGGCAAATCTGGGCCAGCACCTCGGCTGGACTGTTGCTGCGGTTCGACGAAAACAATTTCGTCGAGGCCACGCCGAAATCTCAGTCCGGCCAGCAAACCATGCGGTGTCTCGCGGCGACGTCCGACGGCAGTATTTGGATTGGCTATGCGGGCTACGGCGTGGGGCGGCTGCGCGACGGAAAGTTCTGGCGATTCGGTCAGGCGGAAGGATTGCCGGAGGATTATGTCTCCCAAATCATCCCGGACAATTTGGGGCGGCTGTGGTTTGCCGGCAATCGC
>CAYWCK010000166.1:0-7850 GCA_964456685.1 uncultured Bifidobacteriaceae bacterium | reverse complement strand
GGCATCTACTTCATCAAGCAAAGCGAGTTTGATGACCTGGCTTCGGGCCGGAATTCGATTTTGCGGGCCGTCACTTTCGGCCGGAATGAGAGCCTTCCCGGCACGCAAGCAAGTTACGGGTTTTGGCCGGGAGCAATGAGAGGTGCCAATGGCAAGCTTTGGATTCCGATGCAGTCCGGCTTGATGGTGGTGGATGTTCCGGGCCTGCGCGAGAATCCCATTCCGCCACCTGTCATCATTGAAAGCGCAAAAGTGGACGGTCAGCCTTTCGCGATTTACGACCTTGGACAACGGGTCGCCAACTCGAACGCCGTCGCGGTGTTGGAAGGGTCGCGGGAGCAACCGCATCTGCGCATCCGGCCCGGTTACCAGCGCATCGTGGTTGAATTTACCGCGTTGAGTCTGACGGCGCCGGCGAACGTGCAGTTCAAGTATCGTCTGCGCGACCTGGATGAAGATTGGGTGGATTCGCGCGGCGAACGATTGGCCGAATATCCGCATTTGCCGCCGGGCGATTACGACTTCGAGGTCAAGGCTTGCAACGATGCCGGCATTTGGTGCGAACAGACGGCCCGACTCCGGATCACCGCGGAGCCGCACTTCTGGCAGACCGGCTGGTTTCAAGTTGTCGCACCGACGGCCGGTTTTGGCCTGATCGGAGCGCTGGTCCTGCGCGGGGTGCGGCAACGACATCGCCGGCAGATTGAGCGACTGGAAGTGCAACGCGCCACGGAACGCGAGCGCGCTCGCATCGCGCAGGATTTGCACGATGATCTCGGCGCTGGTTTGACTCAGATCAGTTTGAACACGGCGCTGGCTCAAAACCCCGCCGTGACTTCCGACTTGGCCAGCGGGTTACTGGGGGAAATTGACCAACGCGCCCGCGAGCTGGTGCTGGCGCTGGACGAAATCGTTTGGGCCGTGCAGCCCAAGAACGACACCGCTTCTTCGCTGGCGCGGTACCTGTGCCAGTTCGCCCAGCACAGCCTCCAACCCGCCAACGTCGCCTGCCGCTTGCAGGTCAGCCCGACACTGCCCGACGCAGTCGTCAACGCCGAACAGCGGCACCAGCTTTATCTCGCCTTCAAAGAAGCGCTCCATAACGTGATTCAACACTCGGGCGCGAGCGAAGTTCAGCTTGAAATTATCGCCACGACAGCGACATTTCGCCTGACCCTGGCCGACAACGGACGCGGCTTCCGCTTGGGCAGCGAGCGCGAAGGCGCGGATGGATTGGTGAATATGCGCGCACGACTCGGGCGGCTCGGCGGACGGTGCGAAATCAGCAGTGAACCAAACGCGGGCACGACGGTGGTGCTGGAACTGCCACTGCAATCTGGCGAACGAACGTGAACAAATCCGGCAAACGCGGCTTGAATCCGCCCCGCCCGGCAGCGGGACAAATTAGTTCCCCCGTGCCATTGCCTGCCGGTCCGAAGGGGCGCGATATTGGTGCTCAAGCAACGCTTTTAGCCGCCATGACCGCAACCACTCATGTCGAATCTCGTCCGTCCGGCGCGACGGGTGAAGCCAGCGTGATCACGGTGGCCCTGGTTGAGGACGATGCCGGACTACGCCGCACGATGGAGCGGCTGTTAAATTTCTCGCCCGGTTTTCGCTGCGTCTGTAGCTGCGGGAGCGGCGAGGAGGCGCTGAAGCAAATTCCCCGCAATCCCCCGGACGCCGTGTTGATGGATATCCATTTGCCAAATCGCTCCGGCATTGAATGCGCGGCACTGCTCCGTCAGCAACTGCCCAAGCTCCAGATCATCATGCTGACGGTGTACGACGATTCCGCAACGCTGTTCAAAGCCCTGCGTGCGGGCGCCTGCGGCTACCTGCTCAAGCGCGCGCGCCCGGATGAAATCCTCGAAGCCATCCACGAAGCGCAACGCGGCGGGGCGCCGATGTCCAGCGAGATTGCGCGGCAGGTTGTCGCGGCCTTTCAGGAACCCGCGCCGCCCGGCGTGCCCAACGAGGACCTTTCCCGCCGCGAGCGCGAGATTCTCGAGTTGTTGCTCCGGGGATTCGCCAACAAGGACATCGCCACCCAGCTCTCCATCAGTGTCTTTACCGTCAAGAATCACCTGCGCCACATTTATGAGAAGCTGCATGTGCGTTCGCGCACGGATGTGATGCTGAAATTTCGCGATGCCCGGCCTGAACTGGATGGAAAATTCGCCTCACGTTAGGCTTGGTCGCGCCACCACTTGCCGGCCGTTACCGTTTCGAGCATTTACCTTGATCGAATTGCTCGTGGTCGTCGCCATCATCGCGATCCTCGCGGCCATGCTGCTGCCGGCTCTGAGCAAGGCTAGATCAAAAGCGCTGGCAACATCCTGCCTGTCCAACCTGCGCCAATGGGGCATGTTCTGGAATTTTTATTGCGAAGATCACAACGGCTCTTTTTCCTCCGGTACGACTGTGGGGTTCGCCCGCGGCGAATGGTGTGCGGTATTGCAGGACTATTACCGGCGGAAACCTTTCCTTTTGCTTTGTCCGGATGCCAAGCAGCGGCGACGCTCGGGCGGCGGTGGGGCCGAGATGCTTACGCACGTCAATGATCCGAATGTCGTCGGATTTGGTGGCCCGCATAGCGCCTTCGAGCTTCCCATCTTTGACGTCTCTACTCCGTACGGATCACAAAACCGCAACCTGATCGCGAGTTACGGTGAGAATTGTTGGAACTACAACCCCGACCCGAGCGTGTACGAAATTCAAGGCCGGCCGACCCAGCGCAACTGGCGGAAGATCAGCGCGCCGCCGTTCCCGGTGGACACGCCGATGTTCGGCGATGCCATGTGGCGCGGGGGCGGGCCGCATCACATGGACGGCTTTCCCTACTTCAACGGTCAGTGGAATGGGTTGGATGCCGAGTTCTGCCACTTTTCCTTCTATCGCCACGGGAAAGGCAACCAATTCGTGTTTTTCGACGGGAGCGCGCGCAATGTGCGCGTCCGCAAAATCTGGTCGTTGCGGTGGAACAAGGAATTCGAACTCTGGTGGGCGGATCCGCGCAAGCAGGATGGCTTTCCCAAATGGATGCCGTGACGCGCCTTGCCTGCAACGCCAGCCCGCGTCGGGGGTTCACACTCATTGAACTCCTCGTCGTCATCGCCATCATCGCCCTTCTGGCCGCGATGCTCCTGCCGGCGTTGTCGAAGGCGAAGATCAAGGCGCAGATGGTTTATTGCATGAACAACTCCAGACAACTCACCTTGGGTTGGATCATGTACAACGGCGACGACAACGACCGCTGCCTGAGTTCTCTGGGTTGGTGCGGCAACAGCCTGATGCGCGATACCGCCAGCTTCGATTTCACCGATTATGAAACGCTTAGAAGACTGCCCCTAAGTCCGTACGTCGGGCGCAGCGTCACTGTTTGGCAATGTCCCGGGAGCATCAAGCGGAGTACCGCGCCGGCTACCATGGGCAAGCCCGGGGCCCGCAGTTATTCCATGAACAACTGGATCGGGTATTATCGCCCCCGGGGTGATTCGCCAGGCTTTCTTGAATTCATCAAGATGGGTGACTTCGTGCGGCCCGGGCCGGTGAACACCTTTGTGCTGCTGGACGAGAGCTTCAGCATCGATGACGGCTGGTTCGTGGCGGACATGACGGGATTTGATCCAAGAGATCGCGCCGCGCAGGCAGCTGCCGGTTTCGGCAATCAGCCCGGTTCATGGCACGATCGCGCGTGCGGCCTGTCGTTTGCCGATGGACATTCCGAAATTCACAAATGGCGACAGTATGACCAATTGAAAAAGGTTCCAGCCTCGGCCGATGACGTGGATTGGTTGCAATCGAAATCCACGGCCAAGCGTAACCGTCCCATAACGCGCTGAGGCATGAAAGTTCATTCCTCACTACGTACCAAACGTCTTGCCGCGGCATTTACCCTCATCGAATTGCTGGTGGTGATCGCGATCATCGCCATTTTGGCTGCGATGCTCCTGCCAGCACTGGCGAAGGCGAAAGAGCGAGCTCAACGCGCGCAATGCCAGAACAACATCAAGCAACTCACAATGGCGATTCATCTCTACGCGAATGACTCGCGAGACATTCTGCCCGAGCCCAATTGGAACAAGCCGTGGGAACAGCGGGGCTGGCTGTATGACGCCGCTTTGGGAGCGCCGCCCGATATTTCGACACGCCCGTATTCCACCGCGCCGTTGCTCGCGTATCAGGGAGGGCTCTTGTGGGATTACACCAAGTCGCTCGGGCTATACCGCTGTCCGCTTGACCACACAAACGCGCCGACCTGGCAGCAGCGGGCGCAGAAGATGAGCAGCTATTTGATGAATGGCGCCGTCAGCGGCTTTGGCGGGAAATCCTCTTTCAAGACCATTCAGTTCCGCCAGGACGCGATCATTTTCTGGCAGGCTTTGGAGACGAACCCAAAAGATTTCAACGACGGATCGAGTCGTCCGGAGGAAGGAATCACGAAACTTCATGCCACCGGCACAACCGTCGGTGTGGTTGATGGTCACGTCGAATACCTGAAGACACTGAAGTTTTATGAGGAAGTGAATTTCCCATTCAAGAACCGGCTTTGGTGCAACCCAGCCACCCCAGACGGAAGACAGTAGCCATGCGATGCAACATGAACATTAGGCGTAGCGCGACAGTTTTCTTCTTCAGTTTCGCTGTGTTTTTTCTGGCGGGTTGCCGGCACAAACCGGAATCAACGACTGCTCTCGAAAACGCCGCTGTCGCGCTTCAGCAAGCCGAGGCGCCGCCGACTAAACCGGTGGTCGCGTCGCCTTCGATGCAAACGACCGCGCCGTCACCCTCACAGGAACTAAAGCTGGCGCAGACGGCTTTTCAGTCGCGGGATTTCGAACAGGCTGCGGTTCGCCTCCAAAAGCTGCGGGCGATGCCGGTGCTTTCACCGCAGCAACGCATTGCCGTGAATGACGCGATGGCCGCCGTGATGAGCGAGATCACCACCCTCGCAGCGAACGGCGATGCCCGCGCTGCGCAAGCGCTCAAGACCTATGAACGCTTGCAGACCGATCGGCGATAAGTCGGCGTCGGCCATGCGAGCGCACTTCGTGATTCAAGGGCCCGTGATTCGCCGTCTGGCCATCGGGAATAGTTCCAGCGTGCTATCGCGCAAATCGGGAGCTTTGCCTAGCGTGGCGGGTATGGCTTCCACCGATCACAAAGCGTCCCGGCAATGCACGCGTCGGCTGGTTCCCCATTGTGGTTTTACGTTGATCGAATTGCTCGTCGTCATCGCGATCATCGCCATTCTCGCCGCGATGCTCCTGCCGGCCTTGTCCAAGGCCAAGATCCGCGCGCAGCGGTTGACCTGCATGAATCACACGAAGCAACTCACGCTCGCCTGGCTGATGTATGCGAGTGACAACAACGAACGGACCTTGAATACCGTTGATTGGATGAGCGTGGATGTCGGGAATCCGGCGAATGATCAGTTCATTGATTTCAACAAGGAACTGGTCAAGCAACCGTTGAATCCCTACCTCGCGGGCAACGTTGCAGTCTACAAGTGCCCGGCCGATCCGCGTAAGAGCACCAAGGCCGGCTACGTCGGCACGCCGTGTTGCCGCTCACTGACGATGAACATCTATTTCGGTTACGAGACGTGGACGCCTGGCTACCTGATTTACTACAAAACGTCCGACCTGACCCGACCCGGACCGGTCAACACGTTCGTTTTTCTCGACGAAGGACTCAGCATCAACAATGGTATGTTCGGGACCGACATGGACACTTACGATCCGAACGACATGGCGAACAAACACACGACGGACGTGCCGGCGCCGTATCATGACAACGCCGGGAGTTTCTCCTTCGCCGATGGGCATTCGGAGATTCACAAATGGCGCGATCGGCGAACCGCTTTGACAACGGGCTGGCCGTGGTCCTCGCCGAACAATGTGGACATTGACTGGGTGCAGTCTAAAAGTTCGGCGAAAAGTTTGCGGCCGACCCGCTGACGGGCGAATGAAAGCAACCACGACGAACCCGCCTCACCACGCCCAAGCGTTGCGCCGTCAACTTTCCCGCTTTAGTTGGCGAGGTGCTCCACGACTGCTGGCAGCATTCCTTGGTGCGTGGCTGGCGCTTGGATTTCTTGTGACCGCGCACGCTGGACTGAGTATCAGCTTTCCCCGGCCGCGGCAGATTGTTCAGCGCAACGCGGATAATCTCGGCCGGTTCACGGTCACCGGTCTGGCCGGCAGCCTGACCAACCTCGCGCGCATCGAGGCGCGCATGCTGGTGATGGCCGGCTCGACCAACAACGGCGTTTCCACGGATTGGGTGGTGATTGTTGACGCGGCCACGAACGGCGCGTTCACTGGCACGATAGCCAACATCGCTGCCGGCGGCTGGTATCAGATCGAGGTGCGCGCGGTTGATGCGGATTCAAATGAACTGGCGACCGCGGTGGTGACTCGCCTCGGTGTTGGCGACATTTTCGTGACCGCCGGCCAATCCAATGCGGGTTGTTTTGGCAGTCCGCAGCAAACCCCCACCGACGACCGCGTGAGTTCCTTTTACGTCGCGCCCAAGGCGTGGCAATTCGCGCGGGACGGGCAGCCGGATAATTCCGGGGGCATGGGAACGGGCGGTTCGCCCTGGCCGGTGTTGGGGAGCATCCTCGTGGCCTCGAACCAGGTGCCCGTGGGATTCGTCTGCCTGGCGGTGGGCGGCTCGGCGCTCGCGTCGTGGTTGCCGGGCACGACGTCATTCCAGAACATCAGCAACGTGATGCGCCTCTTCGGCACGAATGGCGTGCGCGCCGTGCTTTGGCATCAGGGCGAAACCGACGCCGCCAGTGGAACGTCCGCCGCCAGTTACGCGATGATGCTGAGCAACGTCATCGTGAGTTCGCGCGCGGTCGCCGGATGGAGCGTGCCGTGGGGCATCGCGGAAGTGGGATACAACGCGGGCAATGCCCTCGCCGCGCAGGAAGCGGTGATGGCCGGCCAAAGGCAGTGCATTTACACCGTGCCAGATTGCTTTCGCGGTCCGCGCACAGATGACTTTCATCTGGAAGGCAAACTGTCAGACACGGTGCACTTCAACGCGACGGGGCTGGCGGAACACGGGCGAATGTGGGCGGACGCACTATTAGGAATCGAAACCCTGGCGGTGAAGAATGGAAACTTCGAATCGAACAACGCGTTGCTGGATGGACGGACGGAACTCCTCTCGCAGGTCATCGGCTGGAATCGGCTGAACGCCGCCGGCACGAACCTTACGGCTGCCGCCGGCGGTTACCTGAACCCGACAGCCTCGACTTACTCCGGTACTGCTGACACGATCAACGGCGGGGTGTTGACCAACATGGATGGCCGTCATGTGGCGACGTTGTATGGGACCGTGGCCGGACTGCCGGGAGGAGATGCGTTTCTCCAGACGCTGGCGGCCCATTTGCAACCGAGCACGATTTACACGCTCCAAGCCGCCATCGGCGTGCGCAACGGAAATGTTCATGGTGGCTATCAACTCGCTTTTCTGACCAACGGTGTTCCGTTCGGAACGGGTCTAACGGGCAACCTCGCGACGCTGAACATACTGGCTGGCGGTAGCGCCACGAATCAGTTCACCGTCGTTTCCTGCACCGTGACGAGCGCGGCGGTGGTCGCGCCGAATCAACAACTCGCCATTCGGATCGGCAAACCCATCGGCGGCGGCACGTATCTGGACTTCGACGACGTGCGATTAACCACGCAATTGACTGAGTATGGCCAGTGGCAGATGACCAACTGGCAGAGCCTCACCGCAACCAACTCCTGGCCAGGCGCGGACCCCGATGGCGACGGGCTGCCGAACCTGGTGGAGTTCCATCTCCTGTCCGCGAACCCGAACGCACCGAC
>CAYWCK010000165.1:0-10471 GCA_964456685.1 uncultured Bifidobacteriaceae bacterium | reverse complement strand
ATCATGCCTACCTGTTGCGCCTGCTCGGCGTCCCAATTTAGATGCGTTTGCCCTGGACGTCAGCCGCTCTTGCTCGCACCAAAAGGGTTCTTGGTCATCCGTTCGGCGCGACGCGGAAGGAACAAAGGACAAAGAAAAAGATAAATCCATCCCAGCACCAGGTGGCCTGCGAAAATAAAACCAAGGCCCACCAAATCGACGACCCCAAAACCATAAAGCAAAATCCCCACCGCCATCAGCAAGGCACCAGGCATCAGCGCGGCGCCAGCGAGACGCCAGCAAGGGACCGGGCGCAAATCTCGATTCACGTAAAACACCAGCAGCCAGACCGGCGCGGCATAAATCACCGCCAACGCGAACCAGATCACCATCAGCCCCGCGATCGTGAGCACGGCGGCTATTCCCAACAACTGCGGTCGCCAGGCGCCCCACCACGGAATCAGTTCCACCCTATTGAACGACGCCACGCCGTTGGTGGCATAATCAATCTCCACGTAGCCCAGCAACGAGCGAACGCGAAAGTCCTCCCGGCCAAATTCCACCTGCAAGTGTGCCGGCGAACGCAGCGTGCCCGAGTGATTCAAATCCACGGTGAAGGCGAGAAACGTTCCCTCAGCCAGAAGCCGGGGGGAATCGGCAGTCCAGTCAAGTTTACCCGCGCGGATTTCGCCCCGGTCCGGCAGTCGGATGATGGCCTGGCGCACAATCGGAAACCACGCGTCCTGCAAAAACCACACCACCGTCACCGCCACAGCCACTGCCACGATGAATTGGACGAGGAACAACCGATTGCTCGTCGCATGAGCAAATGCCGCCACGCCGCGCGGGGTCAACGGCTCCCACGCGGTCGGGGTTGGGGTTGGTTCAGAGTCCGGCACGCACGGTAAGCTAGCGAAACCGCACCGCTTTGTCGCGCCGAAGATGCGCGGTGCGCCTCAGGCTTCCGGTTTGGGCGGCGGGGTGGTTTGCGTGGCCGCTGGCGGCTCGGGCATTTTCACCTGCACCACCGGCAACGGGTAGCGAAGCTTCATCACATCGTCCACCAAGACTTCGAGGTAATAAGTGCCGGCGGTCTTGAACTCGACCTGCGGCAACACCGTCACATTCGTCGCGCTCAATGAGGCATCTTGCAGGGCAAACTTCACCTCCGCCTTGCGCAGCACGGTCATCTGGTCCGGCGCAATCAACCGGATGCTCTCCGTGAACTGACCCAAGCCCGCAGTCCAGCGATTAAACAAGCACAACCGGAATGCCGTGACCGGTAACTTCGGCACACGGATGAGATTGATGACGCCAATGAGAATACAATTGCCATTCACTTCCTGGCGGATGTCTTCGCAAACCAGTGAACATTGGAGGTCGGGGAGAATACGAGTGGGGTTCATCTTTTAAATTCTCGGAGTCGAGGTTGGGGGTGCGGGGGTCTCATTATTTCATCGACCGAAGTTGATGTGGATGGCGGTCCCGGCCCAGGTCGTTCATGAAATAAAGTTTTCCGCAGCTCGCACTGTATTCGACATGAGCATCGCGATGGTCATCGGCCCCACGCCCCCGGGATTCGGGGTAATTTTGCCGGCGATCGGCTGCACTTCCACAAATGCCACGTCGCCGACGAGGCGCGAACCCGTTTTCGTCGTCGGGTCAGCAATTCGATTCACACCGACATCCATCACGACGACACCCGGCTTCACCATGTCGGCTTTCAGGAATTCCGCCACGCCCATCGCCGCCACGATGATGTCGGCGCGGCGGCAATGCGCTTTGATGTCGCGCGTCGCCGAATGACAGATCGTCACCGTGGCGTTGGCGTGGCGGCCCTTCTGGCACAGCATCGCCGCCATGGGTTTGCCGACGATATTGCCGCGCCCGAGGATCACCACTTCCGCGCCATCCGTCCGCACGCTGGATCGTATCAGCAACTCCCGCACTCCGGCTGGCGTGCAGGGTTGAAATCCATCCGTGTCGCCCAGCATCAACTTGCCCACGTTCACCGGGTGAAATCCGTCCACGTCCTTCGTCGGCAACACCGTCGCGTACACCACTTCCTGGCGAATCTGCTTCGGCAACGGAGCCTGCACCAGGATGCCGTGCAATCGCGCGTCTGCGTTCAAACGCGCGAGCAAGGCGAGCAAATCCTTTTCGCTCGTCGCTTCCGGGAGAACATGCGTTTCGGAAAAAATTCCCAGTTCGGCGCAGGCCTTCTCTTTTCGGCCGACGTAAACTTTGGACGCGGGATCTTCCCCCACGCGAACAAACGCCAGCCCGGGTTGCAGGCCACGAGCACGCAGCGTAGCGACGCGTTGGGTGAGTTCGCCCTGGATTTGCGCCGCGATGGCGCGCCCGTCAATGAGGTTACTTTCCGCCATTACTCCAGCACTTGGATGCGCTGAATGGTGATGACCGGCGTATTCTTCCAGCGTTGGTCCAATCCTTCTTCACCGGTCACGACGATGTGCAGGCCCTTGTAGCGGCGCAAATCGAGATTCGTCGAGGTGGTGTAAAGATAATTGATCGTTTTGCCGGTCTGCGGATCCACCAAGGCGAACCGTGTTGGGGCCTGGATGCTCCACGTGCCTTTTACGATGCCTTCGTGTTGCACGATGCGTTCCGTGAATTCCTCGGGCGCTTCCGGCGTGGGCGTGGGTGTCGGCGCGGGCGTCGTCGCCACCGGGGCCGGCGCCGGTGCAGGCGCGGGGGCGGGTGGCTCCGAAGTCACGGGCGCAACGGCCGGAGGTTCGGTAACCGGCGTGGGCGTCGGCGCTAGCACTGGCGCGGGGGCTGGCTCACTTGGCTTCGGCGTCGGAGTCGGCGCGGCCACAATGGCCGGCGATTCTTGCTTCAAATATTGGGCCGCCACGAACGCATACGCACTGGCCGGCGGTTCGATTTCCATCCAGTCACCTTTGACCGAGAGTTCCTTGACCGCCGCGCCTTTTTCCAGCGTCCCAATGACGCTGTAATTCTCGCCGGCGCCGCCGCGCAGGTTGAGCTTCTTCGGTTTAACGGTCTTCGTCGCCGCATCAATGTAGGAAGCATTCACGAAGACCCGGGCGCCAGGCGGCAGGACAATCTTGGCCCAAGCCGACGGCTCGTCCGCCTTGGAATTTTTTAGCGTGATCTCTTCGATCACCGTCACCATCGAGCCCTTGGTGATTTTGGTGAGCACTTCCCCGATCAGGCCGGCGCGGCCGCGCACATTCACGTTGCTGGCGATGACCGTGGCCGGACCGGCCACGAGCGGAATGGAGCGCAATTCATCGGCGAGCGAGGGCTTCTTCGCGGCGGGTTTGGCGGCGGCTTTCTTCTTGGCCGGGGGTTTCGTCTCGGCTTTCACCGGCGGCGCCGCCGCGGGCGGGGTGGCAGTTTGAGCGATCAAACCGGCGGTCAACAGCATCCCGAGGAGCAGGCAGAAATTCTTTTTCATAACTACGCGAGTAAAGTTTTAATCTCCGGTTGTGTCAACGTCCGCCATCGGCCCGGTTTCAATTCGCCGAGTTTGATCTTGCCAATCTGGGTGCGCACGAGCTTGCGGACGACGAGCCCCTGGGTTTCAAACAACCGGCGCACCTCACGGTTCTTTCCCTCGGCGAGTTCCAGTTCCACGACACTTTGGACTTTCCCTTCACTGAGGAGCCACGCGCGCTCAGCCTTCAACTTTTCGCCATCATGGAAAACGCCCGACGTGAAGTGCTGCAACATCTCGGCATCCACTCGACCGTCCACCGTGACCACGTAACGTTTGCGAACTCCGTAACGCGGATGAGTCAACCGCAGAGCGAATTCTCCATCATTGGTCAGGAAAAGCAACCCCTCGCTCGCGAAATCCAAACGGCCGACCGAATAAACCCCGCTCCATTCCTTCGGCAACAAATCGTAAATCGTTTTCCGCTGCAATTCATCCTGCCTCGAGCAGACGCAGCCCCTCGGTTTGTGCAGCGCGAGATAATGTTTCCGTTGCGTGCGGACGGGTTTGCCGTCCACGGAAACCTGGTCGTGATCGGGATCCACCTTCGAGCCGAGCTGCTGCACGACGGCGCCGTTCACCGACACATGACCATCAAGGATCAACCGTTCGCTCGCCCGCCGCGAGGCCACGCCGGCTTCGGCAAGAAATTTTTGGAGACGGACCATCTGCAGGGGGAGTTCGGCAGGCAGAAGACGGAGTAAAAATGGCGGCGCGGAGTGCGAAAGAATTCCGCACTCCGCACTCCAAATTCGGTATTTAATCAGGCTTCGGGCTTGGTCTTGCGCAGACCGGTGATGCGGTCGCCGTCCTTCCATTGGCCGCGCTTCTTGAGCAGTTCGGTGCGCTCGAAGCGTTTCAGGACATTGCGTTTTCCACCGAGGGTGGCGGCGGCGCGGAGGCTGCGGTGCTGTGACATAATCGTTTTGCGTTAAATTGTTGCCCGTTCCCGAGGGAAGCGGGCGGAGTATGTATCATGCCCGCGCCCGCCTGCCAATGTCTATTTTGGCCACGTTCCCCCCCCTCGTAATCTTAATCCTAATCCTAATCTTACTCCCATGTGGCCGGAGTTCTCGCGCTGCAAAAACCCATGCCGAGCGGCCGGAATGGATTTGTCCCGACGCGCTCGGAGCGCCGAATCCACGACGGTCATAGACCGCCGCTACATTTTCGCCCGCGCTCGCCGCCTTTCCCGCACGACCGTTCAGCCCTGATCCGGTTGCAAAACCTGCTCGACAAGGAACTTCGAGCGCGAGAAAGTCGCGTCCATGAATCATGCTAGGCTGCGAAATACGCAGTCTAGGACATGTTAGACAGCACAGCCACGCGTTATGACATTCCATTGGTGGTGGATATTGGTAGCGATTGCAGCCATCTGGATGCTCGGATGGTTCGTGACGGTTGTGATTGGCGTTTTTTTCAATCCGCTCGACTCAGAGGAAGATCGGCGCAAGGACTTTCGGGAGCGATTGCTGTCACATTGCGTTCTGAACCTTTTCCTGTGGCCAGCCATGCTTCCGTCCTACCTGGAGAGGCGACGCTTCTTGAGAGATATTCGCACAGGCAAGAAGCCGGGTTGGATTGTCTTGGACAAGGGGGAGGAGAGCGGTCGAGTGTGGCATCTGTCGGACGGGACAGAGTTTAGCGCGTCCGCTTCCACCTCACACGATTCCTCCAAGCCTGCTGACATTTCAGCAGACTATGAGGATGATTCGCTTGCAGGAGAGGTTCAGTATCGAGTTCGGATGATTGCGCCGACCGTTCAGCCCCCGGGCGATTGGAGAGGCATGACGTTTACACCTCGTTGTCCGCAGCCGCACCCTGACGACGAGGACGCGATGGACGATTACACTGGAGACAGATACGAGGCATCCGTGAAGTTGGAGCGCGGCAAGTATGAGGTTTCGTTTCGAGTTCCGAACCGCAGTGGTAAAGTTGAGGAGTGTTCAGCGGTCACGTTGATTGTCTCAGACTCAGAGGATTATGATTGATGCGTCGGAAGTGCTGTCTAATCCCGCAATAGGCTGCAAACAAATCTCACAGCCGGCTTGAACGCAATGGCGGCTTAATACTGCGCCTTCCCCACCACCAAGTTCGCCTTGTGCTCCGCGACGATCTTCTGCAGCTCCGCAATCACCGCCGGATGCTCACTCGCCACGTCGAATTTCTCGCCCGGATCAGTCGCCACGTTGAACAGCAGCGGCGGATCATGCTTCTCAAATTTCTCCTGCACCCGGTTCCCCGCATAGCCGGGCGCGGTCTGCCAGTGCATTTTGAAATTCCCCTTCCGCACGGCGAACAATTCGTTGCCGCGATAATAGAAAATCGTGTCGCGTAAACTTTTGCCTTCGCCAAAAAGAATCGGCGAGAGGTCCACGCCATCCATCACGCGATCCGTCGGCATGGGCACGCCGGCAAGTTTCAGGCTGGTGTTGAACAAATCCATGGAGCACGCCAGCGCGCGCGTCGTCACGCCGGCTTTGATTTTTCCCGGCCACCACGCGATGCCCGGCTCGCGCATGCCGCCTTCCCAGGTGCTCCCCTTCCCTTCGCGCAACGGCCCCGCGGAACCGCCGGCGAGTTCCTTCACCAGCCACGGTCCATTGTCGCTCGTGAAAAATACCAGCGTGTTCTGCGCGAGCTTTTCCTTCCGCAACGTCTCCAAAACCTGCCCCACCGACCAGTCCAGTTCCTCCACGACATCGCCGTAAATTCCCCGCGGGCTCCGCTGCTTGAATTTCTCCGACGCAAACAGCGGCACGTGCGGATAGGTGCTCGCGTAGTAAAGGAAGAACGGTTTCTTTTTGTTCGCGCGGATGAATTTCGTCGCCTCCTCCGTGTAGCGCCGCGTCAGCGTGTGCGGATCCGCATTGGTTTGCAGGACGCGATCGTTCCGCATCAGCGTCAGGCTCCACCACGCGGGATCCGGGTTCAAGTTCGCCGTGCCCGGCTTGGGAATTTTGAGGCCGGACGGCTCCATGTCGTTCGACCAGCGCAACCCAAAATACGAATCGAACCCGCGTTTGGTGGGCAACGCGTTACCCGTGCCGCCGTCGAGATGCCATTTGCCCACGCACATGGTGGCGTAACCTTTCGTTTTGAGCGCGGACGCGATGGTGATTTCTTCCGGCGGCAGGCCCCCGGTATCGCCCTTGTAAATCACCCGCCGCTGTTCGCTCCCCGCCATGCCGTTGCGAATCGGCAGCCGCCCGGTCATCAGCGCCGCGCGACTCGGCGTGCACACGCAGGCCGCCACGTAGAAATCGGTGAAGCGCATCCCCTCGCCTGCCATCCGATCCAGATTCGGGGTGCGAATCGTCGGATGCCCGTAGCTCCCCAGGTCGCCGTAGCCGAGATCGTCGGCCAGAATGATCACGATGTTCGGCGGCCGGCCGGCCGCCGTGGCTGCGATGCAGCCGAGCCAGCCGAGGAGGAGCAGAGCAAGAAAGCGGACAACCCATCGGTTCGATTTCATGAAAACGATTCTGGCTGCTTTCCGTGAAGGGAAACGAGAAAAATTTTGCGGCGTCCGGTCGGCGCGTGGGCTTCACGTTCGCTTAAGGTTGGTGCGCGCATAGTGCGCCCATGAAAGCGAACCTCATCTACCCGGGTAGTGTCGTAACTGTGGCGGTGGTCATGGCGGTTGCGACTTCTGAAGCGGCGGTCTCCACCCCGCCCAGTTCCTCACTCACCATCTCAGCGGGCGTCGGCACCAACGCCGCCAGCGTGACGATCAACGATGCCTACAATCACGTTTGGGTGCTGCAAAGTTCGAGCGACATGCAAAATTGGTCGGAAGTCGCGGCGCTTAAAATTCACAACGGCTTGCTCAACCGCAGTTTTCCCAAAAACGGATCGTCGCCCGGCCTGTTCTTTCGGGGGGCTTACGATTCAACGCGTCAAGATTTGCTCAGCACGGTGGACAGTGCGCTGCATTTGCCCGCCGCTTCCTTCAACTACGCCGCACCAGTGCTGCCATTAAGTTTCACGGTGAATCCGATCCTTGCGCAGGACAACACGCCGTTGACCAATCTCACGACCGACGTCGGCGCAACGCTCGGGCGCGTGTTGTTTTACGACAAGCGGCTCTCGACCAACCAGACGGTCTCCTGCTCTTCCTGCCATCAACAGGCGCATGGTTTCTCCGACCCGCGCAAATTCAGCGTCGGATTTAACGGCGGGCTGACCGGACGCAATTCCATGGGCCTCAGCCAGGCGCGCTGGTATCAACGCCGGCATTTCTTCTGGGACGAGCGGGCGAACACACTCGAAGATCAAGTCCTCCAACCGATTCAAAACGCGGTGGAGATGGGGATGACTTTGGATGCGATCACGGCTCGTCTCGCCGCGGAACCGTATTACACAAATCTGTTTGCCCGGACGTTCGGCTCAACCGCCGTCACCTCCGACCGCATCAGCCGCGCGCTCGCGCAATTCGTCCGCTCCATCGTCTCGGTGCGCTCCAAATACGACACGGGGCTGTCAAATAACTTCGCCAACTTCACCGCGCAGGAAAATCAAGGCCGGCAAATTTTTAACGGCCCCGGCGGCTGCGCGGCATGTCACGGCACGGACAATTTTGTGCCCGGCCCGGCGCTGAACAACAACGGGCTCGAATTTCCCTACGTGGATCTGGGCGTCGGCGGCATCACGGGCAACGCGGGCGACAACGGCAAATTCAAAGTGCCCTCGCTCCGCAACCTCGAACTCACCGCGCCCTACATGCACGATGGCCGGTTCGCCACGCTGGAAGAAGTCGTCGAGTTCTACGACCACGGTGTGGTGGACAATCCGAATCTCTCGCCGCCGCTCCGCAATCCGCCGGGCACGCCCAATGCCGGCCAGCCGCGCCGCTTGAATTTAATTCCCGACCAAAAAGCCGCACTCGTCGCGTTCCTCAAAACGCTGACCGATCCGAATCTCGCCACCGACGAGAAATATTCCGACCCGTTCAACTACGGGAATTGATTTCCGGAAAAGTTTCGGTGGGGTTTGAGCGGCACCGCGAGGCGCCGCTCAATCTTCATTTGGGCCACGTGCTTTTGCGCTTTCCATCAGCGCGCAAAGGTGGATAGTGACCGCGTAACCCCAATGGTTCGTGGATATGAATAGCGCCAACATTTGCAATTTTCTTCGCCGGAGAATCTTCTGTTTTGGTTTCGTTTTGCTGACTGGCGTTGCCCAGCTCGAAGCTCAAACCAATTCCGCCATCGTGACTGGCGTCGAAATTCAACCGCTCGCCGCGCAAGTCCGTCGCCTGATTGAGACCATGGATTACACCGGCCAGCCGCTGGAGGCGAAATCGCTGGCGTCGCTCAACGAAGTGCTCGCCCGCGCGGACGCCACCAACGCCAGCGAGTCCATCCAACGCCTGCTCGATCCGTGTTGCCTCGCGATCATCAACATCAATCCTGAATCGCGCGTGAAAGTCGCCCGCGGCCCCGCCGCCGCGCAATTGGTCGAGAACGGCTGGCGGCAATTCCTCGTCAAGGTCGTGAACGAAGCGGGCGTCACTGCCGCGTTGCGCGCGACGAGTCCCAACGCGCAATCGCTCTCCGGCTCACCGGCGGAGGACGTGATGAATCGCTGGCTCGGACTCGCGATGTTTGATTCACAGCCCCTGCTGCCGAAACTCGGCGGGTTGAAACTGGAGTATCGAATCATCCAGCTCTACAGCCGTGAACCCGGCAAGCGGGAAGCGAAGCTCACCTTCGACGTCGGCCAGGGCACGCAGGACCTCGGCTTCCGCAGCGACGTGGATATTTTGTTCGATTGCGCGCCGGCTCAGGTCGTGACGCTGCGCGTGCGCGACGAGAACGGCCTGCCCACCACCGGCACTTTCTTTATTCGCGACAAACTCGGCCGCGTCTATCCCGCCCAGGCCAAGCGGCTCGCGCCGGATTTTTCGTTCCACCCGCAGGTCTATCGGGCGGATGGCGAGAATGTGCACCTGCCGGACGGCAATTACACCGCGGAATTTTCGCGCGGACCAGAATCGCTCGTGCAAACGCAGGCCTTCACCGTCGCCGGCGCGCCGAAGACGCTCAACTTTGCGGTGAAACGCTGGATTGATCCGACCCAATTCGGCTACTGGTCAGGCGATCATCACATCCATGCCGCGGGCTGCTCGCATTACGCCAAGCCGACCGAAGGCGTGCTGGCGGTGGACATGATCCGTCATTGTCTCGGCGAAGATTTGAAGGTTGGTTGCAACCTGACGTGGGGACCGTGCTTTGATTTTCAGAAACAGTTTTTCTGCGGCGACCTCGACAAAGTCTCGCAGTATCCGTATCTGCTGCGCTACGACATCGAAGTCTCCGGCTTCGGCTCGCACCAATCCGGCCATCTCTGCCTGTTGCGGCTGCGCGACCAGATGTATCCCGGCGGCACGTCCAAGGATCACTGGCCTACGCTCTGCCTGAACACACTTAAGTGGGCGAAGAAACAGGGCGCCGTCTGCGGGCCGGCGCATTCTGGTTGGGGGCTCAAAGTGGACACGGCCGACCTGCCGAATTATCAAATCCCACCCTTCGACGGAATTGGCGCGATGGAATACATCGTCACCGTGACGCATGAAGTTGAAGGCCCGGACGGCAAACTCGTGCCGGCCGTGGATTTTCTTTCCACCGTGGATACGCCGTACGCGTGGGAGTTGAACATCTGGTATCACACGCTCAACGTCGGTTACCGCACGCGCATCAGCGGCGAGACGGATTTCCCCTGCATCTACGGCGAGCGCGTGGGCCTGGGCCGCAGTTACGTGAAACTCGCGGGCAAGCTCGGTTACGACGAATGGTGCGAGGGCATCCGTCGCGGGCAAAATTATGTCAGCGATGGCCGCAGCCACTTGTTCGATTTCAAGGTGAATGACGCCGCGCTTGGGGAAAACGGCAGCGAACTAAATCTGAAATCGCCGGGAACAGTCCGCGTCTCGGCTCGCGTCGCTGCGCGCCTCGATACCACACCGGACAAGTCGCTCCGCGACCGCGCCTACGACCGCAAGCCATA
>CAYWCK010000164.1:0-10482 GCA_964456685.1 uncultured Bifidobacteriaceae bacterium | reverse complement strand
GTAATTCAGCCGGAAGTTGACGATCTTCGGATTCCAATCGGGATTGGTCTTCTGAAATTTTTGCAATTCCGTTTGCGCTTCCAGATATTTCGCCAGCGCGCTGGCCGACTGGCCGGTTTTTTCCAGAGTTTCGCCCGCTTGAATCAAGCTGTAGATGCCGATGTATTGATCGTCGGCCCCAGCGGCGAAGGCCGAGAAGCCGGCGCCGGCCAGGATCAGCAGCAAGACCGCGAGCAGAGGTTTCATCCCCTGCATGGTAGTCGGCGTGCGGACGCATTGGCAACGCAAACGTCGGCGGGTTTTTCCGGATGGCGGGAAATAAGTGCTTGGCGGGCGCCAGCATGGCGTGTAGTTAGAGCGCGGTTTTCCACGAAAACTTTTTGCCATGAACACAAGCAATCCGTCCACGCACAACCAACCTTGGTGGAAACTTCTGACGCGCTATCACTGGTTCGTGTTGCTCGTGGCATCGGCAGCGTGGTTTTTCGATTGCCTGGACCAACGGCTCTTCTCGTTGGCGCGTATTCCCGCGCTGGCCTCGCTCATGCACCAGCCGGGCACGGCGCTGGAAGTGCAATCTTTCGGCAAGGTGGTCACGGCCTGGTTTCTCATCGGCTGGGGGGTGGGCGGCATGATTTTCGGCGCGCTGGGCGACCGTTACGGGCGCGCGAAGATGCTGACGGTAACAATCCTGACCTACTCGGCGTTCACCGGCCTCAGTTACTTCAGCAAGACCAAGGTGGATTTCACGGTTTTCCGATTTCTGACCGGAGTGGGCGTGGGCGGAGTCTTCGGCCTGGCAGTGGCGCTGATTGCGGAAACGGTGCCCTCCGCGGCGCGGGCGCAATCGCTCGGTCTTTTGCAAGTGCTGTCCACGATTGGCAACGTCGCGGCCGGCTTCACCAAGATGTGGATTGATTCGCTGGAAGTCTCGAAGGTGATCGAACCGGGGCAGGGTTGGCGCTGGATGTTTCTGATCGGCGCTGTGCCGGCGGCGATGGTGATTCTTACGGGCCGGTATTTGCGCGAGACCGAGCCATGGATTCGCCAGCGCGATGCCGGTCATTTGCCCACCGGCAGCATCCTCAAACCGTATCAGCTGCTGGTCGGGGACAGCCGCTGGCGACGCAATCTCATTGTGGGCGCGTTGATCGCCTCGACGGGTGTGGTGGGACTGTGGGCGATTGGCGAATACGCGGTGGATTTGCAAACCTCGGTCTTCAAAAGTCATTACGAAAGCCTGGCGCCCGCCACCTTGACCGAACCGGTCAAAGCGGCTGAAGCGGCGGTCCAAGCCGGCGGCGATGCCGCGAGCAAAGAGCAACTGGCGGCGGCCCGCAAGGCGCTGGATGCGCAGGTGAAACCGCTCGTCGAGAAAGCCAAGGTCAACGCGTATCTCTTGAACATGCTCGGCGCGGCGTTTGGCATGTGGGTGTTCACCCGCTTCGCCAACGCCGTCGGACGACGGCCGGCGTTCATTGGCGGTTTCACCGCGGCCATGTTGGTGACGTTGTTTGTGTACTGGAAGATGAGTTCGCCGCAGGACGCCTATTGGATGATGCCGCTGATGGGCGCGGCGCAATTGGGTGTGTTCGCTGGCTTCGCGATTTATCTCCCGGAACTTTTCCCGAGCCGGTTGCGGAGCACGGGCACTTCGTTCTGCTACAATCTGGGCCGCTTCGCGGCTGCGGCGGGGAGCTTCTTTTCGTATGTGCTCACGCAGGACGTGTTCGGCAGCTTTGAGAAGCCGCTGCCTTACCGCTACTCGGCGATGACCATGTGCGTGATCTTTCTCGTCGGCATCATCACCGTGTTCTTTGCGCCGGAGACGAAGGGTAAACCGTTGCCGGAGGACTGATGAACCGTTGCGCCTGGCCCAAATCTGAACTGGACATCGCCTACCACGACACCGAGTGGGGCGTGCCGGTGCACGATGATCGTTTGTTGTTCGAGATGTTGATCCTCGAAGGCGCGCAGGCGGGGCTGAGTTGGTCCACCATCCTCAAGAAGCGTGGCAACTATCGGCGGGCTTTCGATCAGTTCGATGCGAAGAAAATCTCCCGTTACGACGCCCGCAAAGTGAAAGCGTTGCTCGCGGACGAGGGCATCGTGCGCAATCGCCTGAAAGTGGCCGCCACCATCCAGAACGCCAAAGCATTTCTCGCGGTGCAGCCGGAGTTCGGCAGCTTCGATAAATACATCTGGCAATTTGTGGGTGGGAAGCCGATCCAAACCAACCTCGAATCGCTCCAGCAAATTGTGCCGCGTACTGCCATCTCTGATGCGATGAGCAAGGATTTGCTAAAGCGCGGATTCAAGTTCGTCGGCTCGACGATTTGTTACGCTTTCATGCAAGCCGTCGGCATGGTGAATGACCACACGACGGATTGTTTCCGGCACAAGCAGTGCGCGCGGGCCGCCAAAGGGTGACGTTCCCGCCGCTCCCGCTCACAGCCGCAGAAAGATCTTCCGCTGGTAGAGGAAGCGAACGAGCCAGATCGCAATCAGCAGGCCGACCACGGCCACGACGAGATCGCCGAATCCCTTGGTGACGTGGTCGTCGAGGAAGGTTTTCACGTCGCCACCCACAAGCCGGGCGGAGAGTTTCGTGTAGCCGCCGAGAAAATTCTTGGCGAGGTAAATGGTGATGGAGTTCATCCCAATCCAGACAAAAGGCTGACACCACCATTGCTTCTTCCAGACGTCCACGATGAGGTAAAACACACCCATGAGCATGGCGCTGTAGCCACCGGCGACGAGCACGTAGGAGGAGGTCCAGATTTTTTTGATGACGGGGAATTGGAAGTTCCACATCCAGCCCACGATCACCGCCGCCGCGCCCGCGCCGATGAGGAGGCCGACCTTCCGCAGGTCTGGCGTGGCGGTGCGCAGCCACAAGCCGGTGAAGATACCCAACAGGCACGTCGCCACCGCCGGGATGGTGCTGACGAAACCTTCGGGATCGAAAAAGGTGTCCCACTTCTTGCCCGGCAGGTGTTGGAAGTCGCAATGGTCGCTGACGTTGTAGCCTTTGCCGAATTTGCCGGTCACGTAGTTGGTGGTGTCGTAAAAAAGTTTCTCGGTTGCCGCCCACGCGGGACTGTCTTTGACGGTGGAGGGGTTGGGCGACTCCGGGTTCTTGAAGTAAGCCGCGGTTTTTTCGTCCCCGGCTTGGGCTGCCAGCTCAGCGATTTTTTCGCGGGTCAGCTGGATGTCACGGATCGGTACCAGCGCCATGATCGCCCAATAACCGAGCAGCAGCCCGGCGCAGATGCCGATCAGCATGCGCGGTTTGAACAGGCAGAAGAGCAATCCGCCGAACATATACGCCAGCGCGATGCGGTTCAGGACCCCCATCAAACGCATATCCGGCCACGGGCTGGTGAAGCCACCGGAATAAATAATGCCGACCAAAAAGAGCAGCACACCGCGCCGGAGGACCCGCTGGATGGCCGCCGCGCGGCCCTCCGTGGCGAGGATCTTGGTGAGGGAGAAAACGACCGACGCGCCCATCATGAATATGAACAACGGGAAAATGAGGTCGTAAAACCGGAATCCTTCCCAGGCCGCGTGTTCGAGCTGGTTGGCGAGAAACTCCGTCGGGCCGCTGCGACTCATCTTGTTCAGGGCGGCGACAAGCGAGTCGGCGCCAATGATCCAGAACATGTCGAAGCCACGCAGGGCATCGAGGGACATGAGGCGTTGCGGAGAGGGTGCGGGAGCAGCTGCGGTGGCCGGGGTCATGGTTTGGATTGGTTGCGCATCGGTCTAGTTCAACGGTGGTTGGCTCGCAAGGTCAAAGCCGCAAAAATATTCGACGCTGGTGGAGAAACCGCACCAGCCACAACGCCAGCGCAATGGCGACCAGTGTGCGGACGAAATCAGCGTAACTTCCCAGGCACCGCGCGACATCGCCGCCAACCAAGCGGCCGGCGAGCCGGTGAAAGTTCACCAAGCCGGTCACGAGATAAATCGTGATGGCGTTCATCCCGATCCAGACGAATGGCTGCGCCCAGCGGCGCCAGCCACGAATTTCGATCAGGTAATAAAACGTTGCCAGCAAGATGGCGCCGAGACCGCAGGCGATCAGGACATAGGAGGAGGTCCAAAGCAGTTTGATGACGGGGAAGTAATCCGCCCATTCCAGCCCCAGCGCGACGCAGATGACGCCGCCGGCCATCAAACCGTAATACTTTCTGAGTGGGGGCAGATCCGCCCGTTTTAGAAACTGCCCCGCAAAAACTCCGAGCAGACAGTTGGCGACCGCCGCCATGGTGCTGAGGAGCGTGCCTTCGAATTTCTGGCCGGGCAGATAGAGTTGATCCAGGTGATGCGCCAGATTCCGGCCGGGCGCACTGAGGTCGGGTGGGCCAAGGCCGGGGACTTGCACGCAGGTCATCAGGGCCCAATAACCGATCAACAGCGCGGCGCAGAGCGTCATCAAGGCACGCGGCCGGCAGAAACAGAACAACAGCGCCGTGAAGAAATAGGCCACGGCAATCCGGTGCAACACGCCGGCGAAGTAGATGTTTTTGAAACCGTTGGCCACGCCGCCCATGTAGAACACACCCAACAAAAACAGGAGCAGAGAGCGCAGGCAGATTCGTTTGCTGGCGGCCATGCGCCCGGAGTTTTCCAGCAGGCGCGGCAGGGAAAGGGGAATGGCTACGCCCACGATGAAGACGAAGAGCGGAAAGATGAGGTCGTAAAAATGAAAGCCGGCCCAGTCGCAATGTTCCATTTGCGCCGCGAGCATCCGCGTCAGCGCGTTGTTGTGAATGTTGGGTAGCGAGCGGAAGAGGTAATCGCCGCCCACGATCCAGAACATGTCGAAGCCACGCAGGGCATCGAGCGAGAGCAGGCGTCCGGAATCCGCGGATGACGGCGAGGTCACGCCGGACTATTTCCGGCCGGGTCAAAGTGCGCAACGGATTTTTTTCCGCACACGTCCGTCGGGTTGAACGTCGAGGTGTAGGCACAGCGGCGGCGCTTGATCGAGGGAGCTGACGGAACGGAGAGCCGCCCGGTCAAACATCGATCACCGGACCATTGCCGCCGTCGCGGGGCGGCTGCGGCGGGCGGCCACGGCGGATGGTGAATTGCGCGCGACCGGTGCCGGTGAGGATGTTCAGAATGACCGAGACGATGCTGATGATGACGGCGCCCAAGAGCGCCCACCCAAAGCTGTCCACCACAAAACGCGGTCCCATGAGCCAGTGAACGAAGTAGAGCAGGGAGGCGTTGATCACCAGCGTGAACAGTCCCAGGGTGAAGATCAGCAACGGCAACGCCATGAGCATCATGATCGGGCGGATGAACGCGTTGAGAATCCCGAGTAACAGGGAAGCGACAAAGAGATCCACCGTTTCGGAGTAACGGATGTGGCCGCGCAACAAGACCACCGTGATCAACACGGCGAGCGTGTTGATCAGCCAGCGCTGAAAAAACTGTTTCAGCGGTGATTTCTTTTCGTTCATGGCCGCTGGCACAATGAAGCACGCGGCCTTGAAACTCAAGGGGCAATCAGTTCCCTGAGCCCCGCTTCAACCGGCGAAGGTTTGCAGCCACGCACAGTCGGCGTGGGCCACCACCTCGAAACCGTTGAGGGCGGCTGGGGCCAGACAGAATTGTCCGGCGGACAGCAAAACGGGTTCGTGCTCAGACTGGATGGCCAGTTGTCCCCGGTAGCAGGCGATGATTTGCATCTGCCCCGCTGGCATCGGTCGGATTGCGCCTTTGCTCATCACGATTTCATGCACCGTGAAAAGCGGATCCGACACCAAGAGGCGCGTTCGGATGCCGTTATGGTCGGTGAACGGAGTGGCCACCAAACCCGGGGCCAGATCTGCGAAGTCAATGCTGGCCAGCGATTGCGCTATGTGGAGCTCGCGCGGTTGGCCATCAAGCCCGACGCGATTCCAATCGAACACGCGGTAAGTTGTGTCCGAGTTTTGCTGAATCTCAAAGATCACGAGGCCGGCGCCGATGGCGTGCACCCGGCCGCTGGGGAGAAACATCGTGTCGCCGGCTTTGACGGAGATTCGGTGAAAACAATCCGCCACCGTGCCGTCGCGGATCCTTTGCTCGAATTCCGCCCGCGTAACGCCCGGTCGCAGGCCGACATAAAGTTCCGCTCCGGGTTCCGCAGCGGCGATGAACCACATCTCCGTCTTGGGTTCACCCTTCAATTCGGCGGCGCGGTGAGCTGGAGGATGGACCTGCAGCGAAAGTTTTTCCTGGGCGTCGAGGAGTTTGATGAGCAGGGGGAATCGGCCGTTCAACGGGCGGGCGGCGCCGAGCATTGCCGTCCCGTGCTGTTCCATCAGCCATCGCAGGTCGCGACCGGCCAGCGGGCCGTTGGCAATCACGCTGACGTCGTCGGGGCGATCAGTGATCTCCCAGGATTCGCCTATCGGTTTCCCGGCCGGCAGCGGCTTGGCGAAAAGTCGTTCGAGATTCCGTCCGCCCCAGACCCGCTCCTTGAAGCGGGGTTGAAAGGTAAATGGATAGAGCACGGTGGCGACAGGTTTGCGGCAGAGTGGCTTTGGCCCGCTCAGGCTGCTGAGGCTGGGGCAAGCGCCTTGGTGGGGGCGCGCTTGCCGGCCTTCTTCGCGGCTTCCTTCTCCGCCGGGGTCGGCGGTTTTTCCACGAAATGACCGTGAGCGCGAAATTTTTCGTAGCGACGCTTCAGGCGTTCCGCGACGGGCAAGGCCAGGAGTTCCGTCAGATGTTTGAGCAAGTATTCCTGCAGCGATTTCGCGGTGGCCGTCGGGTTGTTGTGCGCGCCGCCCAGTGGTTCGGGGACGACTTCGTCCACCAGCTTGAGCTCGAGCAAGTCCTTGGCGGTAATCTTGAGCGCGGCCGCGGCCTTGGCGGCGGCGGAGCGTTCCTTCCACAGAATCGCCGCGCAACCTTCCGGGCTGATGACGGAGTAATAGGCGTTTTCCAAAATCAAAACGCGATCCGCCACGCCGATCCCCAGCGCGCCGCCCGAACCACCTTCGCCGATGACACAGGCAATCACCGGCACTTCCAGCAAGGTCATCTCCCGCAAATTCACGGCGATGGCCTCGGCAATGTGGCGTTCCTCCGCGCCAATCCCGGGATAAGCGCCGGCAGTGTCGATCAAAGTCACGACCGGCAGGCCGAACTTGTCGGCGATATGCATCAAGCGCATGGCCTTCCGGTAACCCTCCGGATGCGCCGAACCAAAATTGCGCAGAATGTTTTCCTTGGTGTCGCGGCCCTTTTGCGTACCCAGCACCATGACTTTATGGCCGCCCAGGCGGGCAAAGCCGCCAACGATGGCGCGATCCTCGGAGTACAGTCGGTCGCCGTGTAATTCCTGAAAATCGGTGAAGGCGTTCCGAAGATAATCCAGCGTGTACGGCCGTTTGGGATGCCGCGCCAACTGCACCCGTTGCCAGGGCGTGAGGTTGGAAAAGATTTGCCGGCGGGTTTCCGCAATCTTGGCTTCGATGAGCTTGATCTCCTCTTCGAAGCTGACTCCCAAAGAATGCGCCTCCGGATGTCTCCGGAGATCTTCCAATTTATTTTGCAGTTCGATGATCGGTTTCTCGAAATCGAGCTGGTGTTTCATCGTTTGGAGGTTAGGCAGGCGGGTGGGCGCAGGCAACGTCGAATTCAGGTCAAAAAAGTCGGAGGGCCGGATCTCTCCGGCCCTCCTTGGTGACGAGGTTTATACGCCCTCACCCCGGGCGCTCAGAAGGGCAGTACGGTCAACTTGGAGGGCGCTGTTCGTACCGCACTGCGAGCAAAACCTCTATGCCAACCCTAAACGAACAGCGAAATTCGTTTCTCCACTTCATCAGATACTTCAGCTCCACGGTTTGTTCAAAAAATATTTTCGCCGCTTCAATCTTTTCCTTCTAACCCCGCAGCACCGCCAAAAGTTTCGCGCGGGCGCGGTTTTTCTGGCGGGTGAGTAAAATGTCGTCGATGCGAGACAATGTCGAATCGAGTGCGGATTCAGAGCCGGATGTCTGTGAAAACTCGGCAGGATGGATGGTGGCGCAATACCCGAGCGAGCGGCGTGCGGCCGTTGCTGGCCAATGAATCGCGCAGCGCGGATTCTTTTCCCGCTCCGGACGCCAGTATCCAGATTTTTCGAGCCGCAGCGAGGGCAGGGTAACCCAGGGTCACTCGCACCGGCGGGGGTTTCGGCGAATTCCGCACGACCCGATAAACCGAGGGGTCGGCCATTAAAGCGGCTGGTTCACCGGGGAAAAGCGAGGCGACATGACCGTCCTCACCCATGCCCAAAAAAACCAAGTCGAGGACGGGTTGGCCGTCGCTGTTGAGTGGCGCCAAGCGGCAAAGTTCCGCCTCCGCCTGTTGGGCGGCGAATTCCGGTGACTCCTCGCCGCGAATGTGGTGGATGCGCTCCGGGGCAATGGCAAGCGGTCGAAAGAATGCCTTTTCTGCCGCGCCAAAGCTGCTCTCGCTATGCGTTGGTGGAACACACCGTTCGTCGGCCCAAAAGAACTCCACGCTGCCGAGTGAACTTCCGCGTGTCGCAGTTGCGGCGACGATGGCATCGAAAAATTTCAGCGTGATTCGACCGCCGGAGAGCGCCACCAAGTGGGGAAGGGGACCTTTTACCGACGCGATTTCTGCCAGCCACGCCGTTGCGGCTGCGGCTGCGAGTTCGCGGTCGGTGGCGAATTGTTGGATGCTCAGGTTGTTCAAAGGCGTGGTCTGTCTGGGTCGCTTTCCACCACGACCTCGGTCTTGATGGAGTTCGCGATGTAACACTGCTCGTGCGAGAGGTGGTGCAATCGGTCCACTTCCGCCGCCGTTGGCAAGTGATCGCCGCCATATTCGATCTTAGGGCGCAATACGATGCGGCTGACCCACGGCACGCCGCGTTCGTTCTCGGTCATCACGCCGCTGGCTTCATCCTCGTACCGATCAACTTGAAAGCCAGCTTTGCCGGCCAGGAATAAAAAAGTCAGCATGTGACAACTCGAGACCGCCGCGACGAAGGCCTCCTCCGGATCCACATTCGCCGGATTGGACCACGGTGCGGGCACGCTTGAAGGCGCGGGCGAGGCTGGCACGGTCACGCCGCCGTCGAAAGTCCAGGTGTGTTCGCGCGAGTAGCGGCCCTTGAGAAACTCCGCCCTTGAACTCGTGCACTGCCAGTGAATGGTGGCTTTGTAGTCGGCCATGGTTGCCGTTTCCCGGGAATTTTATTTGATCGGCTGCGGGTCGCGCCACACATGACCGCTTTGCGCCAGCAATTCCTCGGCGGCGATCGGTCCCCATGTGCCGGCGGCGTAGAATTCGCGATTCGTGAGCGGCTTGGTATCCCAGCCGGCGCGGATGGCATCCACAATCTGCCACGCCGTTTCCACCTCATCGCGGCGGATGAACAACGTGGCGTCGCCGGCCACGGCTTCGAGCAGCAGCCGCTCGTACGCTTCCGGTGTGTAGGCGCCGAATTCGGAATCGTAACTGAAGTGCATTCGCACCGGACGAACGCCCAGGCTCATGCCGGGCACCTTGCCGTTGAAGCGAATCGAGATGCCTTCATTCGGCTGGAGACGCAAAGTCAGGGCGTTAGGATCCAATTTGCCCGCACAGGCCGCGGCAAAGAGCACGTTCGGTGTGGGCCGAAATTGAATGCGGACTTCGCTCGCGCCCAGCGGCAGACACTTGCCGGTGCGCACATAGATCGGCACGCCTGACCAGCGCCAGTTATCAATGAAGAATTTGGCCGCGACGTAGGTTTCGACGTTCGAGTCCGGTTTGACCTTCGGTTCCTGACGATAACCTGGCTGCGGCTGACC
Source organism: uncultured Bifidobacteriaceae bacterium (assembly GCA_964456685.1). Lineage (GTDB taxonomy): Bacteria > Verrucomicrobiota > Verrucomicrobiia > Limisphaerales > JADLHS01 > CAYWCK01. Next base: position 670 of record CAYWCK010000164.1, on the reverse strand, counting down.
ATTCACCACGCCCGCGAAATACTGGCCCCGCACCACCTGCCGCGCGACGTCCTCGGGCTTCAAGGGGCGGATGGATTTCAGCAGTTTCACCTTTTCGTCACGGATGGCTTCCGCTTCCAGCGACACGGGCGGCTCCATCGCCACCAGCGACAGCACCTGCAAAATGTGATTCTGCAGCATGTCGCGCAGCGCGCCTGCCTCTTCGTAATAACCGCCGCGTCCGCCGACGCTGTGCTTTTCGCTGACGGTGATTTGGACGTGATCCACTGATTCGCGATTCCAGAGCCGTTCGTAAATGGAATTCGAAAAGCGGAACATCAGGATGTTCTGCACCGTTTCCTTGCCCAAATAATGATCGATGCGAAAAACCTGCTGCTCGTTGGCGAAGCGGGTGAGTTCGTTGTTCAGCGCATGCGCGGAGGTCAGATCATGGCCGAAGGGTTTTTCAACCACCAGCCTTTGCCAGCCTTCACCGCCGTGGCGATGCAGCAGTCCGGCGTTGTGCAAATGCCCGGCCACCTCGATCCAGTCCTTCACGGTCACCGGCACTCCGGCCAGTGGCCCGAGGTCGTCGCCGCGTGCGAGCGCCTCATCGACCTCGCGCGCGCGATCGAGGGCGTGCGGGTCGAGCCGGACGATCGCGTTCAGCCGGCCGTTCACCTCGCCGATG
>CAYWCK010000163.1:0-10498 GCA_964456685.1 uncultured Bifidobacteriaceae bacterium | reverse complement strand
CAGAACTGATGCCAGCGCCCCGCGCGATCAATCGCCGCCGCTTCGTAAAGTTCCTGCGGAATCGCCTGCAAACCCGCGAGCAAAATGACCATTTGATAGCCCACGCCTTGCCAGATGGACATGAGCATGATCGCTGGCATGGCCAGCAGCGGATGCCGTAGAAAATCCATGGCCGGATTCCACGTGCCGAATGAAATCGTGTGAAGGAATTGATTCACTATCCCTGTCTGACCGGGCGCCAGCAGGAGCGCCCACACGACCGAGACTAGCACCATCGGATAAATCACCGGCATGAAAAACACGGTGCGGAAAAACACCATGCGTTTGAGCGGACGGTTGACGAGCAACGCCAATCCCAAGGCGAGCGCCGTTTGCAGCGGCACAACCACGGCGGCGAAATAGAGGTTGTTTAGCAACGCGCGCTGAAAACCGGTGTCGGCGAACATTCGCGCGTAGTTCTCCCATCCGATCCACCGTGTGGGTAGCGGCGAGTTGAACCGATAATTCGTGAAGCTCAATCCAACAGCCAGAACAAATGGCAACAAGAGAAACAAAAGCAGCCCGGCAAGCGCCGGACTCGCCATTCCCCACGCGGCAAATGTTTCGCGGTGACGGCTCGCGCTGGCTTTACTTGATCGCGTAGCCGCCATTGTCGCTGATGTCCTGGTCAATCGTTTTCGCCGCGCCGTCCAGCGCGCCTTTTACATCGCCGCCTTCGATCACCTTTGCCATGACTTCCTGAAACGCGGACGTGATGACGGGATACGCGGGCGTCACCGGCCGGGGCACGGCGGATTGACTGAGTTGCTCGGCGTAGAGATGCAGCGGGCCGCCGGTGCGATAGAGTTCAGAGCGCTCAATCACTGAACGGCGGGCGGGCACAGCGCCGTTCGCCATGACAATGGCTTCGATCTCCCTTGGTTGCATGAGGAATTCGAGGAAACGCAACGCGGCTTCCGGATGACGACATTCACGAGTTACGCCCCACGCCCACGAACCCATCCCCGTGCGCGAGCCTTTCCCAAAGTCCGGCAGCGGCAGCAACACCAGCAAGTCGCCAATCGCCTGCCGATACCTCGGATATTCCCAATGGCCAACCCAGGAAATCGCCGTCTTGCCGTCCACGAACGCGCGGCCGTCGGTGTTGGGATCAACATAGCCAGCCTTGAACCAACGTTGCACTTGGGAGAGCGTTTCAACCGCTTGCGGTGAGTTCAAGATGCCCTTGGCGGATTTGTATTTCGTGCGATCAATCAAATCCGCACCCGCGCTGACGAGGCAGGAATAGAAACCGTAAGTCCACCACTCGCCGCGATAGTCGCGTTTCAAGTCGAGCACCTGACCATCGCCGCCCGACCGCTTTTCCTGCTCGGCGAGTTTCGCCAGCAGTTCATTGAATTCATGTACCGTCCACGCACCGGCAATGTTCGTCGGAATGCGCGCCTTGACCTGTTCGAGCAGGCGGAGGTTTGCGAACAAACCCAGCCCCGAATCGAAAGTGCCGAGCGCGTATAGTTTCCCCGCATACGTTCCTTGCTGCACGATGGACGGAAGAAAGTCCGCGCGAACTTCGGCGGACAAACCTTCTAGCGGCTGGAGATAGCCCTTCCACGCATAGTTCGCGAGCATCGGCCCGTCGAACTCCAGCACGTCCGGCAACTGGCCGCTGGCAGCGGCCGATTGCACCTGCGTGTCGTAATTCGCCTCAGCGATTTCGACGAGCTTCGCGGCCACATTGGTCTGGCTCTCGTTGAACCGCTTCACTTGCACTTGAACGGTCTTCCATTCCTCCGGTTTGCCGTGATGCGCCCAAACTGTGATCGTTGCAGCGCCGCCAGAAATCATGGCATCTCCCTCGTTGCGCCGGTTGCAACAAGTGGTCAGCAGGAGCAACAATCCGAGCAGGGCCGTGATCCAGAAGTTGCGGCGGCGGGCATTCATGGTTTGGCCCTCGGGCGAGTTAGGTTTCGCATTCATCGGGGAGCTCACTTGATGCGCGGGATCGCCGCTTGCGGGGCGGATCAATCTGATTTAGCCGTCGCGACTGGGACTGACCAAGCCCTCTCGTCGGCAAATTCAATCAGAAGGATCTGGCGTCCGGGCCACTGCTGCCAAGGGGCGTACCGAGGTCGCGTCGGCGGGTTGAGGTGCGGGCAGCGAAGCAAGGAGAGGTTTACAGCCCGTCTCGCTTGATCTTGCGCATCAGCTCCTCCTCCGCCAAGCGCCACTGCCGCTCGGTCAGTGGCTTCTCGGGGAATACGCCGTGAAACAAGCTGCAGGCGTGTTGCCGGATCATTTGTCGCGTAACGCCTGTCGTACATGGTCTGGGTTGAGTAACCGGCTGCCGTCGCCGCCTGGCCGTAGTCATTGCCGCATTGAGAGGTGTTCACACCCAGCAATTTGGCGGATTGTCGGAAAGATGACCATTGGCCGACTCCCGACCCGCGTCTAAGCGGAACGCTTAGTTGATGGAATCAAAACGTGGCAACAAGAACCACCGCGCGCGACAGCCGAGCCGGCATTGCGAACGGGTCAGTCAGTGTCCTGGGGGCAACTCACTTCACTCGGTCAGGCCACACTCGTTCTCGAACTTGTTGATCTTCTCGCGCAGGCCGGACACGAACAGCACGTCGTGCAGCGCCATCGTAAGGTCGGGCCGGGGTTCAAGGGCTTCTAGTTTCTGGCTTGGGCCGGGGCGTGTCAGCAGCACCACATTCACGCCGTAGCGTTCGCGCAGCGCGGATTCCGCCAGCATCTTGCCTTGCAACGGCGGGCCGAGCCGGATTTGCGCGAGTTGATAATTCCCGCACAACTCCTGCCGGTCGCTGCCGGCGTTGTCGCGCAAGCGCTCCGCCAACCGGTAGGCCATGTCGCGCGAAGGCAACACAACGAGGTCCGCGCCCAGTTTTTCGAGGACGGTGGCGTGCTTGGCATCGAGCGCACGGCAGATGAGCTTCTTCACCTTGAGTTCCTTGAGCAGTAGCGTGGTGAGGATGCTACCCTGCATGTTCTCGCCGATGCTTACGACAACCGCATCCGCGTCCTGAACTCCGGCTTCTTTCAGCGCGTCCTCATCTTCCGCGTCCATCTCGACCGCGTGAAAGCCGTCCTGCACCAAGTCCTCGACACGGTCGGCGTCCTTGTCGGCCAGCACGATTTCACTGCCGAATTCGGACAGCCGCGAGGCCAGATGCACGCCGAACCGGCCTGCCCCAATAACAAAGATGCGTTGCGCCATAATGATTTTAGTTTTCTAACCGAGCGCCAATTCCTCGCGTGGGTGCCGGACCAGCAACGCGCTGGCCGGTCGCGCGAGATAGACCGCAAGCACGAGGGGCGCGATGCGGCCCGTGAACATGAGCGCGATGATAACGATTTTGCCGCCGCCGGTCAAAAGCGGGGTCACGCCTGTACTCAATCCGACTGTGCCGAACGCCGACACCGCCTCGAACACCAGCCCGAGCCAGTGCTGGTGCGTTTGCGCCGCGGGTCTTCCGTCCTCAAAGAGCATGAGCAACCCCACGCCCAGCACAACACACGCGACGCCGAACAGCGCGATCATCGTCGCGACGAATGAAACCTTGGGCGGCAGACGGCGATTCCAGAATTGAATCTCGTCGCGCCGCCGAAATGCGGCCCAGGCTGTGAGCAACAACACCACGAACGTCACCGTCTTGATGCCGCCCGCCATGGAACCGGGTGCGCCGCCGATGAACATCAAACCCAGCGTGCAAAGCAGCGTGGGCGGATTCATTTGCCCCACGTCCACCACATTAAACCCGGCGGTGCGTGTCATGGTGGAATGGAAGAATGACCAGGACAATTGCTCGCCCAGTGTTGCGTCCTTGAGCGTGTGATGAAACTCAAACGCCCACGCCATAATGCCGCCTCCCAGCAACAATGCCACTGCGGAAAGCACCGAGAGCCGGGTTTGCATGGTCAGCCGTCCTCGTCGTCGTGGGTCGCGCCGCCAGAAATAGTAAAAGCGCAAATTGATCAACGTCATCAGCCCGATGCCACCCAGGATGACAAGAATGGAAACCACCGCGAGAATCGCGGGGTGCTCGCGCCAGTGAGCCAGGTTGTCCGGGTAAATGGAAATGCCGGCATTGCAGAACGCGCTGACTGCGTGGAAGGCCGCTTCCCACAGCGTTTGCCAGGTGTCGGCGAGAGGATTCGCTTCTTGCATCAGAAAAAAGAGAGCCACGGCTCCTGCCACTTCGAGAATCACGACAAACACACAAGCGTAAATGAAGACATCGAGCGGCCGCGCCTGTTTTAACCGGCCCACGGTGGCGTGGATGGTTTGCTCGTCGGAGAGCGAGAGCCGGTTCCCGCTCAACAGCACCAGCGAAAGGCTCGCAGTGAAAATTCCAAGGCCGCCCGCCTGGATGAGCACCAGAATCACGGCCTGCCCGAAGCCGTTGAAGGTCTCGGCCACGTTCACCGTGGTCAATCCAGTGACGCACGTTGCGGACGTGGCAAGGAACAAGGAATCTAGCCAGCCAAGGGAATGGCCCGAGTTGTGCGCCCAGGGAAGCATCAGGAGCACTGTGCCCGCGAGAATGATCGCGGCAAAACCCATCGGCACGAGACGCAAGTCCACGTTCCGTCGGCGCGGCTGAAATGCTTCCGATGACGTTAGATTGGGCTCTGGCACGGTACCAGAAGTGTAGGATTCTCCTTCGGAAAGTCACCACGCTACTTGCCAATCGTCTTGCGGAAGTTCGCATACGCTGTGGCTAATCGCTCGGCGGAAGCCGGGTCGCCGCGCGCCAGCAAAGTGATCAGGTCGTCGCGCTGGGCCAGCAACGGCTTCAAACCCTCGGGCGCACTCGACGGCAACGCCGAGCCGAGGCCGCGATCCAACTCCGCGTTGACGAGGCTGAAGAAGCTGGCCATGCGCTGACGCGCTGGTTCGTAGTCACCACGCCGGGCATCGAGCGTCGCGTCGGCAAAGGTGATCTGGATCTGTTGAACCCGCGCCTGTCGTTCGGCCCGAAACAACTCCGCATTCAGGCGGCTTGACTTGAGCCACATCGGGACAAAGCCCACGAGGAAAGTCGCGCACAGAACCAACACGGGCAGCCACGCGGTAAGTCTTCTTGCCTTTGCGCCCGGTGACGGTGAGTTTGTTACCCGAGGTTCTTTGGATTCCATATCATCGTTCATGATTCGCCTCTTGGTTTTCCGCGGCCGTTGCCACAGACAACCTATCTCATTTTTCCCGCGCTAGAGTCCTTGACTCGCATTGTCTGCGACGAAACGCCGGATCTCCAAGCCCGAGGGGACTTGCCACAACCGGGCCGTGCGATCCGTGCTACCGGAAGCCAAGGACTTCCCATCGGGGGAGAAGGCGACCGTCAGCACCAAGTTCTTATGTCCCGACACCTCCTGCCATTGCCCGGTTTCGACGCTCCAGAGTTTGATTTTGTTATCCCAGCCTCCCGTGGCAACGGTTTTGCCGTCCGGCGACCAATCCACCGCATACAGCATTTTGGATTGGCCAGCGAGGCTGCGGTGCAGCGAGAGGTACGGGGCGCGCCAGAACTTCAAGGTGTCGTCGTAGCTGACGGAGGTAAGCATTTCCCCATCTGGTGAATATTTGAGCGAAGTCACCGAACGTCTATGGCCCCGCACGGACCGGACTTCTCGAAATCGTTCCAAGGACCAGACCTTGATGAATCCCGAGTAATCTCCCGATGCCAGAAATCCTCCGTCCGGCGAGAATGCGAGTGAAACCACGTCCGTTTTGTGACCGCCAAGGGAACTGAGCAGCGATCCGTCAGTACGCCAGACGTCCACCCGGTTGTTTCCGCCGCCAGTCGCGATGAGATGGCCGTCAGGTGAAAATGTGAGCGCCAGGAGATTCTGTCCGTGCACCGGGAACGCTTTGAGGACCGTGCCATCGGCTGCTCGCCACAGCTTGATCGTTCCATCGAGACAGACCGTTGCCAACACATTGTCGGTTGGCGAAAACGCCACCGCCGTAACGCGGTCTTTGAATCGTGGCAACTCACGCTCCAGCGAGCCATCGGCGATGCGCCACAACTTTACGGTTCGATCATTGCTCGCGGAGGCCAGGAGCTCTCCACCATGGGAAAATGCCACTGATAAGACTGCGCCTTGATGAGCATACCGTGGCGGGTGGGTGTTGCGCCCGGATTGCGCCGGGGCGCCATTGGCCAGCAATAAGAGGCCCGGCAACGCTGCAAGCACTTTGATGTTCCACATCACTTGACTCCTTCCAAAACGGAATCCCGGATCGGTCCTGCGGAAGAATCACCGTTATTCGCAGTTGATTTCAGGTTCGCCCGGCTTTCCAACTCATCCAATCGCCGGCGCACGTCCACTAATTCATGGAACAGTGCTGTCGCCAATTCGGTGGAGGCGACCGGAGTTCCTTTCTCCAGTTTGCGGACCAATTCCGACCAGGGTTCGATGCCACGAATCGCTTGCAATCGGTCAACCCGTTCCTCGGTTGGCACGACGGCAGAATCCGGCTTGGTTGTAGCGGAATGTCCGTTCGTTCCGGCGATGCCTTCGCCTGATTTCACAGGTAGTTCGATCCGGATGGTGGGCCGCGTGGCGTTCGAGGGACTTGCCGGGGGTTTGATCGGTGCGTCGCCGGGTGGTGCGGGAATGGCAATTCTGCTCTCGCAGGACGGACAATTGATGCGCATTCCGCTCCATTCCGGGGCGACCAGAATATGCTGGCCGCAGGTCGGGCAATCGAATTTGAATTCGGCATTTGTCGGCATGGCTTCGGTCTTCATGCTCATAATCTATCCCATCAGTTGGGGGCGCGGCCATTGGCGCACTCCCGGCACGGGCCTGAGCGAAACGCTTACCTCGCCGATCTCGCGAGTGCGTTCATCCGAACTCATGCTCTCATAGCCAAAACAATCTCCACTGGAATCCACATGTGCTTCTTCGCGGCCCGCTCGATCTTGAATCCCGCTTTCTCCAATGCCTCGCGCACGTAGATGGGCCGGCAATCCAGAAAATTCGGGAAATGTTTGTGCGTCCACTCGAACACGCCTCTGAGCGGGTCGTGCTTGGCGTCCATCGACATGCCTACAACCACGATGCGTCCTCCGGGTCGCAAGACGCGTTTGCACTCGCGCAGCACTTTCGGAATTTCCGGCGTGTCGAACAGTTCCAGCGTGAAGCTCATAAACACCCCGTCCATGCTGCCGTCGGCGTAAGGGAGTTGGGCGGCGGCGCCGCAACGCAGCCGGGTGCGTTCGAGCAGACTAACTTGGGCGAGCTTTGCTTTCGCGAGCTTCAACATTTTGTCCGACAAATCGAGGCCGAACAGCTCGCCTTTCGGGCCGACGGCTTTTGCCAGGGCAACGAGGCTGTGGCCCGTGCCGATGCCGATTTCCAAAATGCATTCCCCGCCGTTTGCCTTCAACAACTCAAGCCCTGCTTTGCGCATCGGGGCTTCACTCCGATCGGAGAGTAGGTCATAGACAGACGGGATCTTGTCGTCTAAAGCGCGGGTTTGGTCCTTCGATTGAAAGACGCAGAGAGGATCAGAATGAGCGGCTTATGCCAAAATCGTTTTCATAGTTTGTTGCTAGTCGAACTCGTCTGGTCTGTTGCAGATTCGCCGAGACACTTCCTGATCGCTTGCGCCATTTCTTCTGGCGGGCAAGGTTTGGACAAAAAAATGACGCCCGATTGGGAAGCCGATTCGCGTTGCTGTTCCAAATCTGTGGAATAGCCGCTCCAGAGAATGATTTTCAACTCCCGTCTCCTTGAGCGCAACCGCTCGGCCAGTTGCATTCCGCTCATGCCGCCCGGCATGGTGACATCCGAGAACAGTAGGTCAATGTCCGGTGCGTGTTTCTCCCAAATCGCTTCAGCTTGCCAGCCGTTGCCAGCTTCCAAGACTTGATAGCCACAACGTCGCAACCACTTTGCCGCGATTGTGCGAACTGCGGTTTCATCCTCAACCAAAAGGATCGTCTCGGTTCCGTGCGCCAGAGAAGTGGTGGCAGTGCTTTCGTCCTCACTTGGTTTCATTTGCGCCGAGCCAGGCAGAAAGACCCGGAAAGTGCTGCCACGCCCCGGCATACTATTCACTTCGATCCAGCCACGATGCTGCTTGACGATGCCATAGACCGTGGACAACCCCAATCCAGTACCTCGACCGACTTCCTTCGTAGTGAAGAACGGTTCAAAGATGCGTGCCAGCGTCGCATTGTCCATCCCACAACCTGTGTCGGAGATTTCGAGGAGCGCGAACTGGCCTGGCTGGGCTTCCGGGTTTTTTGCAATGCGGTCTGCGGCCACAATGGAACGGGAAACGGTGATTGTGAGTGCGCCACCGTTCGGCATGGCGTCACGGGCGTTGATCGCCAAATTAAGGATGATTTGTTCAACCATGCTTTCGTCAGCGACGATTTCGACTGGCCCGTCCTGTGGCTCGAATTTCAATTCGATCTGTTCACCGATGAGCTGGCTCAACATCGCCAGAAGCTTTTCCACCAATTTGTTCAAGTCCAAAGCTTGCGTTTGCATCTTGGAAGGCCGGCTGAACAGGAGCAGTTGACGGGTCAAGCGCGCGGCGTGCTCAATCCCTGTTTTCAGGTTTTGCAACAGCGAGCGCGCTTCCGCATCGAGCCGATTTTCCGCAAGCATCAACTCGACATTCAGCATCATGGCGGCCAGGACGTTGTTAAAATTGTGAGCTACACCGCCGGCCAGTTGGCCCACGGCTTCCATCTTCTGTGCTTGTCGAAGTTGGTCCTGCAACAAACGCTGTTCGGTGACGTCCCAATAGATTCCTTGAATCCCGACAATCCGGCTTTCCGCGTCGCGCAACGGAGTTTTGATGACATGTGTGTAAACTGGTTTGCCCTGAAGCGGTCGTCGTTCCTCGACGATTTCCAGCTTGCGTCCGGTTTCGAATACGCTTTGGTCGTCGGTTCGATACTTGGTGGAGAGGTCTGGCGGAAACAAATCTTCATCACATTTGCCGATCACTGCGTCTGGCGGCTTGCCCAAATGTTCGCAGAAGCGTCCATTGGCGAAAGTGAACCTCCCGGCTTCATCCTTGCGGAAGATGCCTTGGGGAATGTTTTCCACCAGCGACTGATAAAGCCTTTCCGATTCACGCAAACGGGCTTCTGCGCGGGCCAACCGGCTCGTTACCAGCGCGAACCCGACCAGCGCGGCGACACGCACCAGACAGTTTCCCGCGGCATCGCCGAGCGACCACGGCGCTCCCCAGTTCCATTCAAACCAGAGACGGCAAAGCGGTAATGCGACCGCCAGCGCGAAGGCCCAGCGCAAACGCCGTTGCCACGCGGCAGCCACGACGGGAACAAGAAAGAAAAGCGAAAGGTTCAGGGAAGGTCCGGAAAAGTAATCGAGGGCGATTAACAACACAGCGAATGCGAACCACACGCGCGGGCTTCTTGCGGAGCGAATCACCGATTTTCGCAGGGCGCGTAACGCAGGGGCGGGTTCGTTCTGATCCGGTCTCATAATGACCTCGGCGCTTATGATCGGGGTCTTAGTGGCTGGCGTCTTTGGCCGAAGCCACTCGCCTCACAGCATCCTCGCTGCCGAAATGATTAGCCCGACGCAAGGCACACGCAGGGTCATCACGCCATTCGCCATCCACAATAAACCGATATTGATACGTGCCCGGCGCAAGCGTCACCGAGATCTTCCATTCTCCGCCTTTCTGCTTCTCCATCTCGATGGCCTCCTCCTGCCAGCGCGTGAAGTCCCCGACGAGCAGGACGGACATTGCCTTTGGAGCGTTGATGGAAAATGTCTGTCGTCGGTTGTTATTCTTGCGGGCCATATCTTGTCCTTTCTCGTTTTTTGTTGGTTTTTGTTTGTCCGCCGTCGCGGTGGCACAGCGAAACGGCAGAAATCTGGTTCACTTGTTTTTCAGCGAATGCACCCAGCGCAGTGCGGTCAGCGTCGTTGGAATCCAGCGCGCCAAGGTGCGCCAGTGCCGCATCGCGAGCAGGCCGGCGACCGTGCCTCCTGCAATCAGCCACGGGCTGTTGGATGCGACCTTTTCGCGCGCTGCTTGCAGGCCGGCAAGTCGTTCGCGAAGTCCCTCGCGCTCCAGACCGATCAGACTCCGATGCAAGTCGGCTTCCATCACCAGCAGCCGGCGGCGCTCGGCGAGTTCGTTCAACTGTTGTTTCGCAAACATTCGCCGTCCTTTCTGAATTCGGCCACGGTCTGCGCAAACGGCGTCGGGCTGGTTTGAATTTTTCTGCGGATGCTCTGGAGAATGGCGAAGGCCACCGCCAGCGCGCCCACGGCCAGACCGATCAATCCGGCGTAACCCGCCACCGCCCACAACCAGAACGCCAGCGTCATGATGGCGACAAACACTCCCGCCACGCCGATGGCTGCCGCCAAAACGAGCCAGATGAGCAGGTGGAGCAGCCGCAGTTTCTCCTCCTGCCACTCGACGGTGAACAACTCGAACCGGCCGCGCAGCAGGGCGAGCGACGACTCG
>CAYWCK010000162.1:0-10563 GCA_964456685.1 uncultured Bifidobacteriaceae bacterium | reverse complement strand
CGAAGTTCGTGCCCAATTGATTCCGCTGGCCAACACCGCCCCGGCCCTCACCTGCCCCGCCTCCGTGATGGTTGAATGCGGACAGGCCACCACCACCGCCATCGCGGTCTCCGACGCCGAGGGCGACGCACTCACCGTCGTGTGGACCCTCAATGGTTTGGGCGTCCAGACGAACCTCATACCCGCCGGGGCTCCGGGAGGGACGGTCAATCTGTCCTTTAGCGCCACGCTGCCGCTGGGAACGAACTCGCTGGGCATCAGCGTCACGGACAGCTCGACCAACACGACCGTGTGCGCCGCCACCATCCTGGTGGTGGATACCACGCCCCCGATCATCGAACGCTCCTCGGTCACGCCAAATTCGCTCTGGCCGCCGAATCACAAGATGGTGGACGTGCGGGTTTCGGCGCTGGTCCGGGATACATGTGGACCGGCCAAATGGAAAATCACCTCGATTCAAAGCAACGAACCCCAAAATGGCCTGGGTGACGGCGACACGCCGAACGACTGGCAGATCACCGGCGATCACACCGCCAAACTTCGCGCGGAACGCTCGGGCAAGGGTAATGGTCGTGTTTACACCATCACCATCGTGGCGGAGGACGCCTCCGGCAATTTGAGCGAGCCGAAGACTCTGACGGTGACGGTACCCAAGAGCCAGGGCAAGAAGGGTTGATTCAACCGGCGCGGTCTTTGAGCGAGGCGGAGGGAAACCTCCGCCTCGTTCTTTTGGGCCTGATCGATTAAACCCTGCTCAGAACATCAAGAAACGCCGCACGGCAAACTCCGCTTGCCGACGGCTACATTCGGTGGCCTTCTGTCTGTTCATCCTGTGGCTGAAAGTCCTGCTTATCGCAAGTCTCACCATGAGAATGCAGGTCGCCTGCCGCGAGGCGCTTTGACGGGCACGGCATTTATTTTGAATTTAAGCTGGCCAGGAATTTCTGGTCGCTCTCTTCCAGCGCCGCGGCGAGTTTGTCCGGCTCGGGCTGGCCATTCCACCAACGGATGATCTCGAGTTTGTATGGCGGCTGGCCGTTCAGGTCGTTCCACCACTTCCCCCATGCGTTCCAATCCTTGCCGAAATTCTGGCCGGCGATGCGCACGAGCGAAATCTGCGCCCACCAATGCGTGTTCTGGTTGCCGTGATAAACAAGGTGGATCAGTTCCGGCACGTCGGCTTTGTCGCCGATCAGTCCGAGCGCGCGAATGGCCATCCAGCGGTCGCGGTTGTTTCGATCTACGCGTTCGTAAGCGATGCCGCGCAAAGCCGGCAGCGCCTTTGTTGAGCGCAAGGCGGCGAGCGTGTTGATCGCTTGAAAATACTCCGTCGAACGCGGACCGCTCAGCGCGTCAATCGACTTCATCTCCACTGCCTGACGCTCTTCCACCGACCAGCCGTCGAAGGTGCGGCGATCGAAGAAGCCTTTGAACTGGCGGTCGGTCCACGCGAGCACCGCGCGCTGATCATCGTTGAGTTTGCCATCATTTGGATGTGGCGGGGCCGTCGGCGGCGTCACGGACTCACCCCCGCCCGGTGCCGGGGATTTCAATTCCTGAAAGCGTTGCCACAACCGCTCTTGCTTGGTTGTGAAATTCGTTTTCGCGGATTCCAAATCCGGGTGACGGTCCTCACCCAGGTTCTTCCACTCGCCGTTGACGCGGCCAAACGCGCGCGCGCTGAAAGGATGTCGGCCCTTGCCCTCCGGGAACGGCAGGAAAGTGATAACGTTCGCCAGATCTTCACGCCAAATTTGGACCGCTACGATCTTCGATTCTGCAAGCGCTTTCAGGTAAGCGGCCAGCCCCGCCGAATCACGCTTCTCCTCGCGTTGAAACCAGTTCTCCTGCTCCTTTGGATCCAACGGCACCAAGCTCAACTTGCTGATGGCTTGCGCGTCTCGATTCGCATTGGCGCGCTGCCACGCGGCGCAAGCTCCCTCGGGCGATGACAGATCCGCCGCCGCCGCGTACTCGCGGACGAGTTTGTTGACCTCGCGTTCCGTGGGCGGGTTGGCGAAACCGGCCTCCGCAGTATGAAACGTGAGCAGATACGGCACAGCGGCTCGGCCCGCAGCGTCCTGAAATCCGTGAAACTTTTCGCTGTTGAGCCAGGTCGCGTAAAACTTACCGGGCTGAAGCTTTACTTTGATCAAACACGTCCGGCCGTCGGCCAAATACCTGGGCTGGCCGATGAGTTCCGGAAAATTATTCTCGCCCCACGTTGACCAGGACCAACTGCCGCCCCGCATCGATTTGCTGAACGTGGCGAGAATCTCGGAGGTCCGCGGGTCAACGCCGGTGCTGCCCGCCACCGGCTCGGTGCGTACGACAACGGGCGGTGCGGTTTCGAGCGAGGGTTCGGCGCCGGTAGCGATTGGGCCCGCGCAGGCAAATGTCGCGATCAGACACGTGATGGATTTCGTATTCATAATTCAGTTCCTCGTTTGGAAGATCAGCAGGTAAGGCACGGCGGGGAGGCCGTTGGAGTCAGTAAAATCCTTGTGATATTCGCTGTTGAGCCAGGTGGCGTATAGTTTGCCGGGTTTGAGTTTCACGGGCAGCACACAGGTGCGTCCATCGGCCAGATAACGCGGTTGGCCGGCCAGCTCCGGGAAATTTTCCTCGCCCCAAAGGGTCCACGACCAACTCCGATCCCGCATTGGCTTGCTGAAGGTGACGCGCAACTCGGTAAGAGCAGGATCAACGTCAGCGGCCCCGGATTCGGGGAGGGTTTGAATCACGACAGGCGGAACTGGCTGGTTAGCTGCACTTAAAACGATTGTCCCCGTTGCGGCTTGCTGTCGGGCCAGTTCCACCATCCGTGCGCTGATTTGTTTGAAGGCCTGCGCGTACTCAGTGTTATGCCTGGCAAGCTGCCGAGCATGGTTCCAGTTGCCCGTGTCGAGAGCATCGCGCACTTTCGCGACGTCCCGAAAAATTCCGGCGGGAAAGGTCAGGTCCGTTCCGGTCACTACGGCGTTGAAGTTGGTCAGCAAACTGAGCAGCCGTCGCGTCCCGGTCTGCGCCGCGGCGAGGTTCGTTGACGTGAAAGCGGCATCGAACTCATGTCCGAAATCCTCGATCTCGTTGAATAAAGCCACAGCCCGGACCGCATCGAAAGCGACCGGAGTTACCGCCAGCTTTGGTCGCGAAGTCTCGCGGCTCACGCGGCGCTGCGCGGATGCGGGCATTCCCGTGTTGATGAGCAAAGCGACCAACACCGGCACCGCGACCGGTGCAATCCAATCAATCTTCGCAGTTCGCAGCGCTGCCTGCCGCGCATTCCAGGAAAAGGCGTAGAGGATGCCTGCCATTAGCGGCACGTGAAACAGACTGAGCAATTCAACGCGCAGTTCGGCTGCGTGAAACAGAATCCAGCCGCCCAATGCCAGTAATGCCGCAGCCCGTTCACGCCACCAACCCATAACGCAGCCCGCAACCATCAGCGCCATTGCGACGAATTCGAGTTGCACCGCCACCGGCTGTTGGCCGATTGGTGGGGAACCTTCCCCGATCAGGAAGATCAGAGCGATCATCACCCAGATCGAGCCCAGCACGCGTGCGCCCCAGCGCAGAGCCAGCATCGTCCCCGAAGCCGACTCGTTCGCCGCGCGCGCACTCGGTCTCGCTTTCGCTTCAGCGGTCGGTATAGCGACAGCGCCCGCCTGGGCCGCGAGGATTATTTCGTGCAAAGTTTCTGCGTTCGAAAGGTGGAGCCGCAGCAAGAGATTCAGTCCGCGATACCAGCGCGTCCGATAATCCTCTGAGTCGAGTTGGACGAACGGTCCGAGCACGCCGCTCCGGCCGAGTGAAACTCTTCTTAGCATTTCCCGCTGCGTGTCCGCTGCCTTGCCCGGAAACCACAAACTGAAACGCTGCGCCAATCCGAAGAAATGCGTGATGAACAGCACACGCCGATCGGTCACATACATTCCCGCCGACCAAAGCGGGGGCAGCGAAAAGAAGTAGCGATACGTGGGCAGTGATTTGCAAAAGAGCAACCCCAACCGCCGCTCGAAATGAACAACCCGTTCTCCGGAGAGCAGGTCCGGCAACGGATTGGTGGAAAGCCAGATCGCATCTTTCGCCTCCGATGATGCTTCCTGACGATTACCCGGAGCTTCGGCCGTCGCGGCGATCCTTTCTATGTCAGTCTTCACTTCGCTGGCGTGCTGGTAGCGGCGCTCTGGCTCTTTCTCGAGCGCGTGCAACACGACTTCGTCCAGCCGCACGTCCACCTGCACCTTCCGCGACGGCGGCTGGAATTTCCCGAGCGGCAACTCACCCGTGAGCATCTCGTAAAACACCACGCCCAGCGAAAAAATGTCCGCGCGATGATCCACTGTGGCCGGTTTCTCAACCTGCTCCGGCGCCATATAATGCGGCGTGCCCAAAACATCCTTCGCACCGGTCAGCGAAGCACACTCCGGGACGACGCCGACGATTTTGGCGATCCCGAAGTCCGCGATCTTCACGCGCCCCTGTTTGTCCAGGAGGATGTTCTCGGGTTTGATATCGCGATGCACGATGCCGTGATCGTGCGCGAATTGCAGCGCTTCACAAATCCTGGGAACAACCGCCAGGGCTTCCTCGGGTGAAAGTCGCTTGGTCTGGAGCAGCTGCCGCAACGTCAGCCCGTCCACAAATTCCATCAGCAGATAGTGGTAGCCGCCCCCTTCGCCGAAATCGTGAACCGCCACAATGTCGGGATGGTTCAATCGCGCCAACGCACGGGCTTCGCGCAGGAAACGCTCGGCGAACTCCGCATCCGACGGACCGCCCTCGCGTTTGCGGGAGAGAACTTTTAGGGCGACGAATCGATCAAGCTTCGGCTGGCGCGCTTTGTAGACCGCCCCCATCCCGCCGCGACCGAGGCATTCGAGAATTTCAAGCTGGGGAAAATTCGGCGCGAGTTCCGCAATGGTCGGTGCGGGCTGTGACAGTTTGGCGGTCATCGTGCCGTCAGGCCCGAGTTCGCCCGTTTCCACGACGCCCGCCTTCAGCATGCACGCAGGACAGATCCCACCTAGCGCCGTCGTCGGCACCGGCTTTCCGCAATGGGGGCATTTACTCACCGTCGTCATAACCCTTCACCACTTACAACCGAATTCCCGGACCGGCGTTTCAACAAATCGTCAAATTCTCAAACGTCCGCCAGAATCCGCATCAAATCCCGAAGTTCCTCCTCCACTTCCGCCCGGCTGCCAACCGTCTCCGCAATCGTCTCCCGCAACAATTCGCGATACCGCCGCCGCAGCCGATGCACGGCCACCCGTACTCCGGCGTCGCTCAGCCCAAGCTGTTGCGCGAGTGCGGCGTAGGGAGCGCCGCTGCTTGAACCGGCGAGGGTGGTGCGCAAAGCGGCGAAGAGTTCCACCTTGCCCCGCGCATGATGTTCCTCCTCGAGCTGTCGATAAACCTGTTCGAGCAGCGTGATGGCCCAGCGTAACTCAAACGCCTTCTCAGGCGTGAAATTGTGCGAAGCTTCGTGGTTGAGCCAGGCTTCGGCGCTCTGGGTGTCCAGCGAAACCACTTTACCACCGCCACGCTTTTGCGCGCGCGCCTTGGTCCACTCACCAGCGAGGAAATTGTTCAGACTCGCGAGCAGAAACGATCGGAAGCGCCCTTTCGCCGGACTCACGGTGGCGACGGCATTTTTTCCCAACAAATGCTCAAAAAAACCCTGCGTCAAATCCTGGGCGTCTTCGGGGGAGTATCCGCGCCGGCGCACGAAGGCATAGAGCGGCGGCCAGTACGCCTCGCAAAGTTTGGCCAGCGCATCGTGGGCGCTCGTCGTGTCGCTGCGCGCAGCGGTCAACACAACCGACCAATGCGTCGTGACGAAGGCCGGCCGAAGCGGCGGTTCCGTGGCGGTCGTTTCGGGCGAGTCAACTGGTGTCGAGGTGCTCACCGTTGCCAGCCTAGTCCCGCGGTCGGGGCGATGCAAGAGAACGCCCGGAACTCCACCACGATCCGCTCGTCAGGCGGTGCACCGCCTCACTTCGCGGCCTGTAATCGTGCGGTTTCGTCATACAAAACGATTCATCATCCCACGCAGGCTACGATCAGGCTGATTCGCCTCATCGCGAAGGCAATCTTGCCAAGCCCGGCTAGAAAGTGGATTAAGTCCGCATGTTGATTCGTTCCGCTCCACGCGTGGCCGCCGTTTGCGCGATGCTGATTCTCACCGGGTTTGTTCTCTCCGGCTGCCAGACCACGCCACCGCCAAATTCCCTCGCCACCCACAACTCGTCCAAGTGGGAAAAAGAAATCGCCGCACTCGAAGCCAGTGCCGTGACCAATCGCCCGCCGCCGGGCTGCATTGTGTTCGTGGGCAGCTCGAGCATTCGCCTGTGGAAAACGCTCGCGGAAGATTTGCCGGACTTGCCGGTGGTGAATCGCGGCTTTGGCGGCTCGCAACTTGCCGATTCCGTGCAGTTCGCCGAACGCATCATCATTCCGTATCAGCCACGTCAGGTGGTGATCTATGCTGGCGGCAACGATATTAACGCGGGCAAAGATCCGGACCTGGTATTCGGCGATTTCGTGGCGCTGGTCACCAAATTGCGCGCCGCCCTGCCGCGCGTAAAAATCGCCTACATTGCGAGCGCCCCCAATCCGGCGCGGTGGGCGCAGGTGGAAAAGGTAAAGCGGCTGAATGCCCTCGCGGCGGATTATTGCCGGCGACACGGCCTCGCCTTCATCGATGTCTTCCCGCTCATGCTAGGACCGGATGGCCAGCCCAAGCCGGATATTTACGCCGCCGATCGGCTGCACATGAACGCGAAAGGTTACGCCATCTGGCGCGAAGCTGTGGCGTCACACTTAAAATAAATTTTCCCGTGCGATGATGACGAAACGCACTTTCCGATGCTTGCGGTTGCGGTTGTTCTTGGACGCACCAGCTTTCGGAGCCGACAGGTCCCAGCCGCGCCCAGCATGAATTGATGATCATACCCGGCGCGCCCCACACCTTTCATCTCCAGCCAAAGCAGCGCGATCTCCGGCCCGTTGTGTTGGGTTTCCTCGAGCGTCACCTGAAAGGAAAGTCCTGACCCGGTCGGCCAGCCAGCTGTTTCCGGCTTGGCAGGCATTGATTGATTCGGTTTTATCCCCGCATGTCGAACGCCTCCCTGAGTGCCATCATCAAGCATTGCGACACCTTGCTGGCCACCGCCGAGATCACCGACTACGACGGCGCGGTGAACGGGCTGCAGGTTGAAAACCGCGGCCGGGTCAGGCGCATTGCCGCGACAGTGGACGCGAGCCTGGCAACCGTGAAGCTCGCGGCAAAAGCGAAAGCGGATTTGCTGATAGTTCACCACGGCTTGTTTTGGTCGCCCTCGCATCCGTGGACCGGCCGGCGTTACGAACTGCTCCGCGCACTGTTGGAAAACGACATCGCGGTTTACAGCTCGCATCTGCCGCTGGATTTGCACCCGAAGCTCGGCAACAACGTGCAGCTTTGCGCAGCGCTGGGTTTGAAGAAATTGCAGCCATTCTTTGAAAGCCACGGGCAGCCGATCGGTTTCAAGGCGGAGGCGAAACTACCGCTCGCCCAACTCGCGCGCCGCTTGCAAGTCGCCACGGGCGCCGAACCGCGTGTCATTCCGGGCGGCCCGGCGCTCTGCCGGCGCATCGGTGTGGTGACCGGCGGCGCCGGGGGCGATTTGAAGGACGCCGCCGCGGAAGGCGTGGACACCTTCATCACCGGCGAGGGCCCGCATTGGACCTACGCACTGGCGGAGGAACTCGGCTTGAACGTGCTTTATGGCGGGCATTACGCCACGGAGACCTTCGGCGTCAAGGCGCTCGCGGCGCATCTGGCGAAAAAATTTCGCGTGCCGTGGGTCTTTCTTGATCATCCAACCGGCTTGTAGCCGCGCGCGGTTCCGCATAAATTCCCGCCCCAATGCAGTCCAACGTCACGACCGTCATTCCCGTTTACAACGGCGAAAAGTTTTTGCGCCCGACGCTCGAGTCCATCGCGAAGCAGTCCAAACGCCCGGATCGCCTCGTGTTGCTCGACAACTGCTCGACCGACGGCACGGAAAAAATCATCCGCGAGTTCAGCGGGATGAAGTGCGAATACATCCGCAACGAGCGCAATCTCGGCCTGTTCGGCAACATGAACCGGGCGCTCGAATTCGCCGAGCAAACGCGCTACCTGCACATCATCCCCGCCGATGATCTCGTAACCCCCAAGTTTTTCGACCGCCTGCTCCCGACGCTGGAGACCTGTCACGGTTTTGGGATGGCGTTCTGTTTGGATGAACGCGTGGACGAGAATGGTGAGCACCTGAGCCTCTCGGGACGCGTGACGAATGCAGCCGAGGAGATTCCCCAGGCGATTTATCTCCAGCACAAAGGCGAGATCGCCAACCAGGCACTCGGCGGAACGATCTACAAAACCAATTTCAAAAAGTCGCCCGTCCAATTCCGCATGGACATGCCCATCCTCGCCGACGTGGTGTTCTATGCCGAGTTCGGCGCGCATTGCGAAAGAATCATTCGCGTCAACGAACCGCTGACGCAATACCGCTGGCACGGAACAAATCAGAGCTGCGAACTCATGCCCGGCATTCAGCCACTCGTGTTGGATGAATGGAAAACGATGCAACTGGTTGAGCAACTGCGCGGCGGCACCGGTTTTGTGCGGGCGTGTAAGTTGAAAGGCCTGTTCGGCGTCCGCTCAGGCATCAAGGCGCGCCGTATCCGGCAGCTCGGCAACAAGAAATATTCTCGCGAGATCGTCGCTGCCGGGCGAAACATATCCGGCCTGCCGCTCTGGTTTGCGGCGCAGTGCGTGGTGCACGCGCGCGAGTTGCTGGTTTACGGCATTATGCGCCGGCGCCGACAACCCAATAATGTCTTTGGATGACTCCGCCCGGCCACTCCTGCCATCAGCCCGCGAGAGCCGCGGATGCCGGGCTTGGTCAAAATCCCTCCGATGAGCGATAACTCCATCAGAACTCGTCCCGTTCCAAACTGCTTTCTCTGCGGTTCGGCCGGAACAGTTTTGTATGGGGAGATGCGTGACCGTTCCTTCGGCGCACCCGGCCAATGGAGTCTGCGCCGCTGTAACCAGTCTGGCTGCGGATTGATCTGGCTCGACCCGCAGCCCATCGAAGAAGACATCGGCAAGGCCTACGCCACCTATTACACGCATGACCAGCCCGCGCCCGGCGCGAGCCTGCTCCGCGACGGAGTCTATGCGGTATGGAAAAGCTATCTCGGCATCCGGTTTGGCTACCAGCACGGGGTTGGCCCGGCTTGGCGGGCGCTGTTGGCGCCACTTGCCATTTTGCATCCGGGCGGACCGGACGAACTCGATGCCGCAGCGATGTATCTGCGCGCGCCCATTGGCCCGGCCAAGGTGCTCGACGTCGGGTGCGGCAGCGGCGTGCTGCTCGCCCGGATGAAATCGCTCGGCTGGGATGCTGAAGGCGTTGAATTGGATCCAGGCGGGGTAACGGCGGCGCGCGCACGCGGAGTCCGGGTGCATCAAGGCCAGCTGGCCGACGCGAAGTTTCCGGACAAATGCTTCGACGCGGTTCACTCCGCGCACGTGATCGAGCACGTCTATGATCCGGTGACGCTCCTACGCGAGTGCTTCCGCATTTTGAAGCCCGGGGGCAAACTGGTGATCCTCACACCGAACACGGGCAGTTGGGGCCATCGAAAATTTGGCAGCGCGTGGCTGAATCTCGACCCGCCGCGACACTTGATCCGGTTCAACCAACTGACGCTCCGGGCGGCCGCCGAGCGCAACGGCTTTGTGGTTGAGCGCCTGGACTCGACCATTCGCAGCGCGTGGGTTTACGGCGCGTTGAGCCGGAAGATCGCGCGCACCGGCCGCGGCGAAATGAGCGAGTTGGGCAAGCCCGCGAATCTGCTGGCGGGCATGCTGTTTCAAACCGGTGAACGCGTACGGAAATGGTTCGATCGCAACGCCGGTGATGAACTGCTGTTGATCGCCCGCAAGCCGTGAGGTAGGGCGCGCACTCCGTTGCGCGCCGCTCTGGCCCAATCGCAACGGCGCGCACGGAGTGACGCGCCCTACCAAGCAAATTCAAGTCGGCGAAGCAGATTTTCGCTCCGCGAAAATCAGGAAGCCCAGCAGTCCCAGCCCCACCACCACCGCCGCCGTGCTGATGTAGAGCCCGGTCAACGGCGGCTGGAATTTGAACTCGATGCGATGTTCGCCCGGTTTGTCGAGGAACACGGCGCGGACAATGAAATTGGCACGGAGCAATTTCGCGGGCTGCCCGTCCACCGTCACGTTCCAGTTGGGATCGAACTTGTCGTTGAGCAACAACACGCACGGCGCGGTCGCCTTGGCGCTCAACACGATGTGCTTGGGCGCGTAGCTTTCGAATTTAACCTCGCCCCCATTGTCGTTAGTGCCCGGCGCCACCGGCAACGGCCTGTGCTTCAAGTGCCACAACCCCGACACCTACGCCAACCGCAACGGCGTTGGCACCACCGGCTACTTCAATGCCGACCGCGGCAACCTGCACGCCTACCACACCGACAAGATCGGCAAGATCCGCTGCAACT
>CAYWCK010000161.1:2461-10574 GCA_964456685.1 uncultured Bifidobacteriaceae bacterium | reverse complement strand
AGCAGCGCGAACTTCAAGGTGTTCAGCCACGCGCTCGGCGAAAGCAGCGTCACGCTCTGCGCCGAAGAAAAGCTGGCGACGAAGCTGAAGCGCAATTTTCCCAAATCACTGAACAATGCGCCCGCGCTGCTCCCGGCGGAGAACACCACCTTGCGCCGCGCGTTAGAAACTTGGTTTCGCGGTCACCACGTGAAACCAAACGTTGTGGCGGAGTTCGAAGACCTCGCGCTGATGAAGGTGATGGCGGCCGAGGGCAGGGGGTTTATTGCGGTGCCGACCGTCGCTTTGAAGGAAGCCGTGGAGCGCTATCGCTTCCGTAGTCTTGGTCAAGCAACCACTTGTCACGTCAGCTTCCACGCCATTACTGCGGAACGCCGCATCGCGCATCCGGCCGTCTCGGTCCTTTCGAAATCCGCAATTGCCAAACTGACTTGACGGTTGTTTCAGCGGAGGCGCGATGGGGTTCTGTGAGTGGCTGTTAGCTTTTGGGTTAAGCACCGTCGCCCACTTATTTACCTCCAGCAACGGTGAAGCCCAGACGCCGCAGATCTTCGGCCAGATCCCTTTCCATTTGCACCGCCGCGGCGTAGGGCATCGGGTTCAAGTGCGCAAACAACTCCGGCAAAAGCCGCACGCCGTGGCGTTTGACGACGGACGCCGCCTTGATGCCTGCTTTATGATTCGCGAATCGTTCTTCGGGGGTCAAGCCGGTCATGCCCACATAGACACAAGGCTTTTTCGAGTTCCGCTTTGGATTCTCGGCGCGCACTTTGCGTAGCCTCGCTGCGGCGGGGGCGAGCAGCACTACGTAAACGTGATGATGCAACACCTGTTGTCGGGCATGGCGAAGTTGTTTGAAGGTGCGGCGTCTCATTCCGGGGACACTGTAGCTTCAGCAAAGTTTTTCCGCGATCTCTCGGGGCGTACTGAAAACGTGAGCGGGATGGTGGGCGCGGAGGGTGGTTTCGCGGTGCTGTCCCCAGGTGACCGCTCCGAACGGGAGGCCGGCAGCCGCAGCGGCTTCCGCATCCCGGACTTCGTCGCCGATATAAATGGCGTTGGCTGGCGGAATGGATGTTCGGCGCAGGATTTGTCGAAGCTTGGCCCGTTTGCCAAACATGGAAACGTCGCAGGCGAAATGCGTGATCAAGTGGCTGTGCTTTATTCCGAGAACGCGTTCGACATTGGCGCGGGAGTTTGAACTGACAATCGCCAATCGAGCGCCGCTGGCGACCAGTTGTTCGAGCGCGTCCCCGATTCCGGGAAACAACGTGAAATCCCCGGTGTGCTCAGCCATGCGCCGGCGCATGTCGTGCAGCACGCGAGGAAGTTTCCAAAGCGGCAAACGCAGTTCGCGCAACAGCGCCATGCCATGCAGATCGCGAAACCGATCGTGTTCTTCGGCCGCCAGCCGGCGGAATCCATGTGCGTCCGCCAGTTCATTGAAGATGCTGCGCATCCACGGCAACGTATCGGCGAGCGTGCCGTCGGAATCAAAAATGACGAGGTGATACTGCATTTTGAGCGAGCGCGGTGGATCATCTCTCGTTGCGCACGATTCAGCAAGTTATCGCCGTTTGATGAGGTGTGGTTGCGCTGGCGCGGGGATTGACGGCGGGCTTAACCATGGAGCGCTCGTCAGCGAATGCCAGAAATGGTCGCCGGCCAAGAATCACTATTGCGCTTTGGTGGCGTGTTGGAGATTTTGCTCTCGCAGTCCTCTATGCCGACATGCAACTGCGGTTAGTCGGACAAATGAGCTGGCCATCGGAAACGCATTATGAAAGCACAACTGTCTCTCGTCCTCGTCCTGGGACTCGCCTGTGGGGCGATGGCGGCCGGGCGTCCCAACATCATCTTCATTCTGACGGATGACCTCGGCTATGGCGACGTCGGTTGCTACGGCGCGCAACGGGTCAAGACGCCCAACATCGACCGGCTGGCGCGGGAGGGGGTGCGTTTCACCGACGCGCATTCGACCGCTTCGGTCTGCACGCCGACACGTTTTGCCTTCATGACCGGCCGTTATGCGTGGCGGCAACCGGGCACGGGTATCGCCCCCGGCGACGCCATTTCGCTGATCAAGCCCGGGACGGTGACGGTCCCGTCGATGCTCAAGTCCGCGGGGTATCGCACGGGCCAAGTTGGCAAATGGCATCTCGGTTTGGGAGCGGGTGAGAAGACGGATTTTAACGGGGAGATAAAGCCCGGCCCGCTTGAATTGGGGTTCGATTACGCGTTTTTCATTCCAGCGACTGGCGATCGTGTCCCGTGCGTGTTCGTGGAAAACCATCGCGTTGTGGGTTTGGATCCGGCGGATCCGATTCGCGTGAGCTACGGCACTAAAGTTGGTGATGAGCCAACGGGCCTTTCGAATCCTGAATTGCTCAAAATCAAGGCGGATGCAGGTCATTCGCAGACCATCGTCAATGGCATCAGCCGGATCGGCTACATGAACGGCGGCAAGGCGGCGCGTTGGGTGGATGAAGACATCGCTGACACGCTTACCGTGAAGGCGCTAAAATTTATTGAGGCCAATCGTTCCGCGCCCTTCTTTCTCTATCTCGCTACGCACGACATTCATGAACCCATGGTGCCACACCCGCGTTTTCGCGGCACCAGCGACTGTGGCTGGCGCGGCGACGTGATTCATCAACTTGATTGGACTGTCGGCGAAGTGCTGGCGGCTTTGGACCAGTTCAAACTCGCGAAGGACACTTTGGTGATTTTCACCAGCGACAACGGTGGCGCGATCAAGAACACCTACGACGACGGTACCAATCCATTGCATAGTCGGCAGCCGCCGAACGGGGTGTTGCGCGGCAAGAAGGGGAGTCTGTATGAAGGCGGTCACCGGGTGCCATTCATTGTGCGTTGGCCGGCGCGCATTCCCGCCGGTGGGACTTCAAGCCAGCTGGTTGCGCACGTGGACATGCTGGCCTCCCTCGCCTCATTGACCCGCCAAAAGCTGCCTGCGGATGCTGGGCCGGATAGTTTCAACGTGTTGCCAGCCTTGCTGGGCGAGAAGAATGCCAAGGGGCGCGAGCATCTCGTTTTGCAAAACAACGGCCCCGGCACGCTGGCTTTGCGGCAGGGGGATTGGATGCTGATTGAAAATGGCGGACCTTCGGCGGGCGCAAAAAAGCAGAAGGGCAATTCTTCCCCGGTTGAACTCTACAATCTGCGCACAGACTTGGTTCAAAACGTGGATCTGGCTGGGACGGAAACCCAACGTGTGCAAGCGATGACGGAAATGCTCGAAAAATTTCGCGCCGCCGAACACACCCGGCCCGGTTACCTTGGCGGCCTCGAAACGAATAAGCGATAGTTGTCGCTTGGGGCGGGGCTGCCTGCGGTTCAATGCTGATTCGCCCGAGAATCTTTTGCCATGCCGCTCGGCCAAGAAAGTCTGGATTCCTGGCTGGCGTCGGGTAATGCTGCCGTACTCACAAAACCCTTTCTCATGAAAACCAACCACGTTTTGCATGCCGGCCTCGGCTTGGTGCTGCTGTCGGCGGGCGT
This sequence comes from uncultured Bifidobacteriaceae bacterium, assembly GCA_964456685.1. Lineage (GTDB taxonomy): Bacteria > Verrucomicrobiota > Verrucomicrobiia > Limisphaerales > JADLHS01 > CAYWCK01. The sequence goes on along the minus strand of CAYWCK010000161.1, from coordinate 7,052 downwards.
ATTGTTCGGTGCGGATAAACCGGATGAAGCCACTTTGTACCGCGATGAATTCGGCATCCCGCACGTCTTCGCCCAGAAGCTGGAGACGGCGGCATTCGCGGTCGGCTACGCGCAGGCGGAGGATCGGCTTGAGGAATTGCTGAAGAATTATCGCCGCGCCAACGGCACGATGTCCGAGGTGTTCGGCCCTGCCAATTTCCGCAGCGACATGATTGCGCGAATTTTTCGGCATGAGGAAATCAGCCGCACGAAGTACGGCCAACTCAATCCCAAGGTGCGGGCGGTGATCGAGTCCTACCAGGCGGGCATCAAGCAGTTCATGAAGGAGCATCCGGAACAAGTGCCCGCTTGGGCGCAGCAGATTAATCCGTGGGATGTGATTGCGCTTGGACGATTTATCATCTGGGGCTGGCCGTTGGGTGAAGCGGGCGGCGACCTGTTGCGCGCCGGAATCCAGCCCGATGACGTTGGCTATCGTGGCTCGAATGAAATCCTCCTCGGCCCGAGTCGCACCGCGATGAAGGTTCCGATCGCGGTGGTGGATCCTCATCTGAGCTGGTACGGCGAATTTCGGTTTTTTCAGATTCGCATCTACGCGGGCGACTTCAACGCCTCCGGAGTCTCGGTGTTGGGCACGCCGCTTCCGAGTCTGGGGCACAGCCGTTATTGCTCGATTGCCATGACCACGGGTGCGCCGGATACCTCGGATATTTTTGAAGAGGAATTGAATCCAGCCAACCCGCGGCAATATCGCCGGGACGGAGAGTGGCGGGACATGGAAGTGCGCAAGGCAAGGATTGGTGTGAAGGTTGGCGACAAAGTGGATTGGAAGGAGCCGGACATGGAATACAGCGTTCACGGCCCGATCGTGGCCCGCAAAAACGGCAAGGCCTACGCCATGGCCATCCCGTATTTTGAGGAAGTCGGCCTGACCGATCAAACCTACGAGACGATGACGGCGCGAAATCTCAAGGAAATGAAAACCGCACTCTCACACCTCCAACTGATGGCGCAAAATGTCATGGTGGCCACGGTGCAGGGCGATATTTTCTACGTTCGCAATGGCCGCGTCCCGATTCGCGCGCCGGGCACGGATTCCACCCGGCCAATTCCGGGAAGCTTTTCCACCAACGACTGGCGGGGAATTCATCCCTTTGCAGACCTCGTGCAACTGGAGAATCCGTCGCACGCGTACATGCACAATTGCAACGTCACGCCGTTCGCGATGATGAAAGACAGCCCGATGATCCCGGAGAATTACGCCAAAGCTCCTTATCTCTACAACGCCACGCGGACCAGTCCGCGCCATCAACGCGGCGACATGATGACCGAACTGCTCGACGCCGCGCGCGATGTCACGGTGGAGAAGGCGATCGATATCGCTTTCAGTCCCCAAATCTATCACGCGGAGAAATGGCAGACGCGGATGAAGGCCGCATGGACCAAAGCGGACAAGGCCGACCGATCAGATGATGCGGCCGAGGTTTACGAGCTGATTCAGAAATGGAATCGTCGCAGCGACGCCGATTCCGAAGGCGCACTGGCATTCTATGCGTTCAAGAAGGGCTTGGATGAGGAAATCATGCGCAACGTCGAGCCGCCATCCGATCTGGGTGACAAGGAAGTTTACCTGGCACTGGGCAAGGCGGCGAATTGGCTGAAAGCCAATTTTGGCTCGCTGCATGTGCCGTACGGGAAATACTTCCGCGTCGGTCGCGAAGGTGGGGAGCGCACTTACCCGGTGGGCGGAGGTTCGGTGAGCGATGCTGGCATGGCCACGCCGCGCGCGATCAGCTTCGCCAAGGTGGGCAAGGAGATGGTCGGCCGTGGTGGGCAGACTTCGACCCAGATTGTCGTAATGACCGATCCGCCGGAATCCTACACCATCGTGCCGCTGGGCGTGAGCGATCACAAGGAAAGCGGCCATTGGGATGACCAGGCTGAGAAGCTTTTCAGTAAGAGCAAGGCGACGCCGACCTACTTCCTGAACCGAGCGGAGTTGTTGAAGCACGTCACGGCGACGAAGGTGCTCAAAGCCACCGCGAATTGACCGGGAACAATGAAGTCTCAATGCCCTTTCGACCGGGGCGGTTAGCATCAGCGTTAGATTAGAATCGCAACTTGGGGACGGACGTTTGTTTGGCTACGCGGACGCAAGCTGCGCCTTCGAAATCCTGGCCGCCCGGAGTCTTTGACATGGCTGCTGTTGTTTAGCTGGCTGCTTCATTCGTTGGCGATTTTGCGGGAATCAACAGGCACATCAAGATGTCGCCAAAATCTTTTTCTAAAGGCGCTGGTTTCGCCTAGCTTCACCTTATGGCACAAACGTCCAGCCGCGGCGTGAAACTTTTCTGTTGGTTGTTTATGGTCGTTGGATTCGTCGCCCTCGGCGTCGGTGGGTGGACTTTGATCAAAAGTCTTCGCACCAATAGTTGGCCGGTGACGGAAGGCGTGATAACCGCGACTCACATCTCCTCCCATTCTGGCGAGCACGGCAGCACTTACTCCCCGAAAGTTGCCTACACCTACCGCGTGGCCGGCGTCTCCTACGACGGCTACAAGATTGCCATCGGACAAATGTCGTCTTCGTCCGATTACGCGCACACGGTTCTCCGGCGCTATCCTGTCGGCCAGAAAATTGCCGTGCATTACTCGCCAAGCGACCCAGCGGAAGCTGTGCTGGAAACCGGCATCCATGGCGGCGCCTGGATTGCCATCGCGGTCGGCACCGTATTCGTGCTCTTCGCTACCATGTTCCTGCAAATTCAAAAGGCCGCCGCGCGGGCGCAACTGCCCGGCGCGCCGCCGTCCTCCGTGCGCACGAACCCGGACGGCAGCATCTCGATGGACAAGCCGCCGGTGTTGATGGGCGTCATCTTCTTGCTCGCGGGTGTGGGCATTTGCTTCCTGTCACCATCCGGCGGCACCCCGCACTGGATCGTCTATGCGGCGGGAGGAATGTTCGGCGCTTGCGGAGTATTCATTCTCCTCTACCAATTGGAAAACAAAGCCTATTCCAAGATCGCGCAGTTCATCATGTTGGCGCTCTTCCTGGCGATCTTTCATTGGGTTTCCTTCGGGAGTGGCGAACGAATCGGGACGAGTTCCACTCCGTTTTCGACGCACAGCGGCGTGAATGTCCGCTGGCCTTTCGCCATCTTCACCGGCGTCCTGGATTTGATAATCATCGGCAGCGCGATTCGCTGGCTGGTAAAACGGACAAAGGATTAACCGGCGGCAGCGAAGAAGAAGGAGTTGGCAATACAACACGGACAAGGATGCGGCGCAAATGTTGTGCTCAATGAACCATTCAGAAGATCCTGAAAGGATTTCATCATTCAGCCCAGCGGTGGACGACGACTCGCCGCGCCGCAGCGAACCGAAGGCGAGAGTCGGCCTACGCTGGGTGGACGATCGGAAGGAAACACAACCCTGGACGGGTTGAATCGGTTTGGCGCGGGCCGACTAATGGAATTGATTCAGAATGGAACATCTTTGTCCGTTGGTTTTGGTGCTTTTCTGGGGAATAGACTCTTCGAACCACCACCTCCCAATCCCTTCAAATCTCTCCTTGCCCGAACTTGCAGGTTCTCGGGATGTGCGAGCGAATGACATCGGAGACAATAGAGAAGGAGATTATCGAGAGCGTGGTCTCCCCCTGATACCCTGTGCTTAACGTGATGGACGTCAGCGTCAAAAAGCAAATGCTCGTCATAACGGAATCCCCATATTTGATCAGGCTCACAAGCCAAGTGACCGCAGGTTCTCCCACATTTTTCACATTTCTTTTTGGCGCGGATGCAAATCAAGGCTCTTCTACGCTCCCAGTCAGGAGGAAGACCGGGGTGCTTCCGAAATTTTGGTTCTATTTGATTTCTCCACTCAACCTCATCGTTTTGTTTTGGGTTGTAATGCGGGAATTCCTCTTTGTGTTCATTTTCAGGTATCGTCGAATGCCTCCGATTGACACCCCGTTTCGCTCTCACGAAGGGCTGGTCTAAGATGGGATTTCGTCGCTGACCAATTGTTGGCTTGCTGAGTTTGTCAAGGAGCCACGGAACAACGATGATACCAAGGACAACCAGTGTAGCTACCAAGGGTGGGCTCATCCGAGTTCCCTATCATTTCAAAATCTGCCAATCGCCCGCTCCATCCTCCCCATCACCTTCTCCCTCCCCATCACCTCCAGCAAATGATACAGGCTCGGGCCGGAGGGGTTACCGGTGACGGCGAGGCGGACGGGATGGACGAGCACGCCGGCTTTCACGCCGAGTTCGGTGGCGGTGGCTTTCAACGCAGCTTCGAGAGTCGCAGCGTTGAAAGGTGCGGCGGCAGCAAAAGCGTCCCGGAGTTTTTCAACGCGCGGTTTGTTCTCCGGCACGAAGCTTTTCTTGGCGGCTTCGGGGTCGTAAACGAATTCGTCGCGGAAATAAAATCCGCCATACACCGGCAGTTCGGTGAACGTTTTGATTTTGCCTTTGCAGGTGTCGAGCGCGGCTTTGACATAGCCCACGTCGAGTTTGTTGGTATCAATGCCCGCCTTGGCCAGCGCGTGGACGCACATTTCGTAGAAACGGTCGTTGGGCAACTC
>CAYWCK010000161.1:0-2451 GCA_964456685.1 uncultured Bifidobacteriaceae bacterium | reverse complement strand
CTCGAAAAATTCAGTAACAATACAGGCTTTCTGGTTGGTGTCAATGCCGGCTTTGGCAAGCGCGTGGACGGCGAGTTCGTAGAAGCGATCGTTGGGCAATTCACGACAGTACTCACCTTGCAGCCAGAGCAGTTTCTCGAAATCGAACTTGGCGTTGTGCCGGAGAATTTGCGGCAGGTCGAAGCGCTCGATCACTTCGGCGAGCGACAGCTTCTCGGTGTTATCCTTCGGCGACCAGCCGAGCAGGCAGAGATAATTGTTCACGGCCTCGGGCAGAAATCCTTCCTCCACATACGTGCCCAAAGCGGCACCGCGGTCGCGCTTGCTCATCTTCGAACCCTCGGGATTCAGGATGAGCGGGATGTGCCCATATTTCGGCGGCTCGACACCGAAAGCTTTAAACAGCGCGATGTGTTTTGCCGTGTTACTCAAGTGATCTTCGCCACGAATGACATGCGTGATGCCCATCTCGAGATCGTCCACGACGTTAACAAAGTGAAATACGGGCTGGCCATCGCTGCGGACGATCACGAAATCGGGGTCGACTTCCTCGCGGTCGGTCAACTTGCGCAATACATCGCCGACAACGAGATCGGGAATAAGAATCGGCTCGCGCTGCATCTTGAATTTGATGGCGCCTTCGTGTTCATACGCGAGGCCGTGGGAGAGCAGTGCCTCGACGCGGCGTTGGTAGTTTTCTTTCCGCTGCGATTGGAAATACGGGCCACGGTCGCCTTTGCTGGGGCCGGTGGCGTCCGCGGTGAGTGGACCTTCGTCCCAATTCAGGCCCAGCCACCGCAAGCCGCTCAGAATGGCGTCCACGGCCTCCTGGGTGTTGCGCGCGGCGTCGGTGTCTTCGATGCGCAGCACGAATGTGCCACCGGTGTGGCGGGCATAGAGCCAGTTGAACAAAGCGGTGCGCGCGCCACCGATGTGCAGGTAACCGGTGGGCGACGGGGCAAAGCGAACGCGTGGTTTCATATCCATTTCGTAACTGCAGATTACGCGCAGAAACGTGGATTAACAGGGAGAAAATTCCCTGCGACAACCGTCGACCGTGCGCAGAACGTTGTTTGGCAGTCTCGGTTTTGCTAGAGAGTGGGTTGAATTCGCGCTAGTTTGTCGGCGTCACTTATTGAAATTGCACCAGGATGTCATGAAACGACTTTGTTCCTTACTCGCGGCCAATGGAATTTTTGCGATCACCTGCATGGGGCAGGGCACGTTGACGCCGGCTAGCGCGCCCGCGCCGAGCATGAAATCCCTCGCGCAAGTCGAGCCACGCGCGCCCATCGGCAGCGTGCCGTTCGTCATTACCACCGCGGGCTCCTATTATCTCACGACCAATCTGACGGGTGTCAGCGGAACGAACGGCATCACGGTGCTGGCACCGGACGTCAGCCTCGATTTGAACGGCTTTGCGCTGATTGGCGTGGCCGGTTCGACTTTTGGCGTCACTTCCACCACGGCGGCGGTGAATTTTAGTTTGCGGAACGGCACCATCCGCAACTGGCCGGCGGCGGGAATCATTGCGCCGGGAACGGATGCGACTTTCGAGGGGGTAAATGTTTATTCCAACTCTGGTTCGTTTGGTTTGTCCGCGGGTGCCTACGCCAAAGTGAGGCAATGCAACATCGCCCAAAATGGCGCCGGCTTGCTCGTGGGGCAGGGGGCAGTGATCGGCGACAGCGTGATTCGGAACAACGCGGGCAACGGCATTGTGGCAAGCGAATCCGCGCGAATCCAAAACTGCACCATTTACAGCAATTCAGCCAACGGCTTGAGCCTGTCCAATGCGTGTCTGGTTGAGTCCTGCATCATCAAGACGAATGGCCAGAATGGCATTGTGGGTTTGGCGAACTTGAGCGTGCTGCGCTGCAATATTTCGCAGAACGCGAGCAATGGTGTCTCCGTGACGCTAGGGGGGAAGATCGCGGATTGTGTGATCTCCTCCAATCGCGTGGATGGCATTCGAGTTGTGGCTCGTTGTTCCATCACCGGAAATATGTGTGACTACAACGGGCTGGGCGGTCGTGACGCCGGGATCCGGCTGCTCAGTTCGGACAACCGTGTCGATGGCAACGATCTGAACAGTAACGTTACGGGTCTGTTATCCGATTTGGGCTTTAACCTCATTGTGCGAAACAAGGCGACTCTCAACCCCACGAACTACAACTTCCACGTGAATGATGTGGTGGGTGGTATTGCGGCGAACCCGACGACCGCCAACCCTTGGGCGAATTTCGGCTACTAGGCTTGTGCCGTGCGGGCGGCGATTAATTCTCGCAGGCGGGTAGTCAGGTCAGACAAAAGCGGTGTTGCTACCCCGGCGCGCTGAGCCTGGCGCAAGGGCTCGTTGAAAAGGGCGTCCAACTCCAGCGGTCGCCCCAATTCAAAATCAAGGAGCGTGGAAGCTTTGTAGTCCCCGATGACGCGGGTCCGTTCGAGCAT
>CAYWCK010000160.1:0-10622 GCA_964456685.1 uncultured Bifidobacteriaceae bacterium | reverse complement strand
ATACTTCTTCGTGTATTCCTGCACCATGCGCCAGGTGTTGTACTGCGGCACCAAGGTGACCATGGCGCGACGGACCTTCTTGAGCCATGCGCGCGGAATCCCCTGCGCGTCGCGGTCGAAGAAGCACGGTATCACCTGCTCGGTCAACGCCCGGTAGAGGTTGGCACTATCGAGCTTGTCCTGCTCCTCGATTGATAGCGGGTGCGAATCATCGCCGATGGCGAAGCCATTCGTGCCGTCATAGCCTTCGCGCCACCAGCCATCGAGAATGCTCAAGTTCAGACAACCGTGCGGGCCGGCTTTCATGCCACTGGTACCAGAGGCTTCCAGCGGACGACGCGGGTTGTTCAACCAAACATCGCAGCCGGAAACCATCTGCCGCGCAACGTGAACGTCGTAGTTCTCGATGAAGACCAGATGGCCTTGCAGGTCGCTGTACTTGCTGAGGTGAATGATGTGTTGAATGAAGCGCTTGCCATCGTCATCACGCGGATGGGCTTTGCCGGCAAAGACGAATTGCACGGGATATTTCTTGTCGCGCGTGAGCTTCACGATGTTTTCAAACTGCTGAAAAATCAGAGGGGCGCGTTTGTACGTGGCGAACCGCCGCGCGAAGCCGATGGTCAGTGCGTCCGGGTTGAGCAGGTGATCGAACGCAATAAAATCTCCATGCGTGACGCGTTGCTGTTGCAACAGAAGGCGACGACGCGTGAATTCGAGCAATTCCCGGCGCAGGCGGTAGCGCAGCGCCCACAATTCCTCATCGCTGATGAATTCCGGATCCGCCATGCGCTTCCAAAAGTTCGGCGAGTTAACCTCGCTCGCCCAATCATGACCAGGCTTAGCCTGCCAGAAGCGCGTCTCGTCGCCCGCGACGCTGCCCGCGCCGCCACCATTGAGTTTGCGCCGCCAATATCGGCGCACCGTACCCTTCATCCATCCAAGCATGTGAACGCCATTGGTGATGTGACCAATGGGAACCTTGTTCACGGGCAAATCAGGATAGAGGCAATGCCACATCTCCCGACTGACCTGCCCGTGCAGTTCACTGACGGCGTTGGCGGCACGCGAAACCTTCAGCGCCACGACGGTCATACAAAACGGTTCGTGCGCATTCTCCGGATTGACACGCCCCAGCGACAACAACTCAGCGAAGGGCGCGCTTGAGTGCGCACGGAAGCGTTGCATCGCGTATTCCATCAACTCCGGGCTGAAACGGTCATGACCGGCTTCGACCGGCGTGTGGGTGGTAAAGACACATTCCGTCCGGCTCTCCGCCAACGCGGCGGGAAATGTTTTGCCAGCCGCCATCTTCTCGCGAATCAACTCGAACGTGAGAAAAGCTGCGTGCCCTTCGTTCATGTGAAACGTGGACGGTTGCAAACCAAGCGCACGCATCAGCCGCACGCCGCCGATGCCCAGCAGCATCTCCTGCATGACCCGCGTCGTGCTGTCACCGCCATAAACGCGGAGGGTCAAGTCGCGAAAATGCTGCTCGTTCTCCGGCCGGTTCGCATCCAGCAGGTAAACGGGCACGCGGCCCACGTTGATGCGCCACGCTTGGAAGAAGACCTCCGACATGCCAATCTCGACCGAGCAAACCAGCGGCTCGCCTTGCGCGTCCAGCACCGGCTCAATGGGGAGATTCTTCGGGTTCAGCAGCGTGTAAAACTCCGTCTGCCAGTTGTTCGCATCAATCGCCTGCTGAAAGTAACCTTCGCGGTAAAACAGACTGATGCCCACAAACGGAAGATCCAGATCGCTCGCGGATTTCGCATGGTCGCCGGCCAATATGCCGAGGCCGCCCGCCGCAATCGGCAGGGTCTCGTGAAAACCGAACTCGGCGGAGAAGTACGCGACCGGACGCTTTTGCAGCGCGGCAGCGTGTTGCCGGCCCCACGTATTCCAATCTGACATATAGGCCTCGAAGTCGGCGAGGACCTGGCGAACATGCTCGGCAAACACCGGCTCTTGCAGCCGGACACGCAGCTCGTATTCCGACACTTCGTGGAGGATGGCCACCGCGTTGTGGTAGAGATTTTGCCAGCCGCGCGGAGAAAGCTCCTGAAACAATTCCTGGGCTTCCTGATCCCAGGTCCACCAAAGATTCCGTGCCAGCTTATTCAGGCCGGCAACCATTTGCGACACGTCACCCGGTGACAGCGGTTGCTTCGACATAATTTAATTCCGTGCTTGGTTTTCCCAAATCAATCAAGACCCGACGTTAGTAGCCGATTGCGTGCCGGGCAAACAAAAATCCAGTTTCCTGCGGGCGCCGCCGGCGCTAGGCTGATGAAAAATCATCGCTGTGAGCAAATATTGGCACGCCCTGAACATCGGGATTCAAAACAACCTGACGTATCGGTTCAATTTTCTGGCGCGCGCGTTGTTCGGGCTCATTCCGCTGACCGCGGTGATTTTTCTCTGGCGAACGATCTATGCTGGTCGCGCGGAACAGGGCAACACTTCGGCCATCGCGACCTACACGCTCGCCCAAATGATTTCCTACTACCTTCTCGTCACGGTCGTGGACGCGCTGACCGCGGTCAACGAGGACGACTGGCAAATCGCGGCCGACATCAAGGACGGTAACATCAGCCAGTTCCTGCTCAAGCCGGTGGATTATCTCGCCTTCCGACTGTGCCTCTTTATTTCCGGTCGCATCACTTACCTTTCCGTGGCAGCCATTCCGCTCGCATTGTTCTTTTACTGGTTGCGTGATTATTTTGTGCTGCCGGCAGACGCTTTCACCTTTGGCTGCTTTTTGATTTCCGTGGGATTGACGGCCACCTTGCAGTTCTTTCTCTCCTTCATGATGGCGATGCTTGCATTTTGGGTACTCGAGGTTTCCACGTTCATCTTCATCCTGTATGCCTTTGAATATATCGCCAGCGGCCACCTGTTCCCGCTGGATATTCTCCCGACGAGCGTGGAGCGCGCGCTTTATTTTACTCCGTTTCCATATCAACTGTATTTTCCCGTGGGCATTTACATGGGCAAGGTGACGGGAAATGAGTTAACCCGGGGCTTGTTGGTGCAGATCGGCTGGGTGGCTGTTGCATATTGTCTGGCACGCGCCGCGTGGAATCGCGGGCTGAAAAAGTATTCTGCGGCGGGAGGTTGATGCATGAAACCTGAACCCACCCCTCCAACCTCGACCCCGCGCGGGGAACACCCCGTGCTCCGCTACGCCGGGATCTACGCCGCGCTGTGGAAGAATTCCGTGACGCGCGAGACCATGTTCAAGGGCAACTTTCTGCTCTGGATCGTCGTGGAAGTCCTCTGGCTTGCGTTGCAACTGAGCTTCATCGGCGTGCTCTATCTGCACACCGAGGCCATCGGCACATGGACCAAATGGCAGGTAGTTCTCCTGGTAGGCGCGAACCATTTCATTCAGCAAATCTATCAGACTTTTTTCCTGATCAACGCCACGAACCTTTCGGAATTGGTCCGCACCGGCAAACTCGATTTTCTCCTGCTGCTGCCGGTGAACACCCGCTTCGTTGTCTCGCTGCGGCAGGTGGACCTGGGCGGATTTGTGAACGCCTGCTTCTCCGTCGCCGTCATGATCTACGCGGCCATGCGCATTCCCATTACTCCATCTTTCGCTCAATTGGCTGGGTTTGGGGCGTTGTGCATCGTCGGTATCCTGATTCACTACTCATTAATGTTCGCGCTGGCGAGCATCAGCTTCTGGACCGTACGGGCGCAGGGGATCGTCTGGGGTTACTACAACTTGTTTCAAATCGCGCGCATGCCGGATGAAGCCTTCCGCGGCTTGTTCAAAGCCGTTTTCACATTCGCTTTGCCCATGCTACTGGTGACGAACGTGCCGGTGCGATTGATCACCGAACGTCTGGATTCCTCGACTCCATTGCTTCAACTATTGGGCGTGGGCCTCGCCTGCGCGCTGCTGTCCGAGTGGTTCTGGCGCAAATCTTTGAGGCACTACACCAGCGCGAGTTCGTAGGCCAACGACTTCTAATCTGATTCAATCCACTGCTCGTAAGCCCGATCGCCAAAATACTCATAGCCCTTCCCTTCCAGCGGCGTGCCGGTGAGCATGGCATGAATGAAGCCGTTTCGCTCGACTTGAATGGTGTGGTAGATCTTCTGCTCGGGATTGGCCTTCAACAAAAACTGGATTCTGCCTTTCGCCGCCGATTGAACTTCGATCTCGCCCCGCATTGTCCTCTCGAATTTGAATCGCTCACCCAGGTCAGCCAGCATGGCGTGGCTCTTGCCCCACGTTCCTCCAGCAGCAGTTACGAACGGCTTACCGTCCAGTAACGCATTCGCATCATCGTACGCCAGCACGCACATCCGGCCCCCGCGCGGCGACTTGAGCCAAGCCAACAATTTCGCCAAATGATTGCTGCGGTTGTAGGCGTAATTGCTGTCTAAAAAGGCGATCCGTTCTACCTCTGGGGGAATCGACTTAACCTCGTTCAGATATCCGAAGGTGAAACTGCCACCACCACTATGGCCGGTCAGGACCATCCGCATTGGCGCGTTGGGAAGGCGTTGCTTCACCGCTTGCACGATGGCCGGAATCCGTGCATCCCCATAATTCTTCCGCCACTGGGGCCAGCTCTTGGTCGCGGCCTCCAGATACGCAACAACCACAGCGCGATCGGAAATGAGGTTGCGCAAAAAGCGCGTCTGCGCTCCGATGTGCTGGATGTTGAAATGCCAGTCAGCGCCCGGCTGAAGTCGGCGACCAACGCTTTGCTCAATCGTGTTGCCGTTGGGGAGCGCATACAGGATCAACTCGACCGTCTTATTCGTAGGCCACGGATGAGGAAGATTCAGCCGCACTCGCACTTCTGGATCAAATCCGAACACGATGTCCCGCTCGCCAAAGTGCGCATTTGTACTGAACCTTTCCCCCGCGCCAAGGCTTGGATTAGCTTTCTCCTTAGCCAAGGCATCGATCATGCCAGCAGGATACTTGGGGAGGGCATTTGTTGCATAACGGGGCGTCGTGACCACGCCTTCGTCGCTCAGCAAGCCAGCCAATTGCGGGTCGGCTAGCACCGTCGCCATCGTGGTCTGCCTTCCGTCCACAATAACCTTATTGGAGATCAAGCGCACGCCGTGGCTGTAATCCGCCCAAGCGACGGTATGCCCGAGGTAAAGCGGTTGAATCGGCACGCCGTTGGTTTGGTGCCAGCCATAAATCGCAACGCGCCCGGGTGAGTTAGTCAGCCGCGCCGTGATCACAATGTCCTTCTTGTCGCCAGCTACAAGGTGGCCCAAAGGGTACATGGCGACTTGATCCAAACGTTGAGACCGAACAATGCCATTGTGCTCCGCGAAGACCGGCACAGTGATCATTCTTGGCCCAGGTGGAATTGGACTAGGCGTGAGTTTCACCGCAGCCGCGGCATAAATGTCATTCACCATTTTTCGCGTGGGAAGCGAGCAATTCAACCGATCAGCAATCCGTTGAGCGACAACCGGCGACATCGGCACAAAGAAATAATCCTCGTCCGAGCCAACAGCAAGATAGTCGGGCGCGGCAAAGAAAGTGGCCGGGTGTTGGTTGCCATCGAGCCGGTTGGTAATACTTACCGCACAGAACTTCCGGTAGAAGCCGGGCACATTCCCGGCCAAAACCTCGTCCAGCATGGCTTGTTCGCGATTGGTAAAATCGAGAGTGGAAATCCGGCGACTGAAAATTGTGCCAGTTTCCGCATCAACGCGGCGGGCTGGAAGAGACAGATCTTGCGCCACCGCCGAGAAGACGCAGAGAACCCAGCCCATGGCCAACATCAGGCCATGGCGCAGGCCCATGCGAAAGAGGACTGGGCGAAGACAACCGTCTAACTTCATTCCAGCTTAAAATCCTCCGGCGTTGCCTGTTTTCCAAGCGCAAACTCGCTGAAGTCGCGCCATGCGCGCTGGTGTGCGCGACCGAATCATCACTATAAGCCACAGACGTAAGCCCACAGGCTGGAAAACAAAAAACCCGCTCGTAGGAGCGGGTTTGTGAAAGGTTTTGATTTTTTACTTGGAAGCGGCAGCTTCCGCGGGCTTTTCCTCCGCCTTGGCCTTCTCCGGCTCGGGCACGGCGGAGATGATGTTATCCACCCATTCGAGAATTGCCTTCTGCGCCGAGTCACCCGGCCGTTGCTCGAGTTTCACGATGCGGGTATAACCCCCACTGCGCTCCTTGAAAGCGGGCGCGATGTCTTCGAAGAGAATCCGCAAGACATCCTCTTCGGCGCGCCACTTCTTTTTGTCCGCCTTTGAGAGCGCCACGGTGGGCCCTGATGTATGCAGCCGCGCGGCTGCAAGGCGACGGGCGTGCAAAGTTCCTCGCTTGCCCAGAGTAACAATCTTTTCCGCGACTGACCGGGCCGCCTTGGCTTTTGCCAGCGTGGTCGTCACGCGTTTGTGTTTGATGAGGCTGCAAACCAGATTCGACAACATCGCGTTGCGATGCTCGAAAGTACGTCCCAGTTTCGCCGTTCGTCGGAGGTGTCGCATACGAGTGCCTTAAATTACCTTTGGTTCTTCCTTCGGTGCGTCGAGCAGACCGGGTTCGAAGGTCATCCCGAGCGACAGGCCGAGGCCGGAAAGCTTGTCCTTGATTTCGTTGAGCGATTTCTTTCCGAAGTTGCGATACTTGAGCATCTCCTGCTCGGTCTTCATCGCCAACTGGCCAACAGTGGTGATGTTCGCGTTGTTCAAGCAGTTCGCCGCGCGCACGCTCAGCTCGATTTCGTTCACGCTCATGTTGAGGAGCTTCTTCATCTTGCTCTTCTCCTCGTCCTGCTTGTCCACCACTTCTTCGAACTCGACGGCGTTCTTGTCGTAGCCAACAAACACGTCGAGGTGGTGCGCGAGAATCGCCGATGCCTGCGTCAGCGCATCGTCAGGCGTAATGCGTCCGTCGGTCCAAATTTCGAGAATCAACCGGTCGTAGTCGGTGCGCTGACCAACACGGGCCGCTTCCACGGAATACCGCACGCGTTGCACCGGAGAGAACAACGAATCAATCGCAATCACCCCGATGGGCTGGCCCGGCTTCTTGTTTTCATCACCGGGACAGAAGCCACGGCCGACCTTCACCTCGAGTTCCATCTCGAACTTCTTCTTCTTGTCGAGCGTGCAGATAATCTGGTCGGGATTCACCAGTTCAACATTCTGGTTGAGCTGGATGTCAGCGGCCGTAACCACACCTTCCTTGTTGGCGGAAAGCAACAAGGTCTGGACGTCGCGGGTGTGCGCTTTAAATTTGATTTTCTTCAGATTCAGCACGATGTCCGTGACGTCTTCCACAACGCCTTCAATCGTGGCGAATTCATGCATCGCTCCATCCACCTTGATGGAGGTGATGGCCGCACCTTCGAGCGAGCTAAGGAGCACGCGACGAACGGAGTTCCCGATCGTGTGGCCGTAGCCCGTTTCAAACGGGTCAGCGACAAATTTGGCATACGTGTCCGTGGCGGTCGCGTCATCCTTCTGCAACCGCTTGGGCATTTCGAATCTACCGAGGCGTACTGGCATGGTTTCCTTTCAACAATTTTAATCTGACGCCACCGACGCTATTCCCCACGGCGGTGACGTCCGTATAATTGTCTTTTGCCCAGCCCCTGACGAGCAAGGACCGGGCGGGTTCAGTTTAGCGGGAATAAAATTCGACGACGGCCTGTTCGTTGGCGATGGGATTGATTTCATCGCGCGTCGGAATACGCATCACGACGCCCTTTAACTCTTCTTTGTTCAACGACAGCCAATCCGGCACGGAGCGACTGGTGGAGAGTTCCAAATTCTTCGTCGCCAACTGCCGCGAGACGTTGTTCGCCTTGATCGTGATCGTGTCGTTCACACGCAACGCGGCCGAAGGCACATTTACTTTCTTGCCATTAACCACCACGTGACCATGAGCAACCATCTGACGGGCCGAAGCGCGGGTGGTGCCAAATCCAAGATGGTAAACGACGTTGTCGAGGCGGGTCTCCAAAATTTGCAGCATCTGCTCGCCGGTGACGCCACGGCGCTTGAGCGCTTTCTCATAGACTCCGCGAAACTGCTTCTCCATGAGGCCGTAGTAATAGCGAAGCTTCTGCTTCTCAATCAAGCCGAGGCCGTAATCGGTGGTCTTACGACGGGACTTCGGGCCATGAACACCGGGGCCGTAATTGCGGCGCTCCAAATACTTGGTCGGGCCGAAAATCGGCAAACCAAACCGACGACTGATGCGGACGCGAGGACCTTTATAGCGAGCCATAATTCGTGATGCGTAATTCGTGAAAGGTGGTTAGACGCGGCGCTTCTTGCGCGGACGGCAGCCGTTGTGCGGCACCGGCGTCACGTCCTTGATGGCATTGATTTCCAAACCAATTGCCTGCAAGGCACGGATGGCGGATTCACGGCCAGAGCCAGGGCCCTTTACGCGAATCTCAACTTCACGTAAACCATGCGCCATTGCCTGACGGGCCGCGTCTTGGGCGACCTGCTGGGCGGCGTAAGCGGTGCTCTTGCGGGAACCCTTGAAACCTACACGACCGGCGCTCGACCAGCCGATAAGGTTTCCGTGCATATCGGTGATGGTAACCTGCGTGTTGTTAAAGGTCGCCAGAATGTTCGCGACGCCCACCGTAATGTTTTTGGCGTGCTTGGCCTTGATGATCTTTTTGCCCGCCTGATCATCACCCAGCAACTCAGCGGCGGTTGGGGCCGTACCGGCGACCGGGCCAGCCGAAGCCGCACCTTCCGCAGGCTTAGCCGCCTCAGCGGGAGCGGCGGGAGACGCTTCAGCCGCTGCCTTTTTGGGTTTCTCTTCGGCAGCCTTCGCCACCTTTTCCGTCGTGGCGGCTTCGGTTTTCGCTTCCTTCTTGGGAGCGGCCTTCTTCTTAGTTTCGTCAGCCATAGAAAATCAGTTTAGTGGATGCCGGTCTTGGCGTTCGGGTTGCGCTGCACCCCAACGGTCTTGCGCGGCCCCTTGCGGGTGCGCGCGTTAGTTTGCGTCCGTTGACCGCGTACCGGCAGGCTGCGGAGATGGCGCACACCACGATAGCACTTGATCGCCTGCAAGCGCTTCAGGTTCATACCGAGCTCACGGCGAAGGTCGCCCTCGATGACGTACTTGCCATCCTGAATCGCGTGAACTATTTGCGAGAGTTGTTGCTCGGTGAGATCCTTTGCGCGAATGCTTGGATCAATATTCGCGCGCTGGAGGATTTCCACCGCGTTGACCGGGCCGATGCCGTAGATGTAGCGCAGCGCGATATCAATGCGCTTGTTCGGCGGAACTTCAACACCAATGATGCGTGCCATAAATTCTAGAGTTTAACCCTGACGTTGTTTGTGGCGCTTGTTCGTGCAAATGACACGAATAATGCCCCGGCGACGCACAATCTTGCAGTGCTCGCAAAGTTTTTTCACTGACGCGCGAACTTTCATATCAAATCTCTTTTCGTCTCGACCAAAATACACCCTGACGACAGGTCGTAGGGCGTCAAATCCAGTTTAACTTTGTCCCCAGGCGCAAACTTGACAGCCTGCTTCCGCGCCCTTCCCGCCACAAATCCAAGCAACCGGTGTCCGTTCGCCAGCTCGACCCAATAGGTACTGTTGGCCAGCGCCTGTCGGACTACACCTTCAACTTTGAAGGCATCCGTGCCGGGCATGTCAAAATCTCCGGATCACCTTCGGTGATCAAAACCGTGTGCTCAAAATGAGCCGATAGTGAACCATCTTGCGTAACCACTGTCCAGCCGTCATTCAAGATTTTCACGCCAGGTTGACCGGCAGTGACCATCGGTTCAATGGCAATCGTCATCCCCGGCCGCAGCTTCTGATTGCACTTGCTATCGACAAAGTTCGGCACTTGGGGTTCTTCGTGCATCGTCCGCCCAACTCCATGCCCAACAAATTCCCGCACCACGCTGAAGCCATTCCCTTCAACATAGGTCTGAATAGCGCGGGAGATGTCCGTCACCCGCTTGCCGGCTACCGCTTCGGCAATTCCAACATAAAGCGCCTGATCAGTGACGTCCATTAACCGCTGGGCTAACACGCCACAACCACCTACGGCAACTGTCCGCGCCGTGTCACCAATAAAGCCCTTGTAAATAACGCCACAGTCGACGCTGACGATGTCACCCAGCTTCAATTGCCGATCACCAGCCAGGCCATGGACGACTTCGTCATTCACCGAGAGGCACGTATGGCACGGATACTTCCGATACCCTAGAAACGCACTCTTGGCTCCGTGCGACTTGATGCACTCCGCAGCGAACTGGTCCACTTCACGCGTGGTCACCCCGGGCTTTATGAAGCCGGCCACCTCATCGAGCACGGCTCCCGCGACCGCACCCGCTGGTCGCATGGATTCTAAATCCCGCTCAGTCTTGAGAATGATCATCTTCTTCAACTCTTAATCTCTCTCTTAATCTGGGACTCGAAACGTCCGGCCGCCGGATTAAGTTTGCGATCAAGAACCCGTTCAAAATCGCCCGCGCAGTTTCCCCTTCTTCAGGAACCCATCGTAATGACGCATCAACAAATGCGATTCCACCTGGCGCATAGTGTCTAACATCACACCTACCGTGATCAGCATACTCGTGCCGCCAAAGAACTGCGTGACATCATACGGAATACTCATCTCC
>CAYWCK010000159.1:0-10635 GCA_964456685.1 uncultured Bifidobacteriaceae bacterium | reverse complement strand
CGCAGCCGGAGGTGTTGGTGATGCCACTGCCGCTGCCGCTCGTGCCGACCAGCAATGTCGGCGTGCCACGGCTCAGACAGATCGCGCAGGTAGCCGGAGGCGTGTAGGGTTCGCCATCGGAACCGCAGCCGTTGCGGGCAATCAGACTGACGTTATGGTTCCCTTCATCCGTCGCACCGAGCAGAAAGGAAATGCACGGATTGTTGGTAAACACGGTGGGATTGGAATCAAGCGTCCATTCGTAGGTGTTGGCGCCGGAAACCGAAGCGCAAACGTTCAACTTGATGCCGCCGGACACCAATTCGGTCCAGGAATTGAAACCGTAGATCACTGGCGGATCGCAAGGAGTGATAGTGAGCGAGATGTTCCCGGTGTTGCCAAAAGTATAAACAGCAATCTGGTAGTCGGTGAAATCACCCACATTCAGCAAAAAGTTCTCGGCATCCGGCTCGTTCATCGAATTAGCCACTGCGTACAGACCCGTTAGGGTATTGCCGCCGTACACCACCACCCATGTCGCAACACTGCTGTTGCGGGTGTCAATGCGCACGGTCCGATTTTGCCCGGGATACCACGTCCACCAGATTGAACTCGCCGCGAGGAATTGGTACGGCTCATCCGGTTCGAGCGCGGCGCCGGCATTACAAGCGCTGGTGGAAATGTTCACGCCGTTAAGTGGCAACCGATTCCCAAAGAGATCGTTGATGGGCGCATTGACCGTTATGGTTTGGGTGCATTGGCCCGACCGACCGCAACTATCCGTCGCCTGATAGAAGCGATACACCTTGGTCTGGCAGGTTGCGGCGTAGTTCGACTCGCCCAGAAAGCTTTTCACGACCGGCCCACAATTGTTGGCGACACCCAGTCCGTCGGGGTTCGGCGGCGTGGCCAATAGTTCGGCAAAATCCATGTAAGTAACATCGGGCAGACATGTGAGCTGGAGCGGCGTGCCAAGATTCAGTTTGTAGTTGCCGGCGGCTCCGCCATAGCCCGCCACGGCGATGTGGTAGGTACTCCCAGCTACAGCATTGAGGTTCAGCAGGCTGGAGTTATTGCCACCGGAATCATCATCCGCTGCTAAGTTCGTCAGCGTGCCCACCGCGTTGCCCGTGTAAACCGCCAGCAGGGTGTCGAAGTCGCTACCGATCGTGTCGAGGCGAAAAGTCCCGGAACTGGGAGCGGTCCAAGTCCACCAGACCGATTTGCCATCCGGCTTGCCTACGTGATTCGTCTCCCCTGTTTCCTTGGTGGCGCCAAAATTATTCCCCGGCACTGATGTCCCGACGACGCCGAAAGGATTGATCCCGCCATAGTTCAAGTAAACGCGGTTAGTCTTCGTGGTGTTGCCATCGAGCAAGTCCAGTTTCCCATCACCGTTGAAGTCGGCGAGGGCAACGGCCAGCGTCGGCAGGGCGTCCAATGACACATCCAGTCCGGTCACCCCGTTAAAGGGATTGATCGTGCCGTTGTTCAAGTAAACGCGATTGCGTTGATTCTCGTTGCCGGCAATTAAATCCAGCTTTCCGTCGCCGTTTACGTCGCCGAGGGCCAGGGAGGTCGTGGCGTTGGTGTCGGACGAAATGTCCGAACCGGTCACGCCGTTGAATGGGTTGACGGTACCATTGTTCAGATACAACCGGATCGTATGGCCGTTGCGGCCAACGATGACATCGCGTTTCCCATCACCGTTTACGTCGCCAACCACCAAGGCACGGTTCGGGCCCGTGTCCGTGGAAATGTCCGTACTGGCAACGTTCGTGTACGGATTGGCGGTGCCATTATTGGTGTAAAGCCGTACCCGGTCGTTGAAATTACCCAGGATGACGTCGGGACGATTGTCGCCGTTGACGTCCGCCACCGCCACCGCCCGGGTGTCTTGGGAGTTGGTGTTGATGATTATCGGCGTCACCCCGCTGAAGGGATCCGCCGAGCCATTATTGAGCAACAACAGGCTCTTGGCCGTGCCGCCGGAGCCGTTGCCCATGATCAAATCCAGATTCGTGTCACCGTTCACATCCGCCAAGGCGACAGCGAAGGTGGAGTAGGGGCTTGTGGTGAGATCCCGGCCGGCAACACCATTGAAGGGATTCGCCGTGCGGTTGTTGGTGTAAATCCGGCTCCGCTGACCATTCATGTTGCCGGCGATGACATCCCGCCAGCCGTCGTTGTTAACGTCGCCAATCGCCAGAGCCCAGGTGTTGGATGTATCCGCGCTGATGTTCAACGTCGCAACCCCGGCGAAGGGCGAGAGCGTGCCGTTGTTCAGATACAGCCGGATTCGACCGCCGAGATTGCCGACAACTACGTCCGCCCGGCCGTCATTGTTCATGTCGCCAGCCGCAATGGCGAAGGTCACGTCGGCATTGGGGGAAATGGTGGTGGGCTGGCAGAGCAGCTGAAACCGGTTGGTGAAATTGTCATTGGCCGGCTGCCCCCACGCGAGCAGGCGCGCCAGTGCCAGCGATAGAATGACCGAGATTTTCCAACGCTGTCCGAAAAAGAATATGGTTTTCACGTGGAAATTTCCTTTTGGAGTCAGGCAGCTTTTTGCCTGAACCTTTGAAACTTGCCAAGTGGAAACCTGTGGCTCGGGTCTGATGCGGAGCTAGGCTTGCCGGACCACCTTTAGCGGCGGTTGGGCGCGGGCCACCAAGGCGGGGATCTTGGTGATGGTGTCGCGATCGTACTTCTTGATGGTATCGGTCAGCTCAGTCCAACGGACCAGATACTCGGAAATGCGTTTGTGCTTGTCCGAGGGTCGGCCGTAGCGCCAGCCATTAAGCCAACGCTCCGCGTTCCAGCGGGCGTGCTCGAGTTCGGCCATGACTTCCACTTCCTCGGGATCGAATTGGGTGATCCCCGGCCGGGGATCGGCCAGCTCCACCAGTTCGCAGCGAAACGTCCGCAGCTTGATGCACATGTGGTCGGCCTGTTGGCGATTGGCCTCGCGCAGTTCCTCCCGCAACTCCTCCCACGACCGGAGGGCGGGGTCATTCTGTGCCGTGCGCGCGGAATCGGCGAGCCGGCTGGCCACAAACTCCGCATGGATGGCCCGGGCCAAGGCTTCGTTGTGTTCGCGCCGGAACGCATGGTGGCAACATGCATCCTCGACCATGCCGAACGCGGTGATGCGCGGCCCCAACGTCGGCTTGAGTTCCAGAATATCCGCGAGCGATTCGCTGCTTTTGATTCGCACGAACAAATTCGCGTCGGGCCGTGCCACCAACGCATCGCGTAATCGCAAGCCGACCTCCAGCGCCTCGGCGTTGGAATCCAGACACACGAAGATGTGCAGCAAAGTGTCCGGTGCGGCCGCCCAATCTTCGACCAGCCGGCGGGCGACATCCGATTGCGCTTCGGCCGGGTGGAAATCGAGCCGGCAGATGTTTTCGGTGGCCAGCGCGGGGTAGTGGAATAGAAAACCCTGCTCCTGCTGCGCCGCATGCCGGTCAATGACTGAGTCTCCGCGCGCGATCCGAGAAACGACGAATTAGGCCGCAACAGGCCGAAGAAGGCCGAAAATCAACGACTTGCGTGGAGTTGGCGGCCGGAGGGCCGATCCGAGAAGAAAACCACTGGAAAGGGCTGTTTTGAAATGGTCCGAGCTCATTTTTGTGACGGTTAAAGCAGGCTTAACTGACCATTACGGGGGGCAGGTTTGACTACCTTTTTACGGTCCAACAACACGCTCGCCGCCGTGAAATCCGACACCGTCCTATCCTGCGCCTGGACGGGCAGCTTCCCCAGCGTCAGAAGCGCGTGTTCGGCCAGCGTGCGCGCGGACTTGGCCTCCTGATAAATCTCCTCCCCGTGGACGGCGAAATGGCTCTGGACCGTCCGCGCCAGCCAGGCCGGCCGATACTTGATCTCCTGCGCCTGGTGGGCGGCGGCCTCGATGATGATCCTCGATAGAATCTCCCGGTAACGCTCCCCCGGCACGGCGACCGCCTTTTCCGCGAACCACTCCCGCGCCGGCCACAATACCACCCATTGCAACAGCCGCCGCCGATCCTTGGCGAACTCCCCCGGTTCACCGGGATAAAACTTCCGCCGGATCAGGTCGAGCAACGAATCCAGAATCTCCTTTGAAGTCTGCTGCTTCGGCCGGGGGCGATCTTGACGATTCGGCTTCATCCCTTTGCCTCCAACGCGCGCATTATCCGCCAGGCGAGTGGCACACTGTCGCGCAAATGTTCCGGCGGTTCGATTGCCTCGATCTTCTTGCCAAGCACCAACGACACCGAGCTGGCCAGCATCGGGTCATAGGTGAACACGGTCGGGGAACGGCCCGCCGACCAATCCGCCGAGATTTGATCCGCCATCCGCTTCACCCGCGCGTTGAATTCATCCATCTCCTGCTGCGATGGCATGTGGTTTACGCTGGCGAATGATGGAATCCGGAATGGTTTAGGTGGGTAAAAACTATGGGAACCGTCCGGGTGAAACACCTCGCACAAAGGTTCCCAGGCCGCGATCCGTCGTTCGAGTTCGGCCTGCTCCAATTCATAGAGCATCACGATGCGGCGGCGCTCATAACGGGGCAGGCTTTCCCACCACTCCAGATCATCCTGGCCTAGCGCCCAAACGCGCGCGAGCGGCTCCGTGGTCCACTGATGCGCCTGCGCCCGGCGGTTGCGCTCGAACTGTTCCTTGAGCGGCCACTCCTCCTCGGCTTTCCGCCAATCGATCTCAAGCTGGTCGGCGTAGTGTTTCACACATTCCAATCCGGATCGCCCGCCGCCACGGCCGCGGCCACCGGCGACACGATCTCCCCCAGCTCGGGGATGGGCGACACCGTGATGCGCGCGCGGCAGCAGGCCGAGCAATCGCACTTCAACCCGGCCGCCAGCCGCATCGTGTGCAGCGAATGCCCGGCGCCGTTACGGTATCCCTGCTTCCCGTTCAACAACGCACTGAGCCTCATCACCAGCCGCTCCAACTGGCTCGGCCCTTCGTGCAGTTCACTCGACCCCTTCCGGCGATAAAACTGCGGCTTGTCCGACAACTCATCGAGCGTCAGCCGGTTGATCTTCGCCGCCCGGTTGAACATATCCGCGATCAATTCCGCCATCAGCGCCTCCGCGCCGGCCCGGCCCATCGGCGATTCGAGCGGATAGAGCGCCAGACATTGCAAATGCTCGCCGATGACCTCCCGCGTGCGCCGCGCCGTGCCCTCCTCCGGATGATCCATTTCATGCGCGCCCTGGACGCGATCCGCCAGGAAGAACAACAAGGCCTTCACCCGATCCACATCCTCGCGACTGTTCAACTCCGACGCGCTCACCAAATCCCGTTTCAACTCCGCGCCGCCCTCGATCACCTCCCGCGCATCGAGCACCGTGGCGAAATAGCCAGGGGGAAACGAGACGGCCACCGACAACACGCGCAACCGCCGCGCGCGATCCGCCGCCTTCCAGCCCTGCGCGCGCGCCGCGGCCGGCCACCAGTAAGCCATGATGTTCGTGCGTTGGTTGTCAGTCATAACATCTCCACCTGTTCAAACTGTTCCGGCACGGGCTGCGCCAGATGCCGTTCCAGGAGCGACGTGGCCAGCGCCAGGGATTTCAGCCGATACACCCCGATGGGATTCCCGCCCGCGTTGTAAACGAACCGCGGCTGCGTGCCGATCATCACCCGCTCGATCACGCCATCCGTCTTAAGCCATTTGATCACCGATCCGGCGATGCCCTGCCCGCCGTGCTCCAGATCAGCCGGCAGATCATTCGCCGAAAACTCCGCGCGCGCGAGCGCCAGCCGAAGCACCGCCACCGTCATGCGACTCATCGCGGCCGTCTTCCACGACCATTCGTGCACCACGGCTTCGTTGAAGGCGGCGTCGCTCATCACCAATCTCCGTTATCGTCGTCATCCTGGCCGTCGTCGAAGCCTTCGCAGTCCCAACAACCTGGGCATTCAATCTCGCCGTGGTTATGGCACACACACTGGTCGCCGCCGCAGTAGCAGTTCACTGATCCGGTACCGCCGCAGCCGCCCGCCACGGGCGCGAAGTAAGGATTTTTCACGCCACACCAACACACATCCGGGTCGCTGCCCTCCAAAATATCCAACGCCTGCACGCGCGCGCGATTGCAATACATGCCCGACCGCCGCAGCCATTTGCGCTTGCGCTTGCGCGACCAGCCGAGCCGGTTCAGCCAGTTGATCGTGACCAGGTTCGTGTAATACGGATCGCCGTTGATGGTTTCTTCATTCATTGTCCAAACCTCCCCACCAGCAGATGCAGCTCGCGGTCGCACGGTTCGATGAAGGGCAGATCAAGGTGGCCATAAACATCCGCCTCGCTCGCCGCCGGCAACACTTCGCCGCCCACGTATTCATCCGCCTGCCACTGCCCGCCGGCCAGCACACCCTCATAGGGATTCCACTTTTTCCCGAGCCGCTTCGCGCGCGAAGCCAGCCAGACATTGTGATCCTTGCTGCCCGTGCGGCAGAGCAGCCGGGTGGCCTGCGTGCGTTCATCCGCAAACCACAAATCCAACTGACACTTCGGCAACTGCACGATCACCGACTTGCCCTCGCGCTCGCCGCCCGATTGAAACCGGGCCTGACCGTTCGAGCCGGCCACATAATCCTGCAAAAACTTCAGCGCATGGTTGGTCCGGCCGGCCATCGCGCCGAGCAGGTCCATTTCCACCGTGACGCGTGGAATCATGACCAGGTCCACATCATTGCAGAGCGCGCATTCGCGCCGGATGCTGCCGGCCACCTGGAGCGTGGGCACGGTTTCGACCGGCGCGGCATACGGCAACAGCCAGGCGTAAATCTTCTCCGCAAAATGTTTGGCGGTGACGAGGTTCATGCCGCCTCCTTTGCGCTCCGGATAATCCGTGCGCTACGGGAAATCAGTCGATCAATGCGCAGTTCTTTGCGTGCGAAATAAAGCTCGGTCAGCAACTGATGGACGCCGGTGCGGTAAGCTGAAAGAAACGAATCCCGGTAGCTGAATTCCGGCATGTGTTTCCGGATCCGCAAACCCATCTGCATCGCCTTCTTGGCGGCGAGCCGATCCGCTGGCTGAAGTTTCAACTTGAACGGCTTCTCTGCGCCTCTGCGTCTCTGCGGTTTATTCGTGCTCATATCAGGGCGTCAAAAATTTCCGCAACTGCGCGAAGCGCGGATGATCCGAGGGAATGGCCAGCGCCGGATGCAACAGCGCCCGGCACAGCGTTTGCCAGTCCTCCAACGTCACCACTTTGCTCCAATCCAACCGATGCAACCGCACGCCGCGACGGTCCATATCTTCCAGCGCCGCCTGGATCATGGCCTCGGCGGCCTCGCGCTCCGTGCCGGCGTCGCAATCGTCGCACTCGCAATTCTGATTCGGCGTCGGCCGGCCGCATTTCCAACAGGTAGTCATGCTGCCTCCGGCCGGGGTTTGCGTTTGAGCGGTTTGCCTTGGGCGGTCAACCCGCGGGCATTCAGGCGTTGGGTGTGGTCGCGTTGATATTCGCGCCTGAGTTCCACCAGGCCGTTGCCTGGCGCGACGCTCACGACATGGCGTTGCACGGCCTCCACGCTCAGGCCCAGGCGCTTCAATTTTTCGGCGGTGGTCATGATGCTACTCACTTCATCAACTTGCGGTGCCGCCGCTCGGCGGCCAGACGCACAGTCGTCTGCACGTCCCGATCCCGGATGACTTCGCGCAGCCAATCGATGTCGGTTGACCGCTTCACTTCCCGGAGACGATCCTCCACCCCACAGGTGAGAACGTGGTCCAGGCCAAAGCGCTCTGGCACTGGGGAAGCGAATGGCCCGTATTTCTTTTGGCAATCGGTGAGCGGCATGGTCACTCCTTGACCGGCGCTTCGGGCAGATCGGCCCAATGCGTTACGGTCACGACTTCGTTGTGGATGTTGCGCCAATCGACGCCATCGAGGTAGCCGAGGAACACAGGTTCGTCCCCCTCGGGCGTGCAGATCAACACCGTCAGATCGGCATCGGGTAATTCAATCGCGGCATCCTTCCAATAGAGCGCGCGTGTGTTGCCGGGCCGGATCGGCGTCTTGCCTGGCTGATCACTCGCCACCGCGCCCGGCTTGGCCTTGTAAAACGAAGCGCGACCACACTTCGGACACCGCAACTCAGTCACGCGCAAGCCGTGGTGTTGCGCTGGCGGCAAAACCACCCCGCGCTTCTGTTCATCCGTGCCGATCCATTTGCAGGCGCGGCGCGAGCACATCCACAGTTCGGTGCTCATCGCTTCCCCCGTTCGTCCAGGATGACGCGCGCGGCGTCGCGATTGATGATTGCGGCCATCTGTTCGCTGGCGGTCGGCGAATGCGCTGCCTGTTCCGCCTCGTGTTTCAAGTCTTCGAGAAACGGCGTCGGCTTGCCGGCCAGATAGCGGTATTGCCGCTCCACCAAATCCAACACCGCCCGTTGGGTCACCGCGATCTCGGGATGCGCGCTCATTCTTCACCTCGCTTGTGCAACCGGGCCGAGCCTGGAATGTAGTGGTCGCGCACGGCGTCCACGTCCAGGCCGGTGGCCTCGGCATAGACGGCCGTCAACCGCTCGAAGGTTTCTGTGCCCGCGCCGATCTGTTCCCGCAACGCCGCCTCTCGGCTGATCCGGATCAGGAGATATTTGACCGCGTGCTGGGTGATGCGGACAAGCTGCGCTCGTTGAAACCGGATGACTTCCTGCATGTCGGTCGCCAAAGGCTGACAGATGGCGTGCAGGCACATCACATCTTCCGGCCCGCTGAACTCGCGCAAGTTCTGCCGGATGCGCTCCGCCTGGACGGGATCAATTACGGCACTCATTGCAAGCCCTCCAGGTTGGCGGCGAGACGTTCACACACCGCCACGAGCTTCGCCAGGTCGCGCGCCAACGCCTTGCGGTGCGCGGCTTCGTCTTCCCCGCTGAGAAACCGCAGATGTTCCGCCACATCCGCGTGGGCGATCAGCAGCACGTGCTGCCAGTCCGGCACGATGGCTTCCTCCGGCGTCACGTTGAAATCGCCGCCGCACGTGAGCAATTCCTCCACGCACTGCGCCTTGCGCTCGGTGGCGACCAGGGCCGCAAACTTCTTCGCGTTCACGCGGCCTCCTGGACGGCGTCTTTGAGCAACGCGTTGACGATCTTGTCCACCGCGCCATCGGTGGGCTTGATCACGATCTGGTCGCCCGTGTCCGCGAGCGTGCAACCAAGCTTCTTCAGCGCGTCGGCGGACAGGCCGGCCAACGCCTCCTTGTCGAGCGTTTCTTTCAAGTGCGTGTACTGCGCGGCGGAGCTCGCGAACATCCGCTTGAGCCGGATCAGCGTTTCCTCCGGGTCGGGAATCTCCAGCGTGCCCTTGGCCTTCTGGAAGCCGACCTTCACGCCGTGGAAGATTACCGTGCGCGGCTTGGTGAATAACTCCGGCGCGGCCTCGACGGCGGCGCGCAATTCCGCCTCGCGCTCCGCCGTGCGGGCCACCGCGCGTTTGATGTCCGCCATCGCCGCGCGTTTGAGCGCTTCGATTTTCTCGTTCAACGTATCGACGTAATTCGTCAGCACGTCGCGGGCTTCGGCGTAGCGGCCGGTCAATTTTTCGATTTCCGCCAGCGAGGGTTTGCCCGCGGCGGTTTGAGTTTCAGTGGATGCGATCATATTTCCTTTCAGGGTTGTTGGTTAAAGCATCACGAGCCGGCCGTCTCGGTATTATGCTGGCTGGGAGGGAGCGCGCGGTGTGTTGTGGTCCCGCACGCAGCCGAAGCCGAGACATACCCGCTCAGTTCAGGTTGGCCGGTTCGTGATAAAGTCAGGTTCATGCTCAATGCCGGGTGGTCAGGAAGTGGCAGCCCCACGCGCCCCACACGAGCAGCAGCAGCGTGCCGAAGATGGCGAGGTCGTGGCCGTTCAGATTTAGGAGCAACGCGCCCAGCGCGACGCCCAGGATCGACACGAGACCCAACACACCCGAGCGGGCGATCAGTTTCTTCAACGCATGCCGGCGGCGGTCGCGATTGATCTCGGCGGCGTAGTCGTAGAGCGGTGCTTTCATTGACCCTCCGTTTTGGTGAAGTGATCCACACGCTTGGCAAACGCGCGCAGGGCGGCGTTGATGGCGTTGGGCAGGGCGCTCGCGGGCGCTTCGCGGTCAATCGTCTCGGTGGCCACCACGTCGAAGCCGGCCACGATCCCATCCTCATCGCCGCGCATCTCGCTGTATTTGATTTCCACCTGGATCATTGGCTCATCGCCGGGCAGCGTGTCGGCTTCGGGCCGCGCGCCGCGGCACGCCGGCGCGGCCGCCAGGCGCAAACGATCCAGGAGTTCGATCAGCGGTTTCATCACTTCCCCGCTGCCCAGGGCCACGGTGTCGGCGATGTTCACATCGGGGGCGGCGAGCACCGTGGAAATACAAACGCGCACCTCCCGCAAGTCATAGTCAATCGAGTTCATAAGCGTCAGCGGTGATGAGTGGCCGGTTACGCCAGTTTGTATTTGCGTACCAGTTTGGTGTGCGCCTGGCGGAAGGCCTCGGGCCAGGTGATGGGCTTCCTGGCGTGCTCCTTCAATTCCGCCGCCAGCTTCAACTGCTTGTTCGCCGCGCGGTAATGGCCGTGCTGCGCCACGACCTGTTCGCAGAGATCGCACAGTTCGCCGAGCGCGCCGTTCGCGGTGGGC
>CAYWCK010000158.1:0-10850 GCA_964456685.1 uncultured Bifidobacteriaceae bacterium | reverse complement strand
TGTTTGATCTGCGAATACAGCCTTGTGTCCGTGCTCCCCAACACGCACCGCACGCCGTGGCCGTTGGAAAAGGAGGCCGAGGAACTCGAAGAGTGGCTCCGCCAAAACGCGGAAAAGGATCCGGCCCGAACCAACGGATCGCCCTTGAACCCTTCGGGCAATGGCGCCAGGAATACGCCGCGCCGCCTGGCTGCGAATCTGGTTTATCGCCCGCTTTACCGGAGCTACCGCATCATTTCCTGGCTGCGTTACTGGATGGGGCGCCGCTTCACGCGCGTGGGTTTTGTTGTCATGGGAGCGGCGCTGGTGGCCATGGTGCTGGGGCTCGATCCGGAAAATTCCGTCGGCTACCAGGCCTTCACGCTCTTGCTGGGCCTGCTGTGCGTCGCAGTGCTTTTCGGATTCGGCTTTCGACCCAAGTTCGCCGCCACGCGACTTCTCCCGCGCTTCGGAACGGCGGGCCAGCCGTTCACGTATCGCGTCGAAGTGCAAAACCTCACCGCGCAGAAGCAGGAGGGACTTTGGTTGATCGAAAACTTGAAGGACGTCCGCCCGAACTTCGAACAGTGGAGAGCCATTCAGGTGGACCTCAACCGCAACACGCGGCCCTTTGATTTTACGAAAGCCCGGCCGAACCCCTTCCGCCGGGCCAACCTCAGGGAAGCGACGCTGCCGGCGCTGCTGCCGCATCAAGCCGGCGTGGCCAGCGTGGAGTGCACACCGCTGCGACGGGGCGTGGTGCATTTCGACGGCCTCACGGTGGCACGACCGGATCCACTCGGGATCTTTCGCGCCTTGCGAAAGCTCCCGCTGCCGCAAAGCGTGTTGATTCTGCCCCGGCGTTATCCGCTCCCGGCGGTGGCGTTGCCCGGCGCGATGAAATATCAGCAGGGCGGCGTGGCGATGGCGTCGAATGTCGGGCAAAGCGACGAGTTCGTTTCCCTGCGCGAATACCGCCGCGGCGATCCGGTGAAACACATCCACTGGCGCAGTTGGGCGAAGGTTGGCAAACCCATCGTGAAAGAATTCGAAGACGAATTTTTCGTCCGGCACGCGCTGATTCTCGACACGTTCACCGACCGGCCGCACACGGATGAGTTCGAGGAAGCCGTGTCCGTCGCCGCGTCCTTTGCCTGCACGGTGCTGACGCAGGAATCTTTGCTCGACTTGTTGTTCGTGGAGCAACAGGCATTTTGTTTCACGGCTGGCCGTGGCCTGGCGCACGCGGATCAGATGCTGGAAGTCCTCGCCTCCGTGCAGCCGTCCTTGGGGCAATCTTTCGCCACCCTGGAAAAGTTGGTGGTCGAGCATGCGAACCTGGTGAGCGGCTGCATCTGCGTGCTGCTGGCGTGGGATGAAGTCCGGCAACAGCTGGTGAGGAAACTGAAAGCCTTCAACCTGCCCGTGCTGGTGTTTGTGATTCAGCCGCGGGGAAAAAATGCCGCGCTCACACCGGGACCGATGCGGGAGGAGCCGGAACGGTTGATCGCATTGGAAACCGGACGCGTGGAGCAGCAACTGGCGAAACTCAGATGAAACCTCCGCCGCTATTGCTGGGTTGTGCGCTGGCTTTCTGGGGCTGGCAGACGGAATTGCTGATTCCCGGTGTGGCGATGGCGCTGGTGGTCGAGAGCGCGCGGCTCACGCATGCCCGCTGGGAGTTTTCCGATGAAGATTTCAGCCGGGTCTGGACGTTTTGTTCGCTGCTCTTCCTGGCTGCGGCGGTTTACGCCTTCAATGACAACGCCGGCCCGGCGAATTTCGGCCGCTGGTTCCAAGAGCCGAACTTCCGCACGCAAGGCGGCGCGGGTTTGTCCACCGCCCGCACAGGTGCGGCGATGTTTCGCTGGTTGCCGATGCTCTTCTTTCCGTTTCTCGCCGCGCAATTGTTCAGCACCCGGGAAATCATCCCGCTCAGCACGATTTCGTTGCTGGTGCGGCGGCGGCAACGCAAAGCGAAGCTGGAGGGCCGGCCTCCGCCGCCTGTTCGGAATGTGGATATCGCCTGGCCGTATTTCATCGGCGCCGTGCTCGCGGCCAGCGTGCATCCATCGGAAAGCACCAGTTTCTTCTGGGGACTGGCGGTGCTGCTCACCTGGGCGCTTTGGTCGCAACGTTCGCGGCGATTCGGCGTGGTGGTGTGGGTGATGGCCGTCGGCGTCGCCGTTGCGCTTGGCTTTGGCGCCCAACGCGGCTACGGCCTGCTCCAGCGCTATGTCGAGGGCCTCAACGTCGAATGGCTTGTGCGCTTGATGCGCCGCAACGTGGACCCGAACCAGACCCGCACCGGCATCGGCATGATCGGCGAAATGAAAACTTCCGGCCGCATCGTCATCCGCGTCGCGCCGCTGGGTGATTCCCCCGTGCCGACTTATTTGCGCGAGGCGAGTTATCGGATTTACAAATCCTCCGTCTGGGCCGCGGGCAGTTCCCGGGAGGATTCGATCGCCGTGAACGAGACCGTGCAGAACAGTGGGGAGTGGCAATTCCTGGCCAACCAGACCAATTCCCGCGGCGTGAGCATCGCTTGCTACCTGAACGGGATGAAAGGAAGTTCCGCTTTTGGTTTGCTGCCCGTGCCCGCAGGCGTCGTGCGCGCGGAAAAGTTGCCCGCGTACCTGCTTTCCTACAACACCGCCGGGGCCGTGCTCGCGGAAGGACCGGGGTTGTTGATTTTCGACGCGCTGTACCATCCGGACGCCACGCTCGATTCGCCGCCCGGCACCGGATCGACCAACCGAACCAAAACGGAGGCGACTCAGTCGGAAACCCGCGCCGCCAGCACCCCGGTGGCGATTCGCGTCGGGGCGGCGGAGCCCATGCCGGGGCCGGCCACGAACACCGCAGCGCCGTGGGCCAACAAGACCGCCATCACCAACGAGGACCTGCAAATCCCGGATGGTGAAGTGGCCGCTTTGGAAAAGATCATTGCCGACGAAAATTTGCGGGCACCCTCACGCCTCGAAACCATGCAACGGGTGGCCGGCCTGTTCGCCGAGAAATTCACCTATCGCACCTGGCAACCGCAAGGACGCTCCCGGGATCCCCAGAGCCCCTTGACGCGTTTCCTCCTCCAATCGCGCGCGGGCCATTGCGAATACTTTGCCACGGCCACCACCCTGCTGCTGCGCCGGCTCAACATTCCGGCCCGCTACGCCGTGGGTTACGCCGTCCATGAAGCCTCGGGCAGCGGCTACGTGGTGCGGTTGCGGGATGCCCATGCCTGGTGCCTGGTGTGGAATGAGGAAAAGAAAATCTGGGACGACTTCGACACCACGCCCGCCTCCTGGGTGAAGGAGGAAGCGGAACGCGCCTCGGCGTTTCAGTGGTTGCAGGATGCGTGGACGTGGCTGGGCTTTCAGTTCGCGAAACTGCGTTATGGCCAGACCAACCTGCGGCTCTACCTGCTCATCTTCATCGTGCCCGGTCTGGCGGTGCTGCTGTATCAGATTCTTTTCCGCCGCGGGCGGCGGCGAAAGAAAGGGACGGCGATGCCGGAGATTTTCAACTGGCCCGGCTTGGACTCGGAGTTCTACCAACTGGAAAAGCAACTCGCCGCGCAGGGCGTGGCGCGCGGCGCCAGCGAGCCGCTCAACGACTGGCTGGCCCGGGTGGCCCGGTCCCCCGGCCTCGCGGAACTCGCTGCGTCGTTGCAGGAAATCCTGCGCCTGCACTATCGCTATCGCTTTGATCCGCTGGGATTGAGCCAAGACGATCGCGAAATCTTGCGGCGCGAAGTACAGGCATGCTTGCAAAGCCTGGCCGTTGCTGCACCGGAGCAGATTCGATAAGCAAAAAGCTCCCGCAGCGATTCAGGACCACCAGGTCAGGAACCAATGCCAAAAGCGATCCAGGAAAACGGCCGCGAGTAGGCCGACCACCAAACCCGCGGCACAAACCAGCAGCCATGAGCCGCCACTACTCCAGGTCGTCGCCACTCCCAAGATGGCACCGCAAACGAAGTGGACTTGAATCTTGATCCAGTCGCGCGTGGGTCGGTCGTTCATTTCTTGGGCGACGTTATCGTGGCGTTTTGTCCTCGGCGATTGGCAGAATTATTTAACCCGCGCCGGTGCGTTCGTCGAATAGGCCCACAACCAATCGTCCGACGCGCTGCTCAGCCGGTCATCCGCTCCGTCCTGGCCGACGCCGCGGAGGATGAACTGGTCGGGCGACACTAATTGGTAGAGCAGCGGCCGGCCGCGTTGCGTGTCGGGCGGAAGGCGGTCGAGCAGGGCAGGCACGAGTTCTTCCAGGCTTTCGGGAAACTTGCCGTGCGCGAGCCGATGTCGCTCCAGCGCACAGGCAACGACGGCCTGGTTCAACGAGGTCTGGGCAAAGGAAACCATCGCCGATCGCGCGCCCCACCAGGCGCCTTGTTGCAGGAAATAAATCGTGTCCGCGTCCAGCGGCAGGCCGCTGGTGTCCGACCAGTTCACATTTTCCGTCACGTGACCGCGCACAACGTCCACGCTGGCCAGAGCATGCGCCGCCGCGGTATGGAGCTGCATGCAGTTGTAGTATTGCCACGCGGCGGGTTCGAAGCCGGGCCGTGGTCCACGCGTGATGCGCGGCCCGACCGTCGTGCCTTGCATCCATTGGGACGCGTCCGGCTGGTTCCGCCAGGTCTCGATGTAAAACAGCGTCACGCGCCGCACCGCATTGGTGTGATCCGCCAGCAGGTTGAAACCGGCAAGGTCATGCTGCAGCGACGCCAGTTGGTCCGCGTTCCAACGCCGCGCCGCCAACCCTTCCCACAACGGTTGCAGACACCGCGCGACCAGGATCTGCACGCGAACCGACGCGCGGGCGTCCGGCAATTGCCGGGCGAGGTTCGCCAGGCGCAGGCCGGTCCGCAAATCCTCGGCCGCCGCCGCGGGGTCGCCGGCAGCGAGCGCGGCGCTGGCGCGGATTTGCAGCAGCATGTGCAGGCGCTCGAGGAGGGAGGTTTCCTCGTTGTTCGCGGTGATCAATTGCGCGGCGACGCGATCCGTGGTGAATTGCAGCGCCGGCCGGCGTGCAGCTTCGGACACGGACTGCAACCAGCCCGCGTGCGGTTCGAGCGCCTGCAATATCGCGCCCGCCACGGCCGCGGAGTTGGTCGCATTGCCCAGCCGCGCCTTCGGGTTCATCCAGCGCACAAAATTGGTCAGGGGCAGCGGACGGTAGTGCGTCCAGTCGGTTCCCAGCGGCGTGGAGTAAAGATTGTTCAGCAACTGGGCGTCGCGGAGTTGATCCAAGAGCGGACGGACATTGCTGTTCGTGCGCATCTGGTTGCGGAGCGTCAGGAACGCGGGCGAGCGCGCAAAATTTTCGGCATCGGGCACGGGCGTCGGCAAATACGGGGTGACATCGAGCGAAACGCCCTGCTGCTTTAGTTCCTGTTGGAAGACCGCCCACGCTCGGCGTGCGTGCGCATTTTGCCAGGCGTAGAAACCGACGCCGATCAAACCAAGCACCAGCACGCCCGCCGCGAATTGCAGCGCGCGTCGCCGCAGGCGCGGCCAGTCGGGCCGCCACCAGCGCTGCGGCGAATTGGAGAACCGGCCGATGACCGTCGCGCGAAAGTTTGCCCGCAAGTTACCGGCGGCCCACGCGGACAGGACCAGGCAATTCACCAACACGATGCCAAACGCAATCCACATCATCAGCGGGATGACTTGTCGTTCCGGCAGCCGGAAGAAGTGCCAGCGGTCGGCGAGGAAACAGAACAGGCTGAAGATCAAAGCCGGCGGGGCGATGGCCAGGGTTACGGCGGCGAGCGGGGCAAAGCCGGGATGTTTCATCCGCAAGCCCAGCCAGCGACCCACCCAGCCGAGCATCACCCAGGTGGCCACAATGCCGATGAGCAGCAGCAGCACGCTGTGCAGCATGAAACCAAACTGCCAGTCGAGAATTTGTCCCCGCAGCGGTTGTCCCAGCAGGCCGCACCAGAATACTTCCCCGGCGGTGACATTGCGGGGCAATCGCCCCGGCGGGTCCAAGACCATCAGCGTCACCAGAACCCAGGTGAAGTAGGCATGAGTCAAAATGGCGACGAGGGCGGGAAACAACATTTTGCGTGCATACGCCAGCCACAGGCCGCGGGCGATGACCGGTTCTGAAGCCGGTGTGCTGAGTATCAATTCCAACACGCCGGATTGTTTGTCTTCGGCCAGTTGCCGGGAGGCGGCCGCAGCGGCGTAGAAGAACACTGACAGATGGATGGCCAGGCCGGCCCACAGCCAGGAGAACAGCAGTCCCATCACCAGCCGCGCCGTGCCGCCGCCCATCACACGGCCGAAGTAAGGTGCCGCCACAAAACTCGTCACGAGAGTGATCAGCACCACTATCCCCATGAACAAGGGCGCGCTGACGCGTTGACGCCCGGCCAGCCAGAAGAAGGGATTGATCTCCAACAGCCGCCGGCGGAAAGCGAGCTTGGCCGCGCTACCGCGTTGCCGCCATTGCGCACCGAATTTGAGGGGATTGGTCGGCCGCGCCTTTTTCGGCCGGTCGCGCCAACTGTGGCGGAGTCCCCAGGCGACCAGCGCCAACGCTCCCGCCGACATGACCGCCACGGACACCAGAGACCACCAGTAGTCGGGCAGCTGAATGGTGCGCCGGCCGAACGCCGCGAGCGTCAGCGGTTTCAACGCGCAGAAATCCGCCACCCAGTTGGCGTAGGCGCGCGGCAGACCCAGCGCGCGCACGGCCTCGGCCGCGCCCATGAGGATGAGACCAAAGAAGATCACCAGTCCCATGGCCAGCGCCACGGCGGGAAATTGTCGCACACAAATGGCGGACGCCACGAAACCCATCGCAATCGCAAAAAAGAGCGCCACGATCTCCGCCAGCACCACGCGGAGGAATTCATCGAACGTGATACCGCCCACCATCAGAGGCAGGGCGAGAATTGGGAAAATGGCGAGCAGGCAATAAATGGCGCTGAGCGCGTGGGCGCAGAGTTTGCCCGCGACAATCTCAGTGCTGTTCAGGTTGGTGAGGAACAACAGGCCGAGCGTTCCCTCCCGTTTTTCCCGGCTGAGCGAATCCGCCGTGCCCGTGGCGCCGATCAACAGGCTGAAGGCATAAATGCAAACCGCGAAGCCCTGGAATACCGAGGAGGCATTGTTGCGATTGCCAAACAAGTCGAACACCCACGCCAGCCACAAAAGCAGCCCGAAGAACCCCAGCGCGGCAATCCAGCGCCAGCGGTACGTGCTCTTGCGGCGCGCGGCGGCGCGCAGTTCGCGTTCGGCGACGGAAAGAAAGCGCATCGTGGTTGATGCCGCGCGAACGGGCCGGCTTCAGCATAGACAAAGGAACGCGGAATCTGTTGCAAGGTAAAAGCGGCTGGTTAATCAACTGGCCAGATGCGGGTAACGAAAGGGGAGCTACGGCGACAGGAGGTTGGGGGCGAACCCGTCGGCCTAATATTCGCGGTAGGTGATGCGCGCCTTGCCGAGATCGTAGGGGGACATCTCGACCCTCACCTTGTCACCGACGCTGAT
Source organism: uncultured Bifidobacteriaceae bacterium (assembly GCA_964456685.1). GTDB lineage: Bacteria > Verrucomicrobiota > Verrucomicrobiia > Limisphaerales > JADLHS01 > CAYWCK01. Next base: position 3,357 of record CAYWCK010000158.1, on the reverse strand, counting down.
GCGAATGAAGTTCTTCCGCATCTTGCCGGAAATGTGGGCGAGCACTTCGTGACCGTTGGGAAGGGCCACGCGGAACATCGTTCCGGGCAACACCTGGGTTACCGAGCCAGTCAGTTCAATTGGTTCTTCTTTTGCCACGGCTAAAAACCTTCGAACGCAGTCGAATCTAGCCAGCTGCCCGCGCGGGACGCAATTCTTTTCCAAGCTGGCGCGGCCGGTTTTTCATTGAGTTAACGCCGTAAAAGCGGTCGAATTCCACTTCAACATGCATCACGCACGGGAGCGCGAAGCCGCGCCAGTCACTCCGTGGATTTGTCTGGGCGCGCTGCTCAACGCTGCGGGCTGGATTCTCTCCGCGCTGCACGCCCTGAACCCGCTGGGTTACGGGGTTGTGTTTGTGGTCGCGCTCGCGGCGGCTTGGCGTTGGCCGGACGAACTGGGTTTGACCACGCTGCGTCGCCTGTCCCTCCGCCGTCTGCGTCGTCGCTGTCGCCGGTTCTTTCCGGCGGCCTTCGGCATCCTCGCGGTCCTCGCCTTGTTGGGCGGCGTGCTGCATGCGCCGAATAACTTTGATGCTCTGGCGTATCGGATGCCCCGCGTGCTGCACTGGCTGGGCGCGGAACAATGGCATTGGATTCACACCGATTTCGTCCGCTTGAACACCCGCGCCCCCGGCTACGAATGGTTGATGGCGCCAATCATGTTGTTCCTGCATTCGCATCGGCTGGTGTTTCTGATTGGAATCATCAGCCTGCTGTTGCTACCCGGGTTGGTGTTCAGCCTGTTCACGCGCCTGGGGGTGGCGCGGCGTACGGCGTGGCATTGGATGTGGCTCGTGCCGACCGGCTATTCGTTCCTGGCCCAGGCGGGCGGGGTGGGCAACGACATTCTCGGCGGCATGTATGCGCTCGCCGCGCTGGACTTGGCGCTGCGCGCGCGGAAGTCGCAACGGCTGCGCGACGTTTTCCTAGCGGTGCTGGCCTGCGGTTTGATGACTGGCGCCAAAACCAGCAACCTGCCGCTCGCCTTGCCGTGTGTGCTCGCGCTGTGGCCGTGCTGGCGGGTGTTGTGGCAACGGCCCGTGGCCGCGGCAGCCATTGGCGCGGCGAGCCTGCTGGTTTCCTTCGTTCCGATGGCGGCGTTGAACATCCGGCAATGTGGCGATTGGTCCGGCGCGAAGGCGGAAGACATCAGCTACAGCAGCGGCGATCCCAAAATCCTCGTGCCGGGAAATCTATTGATCCTGACGGTGCAGAATCTGGCGCCGCCGATTTTTCCCATGGCCGCGCGTTGGAACGAACTGGCGCCCCGCCTGATGCCGCCGGCGTTTCATCAGGCCATGAAGAAGAACTTCGAGCCCAGCGGTGCAAACCTGGCGCTGACCGAAATTCAAAATGAAGAATTCTCCGGCTTTGGTCTGGGCTTGTGCGGCCTGGTGGCCTTCTCCGTGATCGCCAGCTGGCGAGGGAAGGGTTCGGCCCATTCAGCGCGACCGGGAGACATGAATTTTCCGGGCCTTCGGTTGGTGCGCTGGTCGCCTTGGGTTTCTGCCAGCGCCTATCTCGTCAAGGCCGCCATCGGGACGGCGGCGCGCATCTTCACGCCTTATTACGCGCTGATGCTCCCGCTGTTGCTCACCGGACCGGGACCGGCGCGGCTTTGTCGGCAACGCTGGTGGCGTTGTGCGGCGGGTGTGGTCTTCTTGCTGGCGGCATTCGTCGTCGTGATTACGCCTTCGCGGCCGCTTTTTCCGGCGCAGACCATTTTGCGCGCCTTGATGCAGGCGCAACCTGACAATCCCAAATGGCCCCGGGCGTTGACGGTTTATTCCGTGTACGCCCTGCGAGCAGACGGTCTCGCGCCCGTGCGGGAAAAATTGCCGCCCGGAGAAAAACTCATCGGCCTGGTCACATTTGATGAACTTGAATCCACGCTCTGGCCGCCGTATGGAACGCGCCGCTTTGAACATGTGATCAGCAGCGACACCCGCGAAACCGTCTTGAAAAAGGGAATTGAGTACGTGGTCGTCAGCGGTTGGCTGGTGGATCGGCCGCCGGCTTCGACCATCGAAACCTGGGCCGCAAAGTTCGGTGCGACAGTGGAGACGGTGGTGCCGTTGCGCTTGCGGGCGGGCCGTGACGCGATGAACTGGTACGTGTGCCGGTTGCATGGCGAGCGCGCCAAACCCTGAGCCGCGCGTTTCCCCCCTTGCTTTGCGCCAGTTGAGCCTTTTACATCTTGCCCGTGGATACCAACCTGGAAGTCACGATTGTGATGCCGTGCCTCAATGAGGCGGAAACCATCGCACGCTGCATCGAGAAGGCGCGGACCGGGTTGGAAGGCGCCGGGGTGCGCGGGGAAATCCTCATCGCCGATAACGGCAGCACGGACGGCTCACAGGAAATTGCCACCAAACTCGGCGCCCGCGTGGTGCCGGTGAAGGAAAAAGGCTACGGCAGCGCCTTACGCGGCGGCATTGCCGCGGCGCTGGGCAAGTTCGTCATCATGGGCGACGCGGACGACAGCTATGATTTCTCCCGCATCGAGGGCTTCGTGCAAAAGTACCGGGAAGGTTACGATCTCGTCATGGGTTGCCGCATGCCGCGCGGCGGCGGCACCATCATGCCGGGAGCGATGCCCTGGAAGAACCGCTGGCTGGGCAATCCCGTCCTCTCATTCATCGGTCGCCTCTTTTTCAATTGTCCCGCGCAGGACTTTCATTGTGGTCTTCGCGGCTTCACGAAGGCGGCTTACGAGCGGATGGAGTTGAAAACCACCGGCATGGAATTCGCCTCGGAGATGGTCATCAAGGCCACGTTCAAATCGCTCCGCATCACCCAGGTGCCCATCACCCTGCACAAAGATGGCCGTTCCCGTCCGCCGCATCTGAAGCCGTGGCGCGACGGCTGGCGGCATTTGCGTTTCATGCTGATCTATTCGCCCCGGTGGCTGTTCCTCATGCCCGGCCTGTTGCTGGCGGCGGTGGGATTGCTGGTTGGCCTGGCGCTGGCGTTGCGCGGGCACATCGAGCTGGGCGGCGTCTCCTTCGACGTCGGCACGATGGCCGTGGCCAGCATGGCGATCATCGTCGGATTTCAACTCACCGCTTTCGCCTTCTTCACCAAAGTTTTCGCCATTGCCGAAGGGCTGCTGCCCGAAGATCAGAAATTCTCGCACGTGTTCAAGGTCTTCACCCTCGAGAAGGGCATCGTCGTCGGATTGCTGGTTTTGCTCGGCGGCCTGACATTGCTCGGCTCGGCCTTGTGGGCGTGGCGTCAGGCGCACTACGGCGCCTTGGACTACGGCGAGAATCTGCGCCGACTCATCCCGGCTGTGACGCTGATTGTGCTCGGGGTG
>CAYWCK010000157.1:0-10895 GCA_964456685.1 uncultured Bifidobacteriaceae bacterium | reverse complement strand
GAACCGCACTTGCAGTTGACAACCCTCATAGGCGCTGCAGCGCTCTGGTTAGACCGCTGTATCATGAACTCAAACTGTCTGTCGTCTGAATGATGAAACGCACCTGCTCGTCCTCCGCCGCGCTCTTGATATACTCCACGAATCCCGGCGGAAACGCCGTGTCTCCTTGAGCCTTCTCCATCCCGCGCACCAGCCCAATCGTCTGTGTAAGGAAGAAAGCCACCTCTCCATCTCTCGGCTGAACCGTCCATGTGCAAGTCTCGCGACTCTCCGCGCACTCACGCATCATCTGGATGGCCGTCAACCACTCCTGACAAATCTCTGCCGGGTCAGCCTGCTTGAAAATGCCACGCAAATGAGCGAACAGCGCCTCACGCTCGGAGTAAATACGGCGCTCCATCTCGTCGCAGGCCCGCAAAATGACACTACTCGATTCTCGCCGCTCACGTCCCCACGCGTAACGCAAATCCAACACCCAGGTCTTAATGTCATCAGGAAGCGTCGAGTAAAAGGAGGCGGCCTCAAAATACTTCGCCCCCTCTGGCAGGGTCATGCCCTCGAATTGAATCAATCCCTTGCCCGGAATGTCTATGCGTCGCTTACTCATGGTGTGGTCGCGCGGTCTAACAGTGAGTAGGCCAAACGTGGGTTTGGTTAAGCGCGAACCGGATTGGCCTAATTCTGGTCGGCATGGTGCTTTTATCGCTGGTTTTCGCCCGGTTTCAAGTCTATTCGTTTGGCCTAGCATATGAATGGCCCTACCTCACCCCAACCGTCTCGCTCCCGCTTTGGCGGGCCGGAGCGGGAGTATGCGCGGTCGCGGCCTGTAGAGCGGTTTATTCCCAATCCCAAGTTGCGGTTTCTAGATCAGTGTCGGGAGGTGATGGGGTTCAAGCGGTTCAGTCCGCGGACGGTGGAGGCGTATATTCATTGGATTCGCCGGTTCATTGTGTGGAGCGGCAAGCGGCATCCCAAGGAGATGGGGGCGGCGGAGGTGAATGGTTTCCTGGGTCATCTGGCGTTGAACGAGCAGGTGGCGGCCAGTACGCAGAATCAGGCGCTCAATGCGGTGGTGTTCCTGTATCGGCAGGTGGTGGGACGGGAGCTGGAGGAGTTGGGCGAGTTCGAGCGGGCGGAGCGTCCGGAACGGATGCCGGTGGTGTTGAGCCGGGAGGAGGTGCGGTGGTTGCTGGCCAAGCTGGAAGGCACGCAGCAGTTGATCGGGCGGTTTCTTTATGGGACGGGGCTGCGATTGTTGGAGGGATTACGAATCCGGGTCAAGGATCTGGATTTCGCGCGCGGACAAGTCATCGTGCGGGGCGGCAAGGGGGACAAGGATCGGGTGACGATGTTGCCGGAATCGCTGAAGGAGTCGTTGCGGGCGCAGTTGCACCGGGTGCGGGAGTTGCATGAGCAGGATCTGGCGGCGGGGTTTGGGGAGGTGTGGTTGCCGGGGGCGTTACGGGCCAAGTGGCCGCGGGCGGGGCGGGAATGGGCGTGGCAGTGGGTGTTCCCGAGCGCGGAGTTGAGCGTGGATCCGGAGACGAAGGTGCGGCGGCGGCATCATGTGACGGATGCGGCGGTGCAGCGGGCGGTCAAGCGGGCGGCGGCGGCGGCGGGTTTGCTGAAGCGGGTGAGTCCGCATGTGTTGCGGCATTCGTTCGCCACGCATTTGCTGGAGGGGGGAACGGATATCCGGACGGTCCAGGATTTACTCGGTCACAAGGACGTGAGCACGACGCAGATTTACACCCACGTTCTCGCGAAGCCGGGCTTGGGCGTGCGCAGTCCACTCGATGGCTGAGGTGCCGGGACTTTTTTCCTGACAATCTGCGGCGTCGCGGCTAAAGTCCCCCCTGCATGAAGCACACGCCGTTGATTCTCGTTTCACCCAATATTGAAAAGAAGGGTGACGAGTTTGGCGACATGTCCATCAGCCTTTCGGAAACCTATCAGCTGGCCCTCATGGGAGCAGGGGCGATTCCTGTGGCCATGCCGGCCACGGCTTCCCGTAAAGTCATCGCCGAATGTGTGCGGCGGGCGGACGGCGTGCTGTTGACCGGCGGTGAGGATGTTGATCCCGGCCTGTATGCGGAGCGTGTGCCGGCAAAGTTACGCGCCACGGTGACGGTGACGCCGGATGGCGGCGCACGGGATTTGCGCGAGGTGACGCTGGTGGATGAGGTGTTCCGGCAGCAGAAGCCGTTGCTGGCGATTTGTCGCGGGCATCAGGTGTTGAATGTGGCGCTGGGCGGGACGTTGCTGGTGGATGTGCGGAGTCAGTTGCCGGGGGCGGGGAATCATCGGCGCATGGATAAGCGGAGCGAGGTGGTCCATGATGTGCATTTGACACCGGATTCGCTCCTCGCCAAGATAACGGGCAAGCGAATGATGGGTGTGAACAGCACGCATCATCAGGCGGTGGAGCGACCCGCCGAACCGTTGCAGGTGACGGGAAGCAGCGCTGACGGGGTGGTGGAAAGCATGGAGTTGAAGCCGGAGGTGGCGCATTTGCTGCCTTTTTTGTTGAGCGTGCAATTTCATCCGGAGCGGCTGGTGGATCGCTATGCGGAACATCGGGCAATTTTCAAAGCATTCGCGCGGGCGTGCGCGGCAAATCGCAAAAAGAATCTATGAAGGGCAAAGTATTGATCGTGGACGACCAGGCGGACGTGCGGACCTTGCTCGCCGCCGTGCTGGAGGATGATTACGTGGTGACGCAGGCGGAAAGTGGCGCGGCCCTGCAAAAAGCCTTTGGCGAGGAACAGCCGGATGTCGTCCTGCTCGACGTGAAGTTGCCGGATGCGGACGGTTTGGATCTTTTGCCGCAGATCAAGAAGCGGTGGGCGGACACGGAAGTCATCGTGTTGACCGGCCACGGCACCATGACCATGGCGGTGGAAGCGGGCAAGCGCGGCGCGCGGACGTTCCTCGCGAAGCCGTTCGAGAACGAGAAACTCATCGCCGATGTCAATGCGGCCTATCAGAACCGGCAGCAGAGCCAGGAGAACAGCACCCTGCGGCGGGCGCTGGAAACCATCAGCGGCACCGTCTCGCCGGTCTTCGGCAGCCCGGTCATGCAGGAAGTGGTGCGGACGATTGAGCGCGTCGCCCCGAGCGACGTGGCGATCCTGATCACGGGTGAGAGCGGTTCGGGCAAGGAAGTGATTGCCGACCTCGTCCATGCGATGAGCCGCCGCAGCAAGGGCCGGATTATCAAAATCAATTGCGCGGCGCTGCCCCGGGAATTGATCGAGAGCGAATTGTTCGGCTCGGTGAAGGGCGCGTTCACCGGCGCGCACACGGACCGGGAAGGTTTGTTCCGGCAGGCGGAGGACGGAACGCTGTTCCTCGATGAAATTTCCGAAATGCCGATTGATACCCAGAGCAAGCTGCTCCGCGTTTTGCAGGATCAGGAAGTCCGGCCGGTCGGCGGCAAGACCAGTTACAAGACCAATTGCCGGGTGGTCGCCGCCACGAACCGGAAGCCCGATGACGCGATCAAGGACGGGAAATTGCGCGAGGATTTGTTTTACCGCATCAGCGCGATCTCGGTGCATCTGCCGCCGTTGCGTGAACGCCGGGAGGACATCATGCCCCTGTGCAACGCGTTCCTGAAGCGCTTTGCCGCGCAGGCGAACCGGCCGCTCACCGGCTTTACGCCCGCAGCCGTGGAACGGCTCACGGGATTTGAATGGCCGGGCAACGTGCGTCAGTTGCAGAACGAAGTGCAACGCGCCGTGCTGCTCTGCGAAGGCAACGCCGTGGATGCCAGCGATCTCTCCATCACCGCCGTGAAGACCGGCCCCGGAATCGAGTCGCAGGACACGAATTTCACCCTCCTCGAAGGTGTGGAGCGCAACGCGATCATCCAGATGCTGAAGGAAACCGGCGGCAACAAGCTCGAAGCCGCCAAACGCCTCGGTATCGGTCGCCAGACGCTCTACAACAAGATCAAGGCCTACGGGATTGAAGTTTGATTCGTAGCCGCCGACGTGAGGAGGCGCTGACTACTGGCCGCGCGTCGCCGTGCGGCGTGGCGAGCGAGGCACGTTGGAGGTTGGAGTTGCTTTAAGCACGACAACCGCTCAAATAGCGGGCAATCCCATCCGCAAATCGTTCGTGCCGCAGACCAAATAACTCATCCGCTTGGTGCGTCTCGCTCACGTTGTCTGTCCGCAGCATCGTCACTTGATCGCGATTTAGCGGCGGCGGTTTTCGCAGCAGTTTTGCAAACAGGATTTCGGCGACCGCCGCTTGCAAGTTGGCCACCGCGAAGGGCAGGGGAAGCTTCAGCCGTCGCCGGTTGGTCACGTGCAGCACGGCTTCGACGATTTGCCGCAACGACAGGACTTCTTCGCCAACAAGGTCAAACGTCTGATGAACCGAGGCGGGTTCACCAAGCGCGGCCACAAAGGCACGGGCGACATTCTCCACGGAGATCGGTTGAAACTTCGTCACGCCACCGCCAATGAGCGGCACGACGGGCGAGAACTTTGCCATGCGGGCGAAGAGGTTCACAAACCCGTCGCCCGGGCCGTAGATGATGGAAGGACGAAATATCGTCCATGCCCGGCCACTGCTGCGCACGAATTCTTCGGCGGACCACTTGGACTGGTGATACCGCGAGGCAGCGCCAGGCCGCGTGCCGAGGGCGCTCATGTGGACGAAGCGCTTCACGCCGACGGCTTGAGCGGCGCGAACCACGTCGCGCGTGCCGCGCACGTGGATGTTTTCAAAGGTTTGTTCGCCCACTTCACTGATGATGCCCACCAGGTGAATCACCGCGTCGCAATCGCGCATCGCGAGTTGGAGCGGGGGGACATCGAGCACATTGCCGGTGAAAACTTCCGCGCCGAAACGGCTGGCAAGTTCGGTAACGACCGGCGGAATGACACTGCGCACTAGCAAGCGCGGCGTGTGTCCCGCCGCATGCAGTTGCCGGACCACTTCACGCCCCACGAATCCCGTGCCGCCGGTGACGAGGACTTTCACGGTTCAATCGAGGCCGTACTTTTCGATCCACGCCTGCGGAATCGTGCCGTAGCTGAGCAGCCAGTCGTTGAACTTCTGCCGGCTCCAGCCGCGACCCACGACCAGGCGCTGATACAATCGCGCGTTTTCCAAGCGGCCCAGCCAGTAGCTCATCGGCACGGCGGGTTGCGCGGTGTACCAGTTCACATCCGCTTGCGCGCGCGCTTTGGTGAAGCCGAGATGTTTCTGCATGTGCCGCACCGCCTGCTCGTAGCTGTAACGGCGCGTTTGCAGCCGCAGATCCACGAGGATGCGATGACAACGCCAGAGCGCGTCGTGCAACTGCTGCACCCTTAGCCAAGGCGAGCGGTCAACGTTCAAGTCCACCATCATCTGTTCGCACCAGAGCGTCCAGCCCTCGTAAAACACGGCGTGCGCGAAGAGGCGTCGCCATTGGCGCGGATGCCGGTTGGCGATGACGAATTGCAAGTGATGCCCGGGATACGCCTCGTGCGCGCAGGTCAGCGACAGACCGAAGTGCTGCTGGCGCTCGGCGAGCTTCTCGGCCTCGGTTTTCTTGAGCACGCTGAGGTCGTTGACCCAGAAAATGCCGCGCTGCCGTTTTTCAAACGCACCCGGCTGCGAATACGCGGCGGTCGGGATCACGGCGCGCAGGAACTCCGGCACGGGCTTGACCACCAACTCGTCGCCTTTCGGGAACGTCACCGCGCGGGCGGCGCGGAAGCCGTTGGCCACGCGGTTGGTTTCCTTTCGGTAAATCTCCAGCAACGGCTGGCGCGGCCGCCAGTTGGCGCGCGCTTCGGCGATGATTTTCTCGGCACTGCGGCCGCGGCCGATTCGCGCGCATTCCTTTTGCATCAGGGCGCGCACGCGTTCGACCTCACCCAGCGCAAGCGCTTCGATCTCGCCGAGCGTGTAATCCAATCCCAGTTCATCCCGCACGCGGCGTTGGAGGGCTTCCGGTCCGATCGCAAATGAACCGGCGGGCGCGAGCGGTTTGGCTTTCGCCGCGTCGCGGTAGCGATGCAGCGCCTTCTGCGTCGCCCGGATCGAGGCCGCATCGGCCGGCTGCGGCTGGTTTGCGGCGAGAAACTTGGCGGTGCCTTCCAGCAATGCGGCGGCGCCGTCCACGCTTTGTTCCATCACCCGCAGCCAGACCTGCTCGGGCTTGCGCAGCATCCTGGCGGCCTCGGCCAGGAACGCCGGCGCTTGTTGGAGCAGCGAACGGAGATTGCGCGCGGCGCGGGCCGGCTCGTCGTCGCCGCGCATGAGTTCGTGAAAGAGAATGTTGAGCAGCGCATCCGGCGCGTTGGGTTCGAGGGCGTGGCGTTGGCGGGCAAAGTCCTCACATTCCTTGAGCAGCATGGAACGGAGCGCGAGGCGGTCGAGATTTTGTTCAATCGTGAGTTCGCGTGGGGAAAGTTGGTCCAGTTCGCGCAGTGCGGCCTGGCGGGCCCGTTCGCGCCGATCGTGCCAGCGGGTGCTCAGCTCTCCGAGTTTCCCCTCGGCGCTGCGAAGGCCCATGACTGCGGCAAAAGTGGGCGTGTCCTGCAGCAGCGCCTCAAAATAGCGATCCAGCAATCGTTCGAAACGAACCGATGTTTTCGTCATGCCACCAGCAAAGCAGTTCCGGCCCGTCGTTGCACGCCGGAAGCGCGGCTGGGAATCGTGGCGGCGTCCCGTTTGATCAGCGTTGCTTGCTGCCGCCACGCTGGGTCACCGCCTTGATGTATGTGGTCTCGTTCGCGTCGAAGGGCGTTCCGTCGGCGCGGAGGATGTCATGAAACCATGGCTGTGGTTCGGCGGTGTATTGCTTGTCCCACGAGTCCCACGGATAAATTGTCTGCGTTTTACCGTTCACAAAACCCCAGCAATACGCGCCGACGTTTTGCTCTTTGAAAAAGCCAAGCAGCGGATCAAAGCGACTGCCGCGGGGGCGCGCCATGAATTCGGTGCAGAGTATCGGCCGCTGATAACGCTTCAGGTTTTGCACGCACTTCTGCGCGCCGGGCAGCGGGTCGTAGGTGTGGAAGCTGATGACATCGGATTCCTCAAGTTGGCAGCGCTCGGTGGGCGAAAGCTTGGCGGCATCCGGCCAATTGCCAATCCACACGCCGGAGGTCAGCGGCTGGCTCGGGCCGACTTCGCGCGCCCAGACAAAAGTCTTCTGCAGCAGTTGCAGCGCGTACTCGACCTTGTTGCTCAGGAGCACACTGCGGTATTGCGGCACGAGATTGTCCGGCTCATTGAAAATGTCCCAGACCTGCACGCGCCGGTCGTTGCGGAAATGGCCGATGACGCCCTGCACGTAGTCCTTCAATTCGTCCTGCTTCGCCGGATCCTTGAGAATGTCCTGGCCCGGACTTTGCACCCAACCGGAGTTGTGGCGGTGGGGATACGGCGCGCGCTGTTTGCCCGCCTGCGGATACGGATCCCACACGCTGTCGAAGAGCACGAACATCACGCCGATGTGATGCCGATCCGCCAGCTTGAGAAATTCTTCCATGCGCCGCAACAGGCCGGCGCGGTCGTTTTTCCAGACGAGGTCGTGCAGAAAGACGCGGACGCTGGTGAAACCGAGGTCGTGAGCCCAACCCAATTCGCGGTCGATAGTCTGGGGATCCCAGGTATCGGCCTGCCACATTTCAAGCTGGTTGATGGCGGTGCTCGGCGAGAAATTAGCGCCGACCAGCCACGGTTGTTTGGCGTACCAGTCGTGGGCCTGTTCGGGCGTCCAGCGCGCGCGCGGGGTTGCGGTCGGTGATGGCGTCTGACAGCCCAGCAACGGCAGCAGCAGGGCGAGCAGTAGAATGCGTTTCATAAATTTGAGTCGGTGTGCATGGACGAACTGGTTTTCGTCACCCGGCAACGATTAGATTCGCCACCGCAATGCGGAAAAATTATGCCGCAGCGACAGGCGCGGTTCAATTGAGGAAATTCGAATCGCAGTTCCAACTCGGAACTGCCGAAGCGCAGGTCTGAACCGCCAATGCTCGCCGGGTCACTGCCCCGCGCTGCTGGACGGTGGCGATTTCGGTTTGGCCCACTGATGCGGGCGCACATCGGGAATGACGCGGGCATCGGTGGTGAAAACATGCGGCGCCATCAGGGCGCTGTAGAATTTCAGCTCCACGAAGTACGCCGTCCACCCTTTGGCCGGCTTCGCGACCTTCACGTCATACTTGCCCGATGGTTGGACCGGGATGTCGGTGCTCTTCCACACCGGGCCGAGCGTCTCCAGGCGGAAATCGCGTGCGTCCGGGTTGGTCGCCTCCCACAACTTGATTTCCAACGGCTCGCTCTTGGTGGTGACTTGCAACTGGCCCGGGGCGGTGTGCTTCCAGTCAAATTCCGGCAACTCCTTGCCGGTGACTTGCGCGTGGTAGAACGACAAAAGGCTGAGCCAACTTTCCGTGCCTTTCATGCCGTGGTCGGTGTTGGGCACGGTCCGGATGTACTTTGGTCCGGGCAGTTCGTCGTAGTAAAAGCGCGCCGAGTCGGTCGGGAAAAATTGATCGCCGGCCGCCGTGATGATGAGTTTCGGCAGCGTGAGCCGGGCGCGATACTCGAACGGGTCCTCAATCTGCATGAGCTTTTGGCACTCCGGCGTGCCCATCCATTCGGGAATCCGTTCGTTGGAATAATTGCCGACGGCCGGCGCCCAGAAGCCGTAGGAATTGTAGTGGCCCATGAGCGATTGCTCGACGTTGAGGACATCGATCACGATGGGGGCGATGCCGGTGACGCGCGGATCCACGATGGCCGTGGTCCAGGTGGTCCAGCCGCGCTTGGAAGCGCCCGTGACGAAGAACTTGTCCACCGCCCGTTTGCCGCCAACCTCGCTGGCGCAAAAGGCCGTAACGGTATCCATCGCGCGCACGGCTGCTTTCGTCATCGGCAGTCGCAACGGCCATTTCTCATCGCCCGTCCGGAGGAACTTGTCCCACGTGTAAGCGATAATGCCGTCCTCGGTCAGCGTGTTGGTCCGATCAGCAAACAGCAGCGGCTCACTGGGAATGTTGTTCAAATTCGCGACGACTGTGTTCGCGGCCACGGCGATCATGCTGATGGTGCTGTCGGCCTTTGAAGGGGCGGCCTTATCGTTGGAGCCGCCACTGATCACGAGCAAAGCGGTCTGGTTGGTGGTCTTCTCCGGCACCGCCACGGTGAGGTAATGTTTCCAGAGCGGCTTGTTCACTTCCTTGCTGGTAAGCCATTGTTGCGAGGTCAGGGCGATGACATGCACCGAGATCCCCGGTTGCTTGAAGGTGTTGACGACCTCCCAGTGATAATTCGTATCCGGCGCCGCCACGTAACGATCCAAGGCGGTGGGGGCGGAGGCTTTGGTGCGATCCGCGGGGGCGGCGGTCGCGACGGTCGGAAAATTCAAGGCGAGCAAAGCCAGCAGGGCAATGCCGGCTCGCGTGGAACTCAAAAGAAAATTGCGCATGGATGAGGTGGCGTTCAGATGGTTGAAAGCAATCGCGCGTCAGTTTGTTCAAGAACCGTGGCGGGCACAACTCTCATTTGGGTGCGTCACGAAGTGCCTTGAGTGGAGGTCCGGGCGCAACTCGCGGCTGCTAATTGCGTTGCCATTGGGGCCGGCCTCGTCAGAATGAGCGCAGGCATCGGATGAAGTACGAAGTCACACGACCCTGGACGCGGTTCCGCACGTTGCTCCTTGCCGGATTGGTTGCGCTGGCGGGCTGTGTTTCAACTCCAGACGCGACCACGCCCCAAGTTCGCAAGAAGGCCCAACCCGTGAGCACTGAACGCCAAATCACCAACCAACGCTACGCCCACATCCTGACCAATTTCGGCGTCTGGTCGCCGGATGGAAAATGGATCGCGTTCGACACACGCTCCGAACGGCCCGGCACGAACTTCGACGGCGACACCATCGAACGCGTGAACGTGGAGACCGGCGAGGTGCAGGTGCTTTATCGCTCCACGAACGGCGCGCATTGCGGCGTGGTCACGTGCAATCCCGTGGCGCCGAAAGTTGTTTTCATTCACGGACCAGAAAACCCCACGCCCGATTGGGAATATGGCATGTATCATCGGCAGGGCGTGATCGTGGACATGAATCACCCGGGCAAGGCCGTCAATCTTGATGCCCGCGATATCATGCCGCCGTTCACGCCCGGCGCGCTGCGCGGCGGTTCGCACGTTCATGTTTTCAGCGCCGATGGCCAATGGGTCAGCTACACGTACGAGGACCATGTGCTCGCGCAATTCAGCGAAGAAAACGCCGAACATGAAATGAACTTTCGCAACGTCGGCATCAGCGTGCCGGTGAAGCGTGTCGTCGTTTCCAAGGATCACCCGCGCAATCAGGATGGGGACTATTTCTCCGTGCTCGTCGCCGAAACCACGGCGCATCCCAAGCCCGGCTCGGATGAAATCCGCCGCGCAATCGAGGACGCGTGGATTGGTCGGAGCGGTTACGTGAAGCCGGATGGCAAACGCCAGAAACGCGCGCTCGCGTTTCAAGGCGAAGTCGCCGCGCCAAATGGCTCGCTCCACATGGAAGTTTTTGTGGCGGACCTGCCCGACGACATCACGCAACCCGGTAACGGTCCGCTCGAAGGCACGGCGACCACGCGTCCGCGTCCGCCCAAAGGCACGGTGCAACGGCGGCTTACTTTCACTGCGGATCGCAAATTCCCCGGCTTGCAGGGTCCGCGCCAATGGCTGCGGAGTTCGCCCGACGGCTCGCGCATCGCCTTCCTGATGAAAGACGATGCGGGCGTGGTTCAGCTTTGGACGATTTCCCCCAACGGCGGCGCGCCGGTTCAAGTGACGCACAACCAATTCAGTGTCGCCTCGGCGTTTTCGTGGAGCCCGGATGGCAAGCTCGTGGCCCATGCGATGGACAACACCGTTTGTGTCACGGACAT
>CAYWCK010000156.1:0-10966 GCA_964456685.1 uncultured Bifidobacteriaceae bacterium | reverse complement strand
CGGCGCCGCATACACGTTGCAGGAACTGCTCACCGTCAAATCCGACGACGTGCAGGGCCGCACGCGCATTTACGAAAGCATCGTCAAGGGCGACAACGCATTGGAGGCCGGTATTCCCGAATCCTTCAACGTTTTGGTCAAGGAAATGCAGTCGCTCGGCCTCGATGTGAAGGTTGGGTATTCCAATCCGGTGGATCAACCGGCTGAACCCGCGACGGTCCTGACGGCCGTCGGCGAATAAATCGAAACCATTTCGCGCAACGAATAATATTATGATCAGCAGCAAAGAGAGCGCCCGCGAGTTGCTCGGCCTGGACAAGGTCAATCAGGTGGATTACGTCGGCATCACCGTCGCCTCCCCTGACGCCATCCGGTCCTGGTCCAAAGGTGAGGTCAAGAATCCCGAGACCATCAACTACCGCACGTTCAAGCCCGAAAAAGGCGGCTTGTTCTGCGAACGCATCTTCGGTCCTGTGAAGGACTGGGAGTGTTCGTGCGGAAAGTATAAGCGCATCAAGCATCGTGGCGTGGTGTGCGACCGTTGCGGCGTCGAAGTGACGCTCGCACGCGTGCGCCGCGAGCGCATGGGCCATATTGAACTCGCCGTGCCCACGTGCCACATCTGGTTCTTCAAGTGCATGCCGTCGCGCATCGGGCTCGTGCTCGATATGACGGCGCGCAATCTGGAACGCGTGATCTATTACGAGGACTACCTCGTGATTGATCCGATGGATACGCCTTTGAAGCAGAATCAGCTGCTCAGCGAACACGAATTCCGCGAAGCCAAGGAAACCTACGGTGCGGAAAAGTTCCTCGCCAAGATGGGTGCTGAAGCAGTGCGCGAAGCGCTTGCCAAGGTTGATCTCGGCAAGTCGGTCGAGCAACTGCAGGAAGCGATGACGGAAACGAAGAGCAAGCAAATCCGCAAGAAGCTCGCGAAGCGGATCAAATTGCTACAGGGTTTGATGTCCTCGAAGAGCCGTCCGGAATGGATGATTCTCACCGTGCTGCCGGTCATTCCGCCGGACTTGCGTCCGCTCGTTCCGCTGGAAGGCGGTCGTTTTGCTACGTCTGACTTGAACGATCTTTATCGCCGCGTCATCAACCGGAACAACCGGTTGAAGAACCTGCTCTCGCTCAAGACGCCGGAGGTAATTATCCGTAACGAAAAACGCATGTTGCAGGAAGCCGTGGACGCGTTGTTTGACAACGGTCGCCACGGTCGTGCCGTCACCGGCGCGGGCAATCGTGCCTTGAAGTCGCTCTCGGACATGCTCAAGGGCAAGTCGGGACGCTTCCGTCAGAACTTGCTCGGCAAGCGCGTGGATTACTCTGGCCGCTCAGTCATTGTGATCGGCCCCGAACTCAAACTGCATCAATGCGGTTTGCCGAAGAAGATGGCGCTCGTGTTGTTCGAGCCGTTCATCATCCGCCGGCTGAAAGAGCTTGGCTACGTTCATACCGTTCGCAGCGCGAAGAAGATGATCGAGCGCCAGACGAAAGAGGTCTGGGACATCCTCGAGGAAGTTACGCGCGGACATCCGGTGTTGCTCAACCGCGCACCGACACTGCACCGCTTGTCGGTTCAAGCCTTCGAGCCGCAACTCATCGAGGGTGAAGCCATCCGCATTCATCCGCTGGTTTGCACGGCTTACAACGCGGACTTCGACGGCGACCAGATGGCCGTGCACGTGCCGCTCTCGGTCGAGGCGCAGATGGAAGCGCGCCTGCTCATGATGGCGTCCGGGAATATTTTCTCGCCGTCGTCAGGCAAGCCGATCATCACGCCCACGCAGGACATTACCCTGGGCTGCTATTATCTCACGGCCGAGCCGCGTCAGCCGATTCCTGCTGATGTTACCACGCTTCAACTGTTCGGTTCGAAGACCGAAGTGTTGTTTGCTTACGCAGACGGCGGACTGAAGACGCACGATCGCGTGCGCCTCGCGAATCCTGACTTCGGTCGCAAGACCGAATATGGTGACGCGAAGAACAGGGTCATCGTGACCACGGTCGGTCGCGTGAACTTCAGCGAAATCTGGCCCGAGGAAATGGGCTTGTTCAACAAGGCCGCCGGCAAGAGTCAGCTCGGCGAGCTGATCTGGAAATGCTACAAGGTTTGCGGTCACGAGAAGACCGTGATCATGCTCGACAAGTTGAAGGAACTCGGTTTCCGCGAAGCGACCAAGGCGGGCGTCTCCATCGGCATTGATGACATGATCATCCCGAAGGAGAAGGACGAGCAGATCGAGAACGCGCAGAAGCAAATCAAGGAAGTCGAGAAGCAGCATCGCAAAGGCGTAATCACGTCCGGCGAACGCTACAACAAGATCGTCGATATCTGGACGCACGCGACCGATCAAATCGCGAACGTTATGTTCGACACCCTCAAGCAAAATCAGGGCAAGAAGGAATTCAACCCGGTTTACTTGATGGTGGATTCCGGCGCTCGTGGTAACCGCCAACAAGTGCGTCAGCTCGCTGGCGTCCGTGGTTTGATGGCCAAACCGAGCGGCGACATTATTGAGAAGCCGATTCTCTCGAACTTCCGCGAAGGCCTCACGGTGCTCGAGTATTTCATCTCGACGCACGGCGCGCGCAAAGGTCTTGCCGACACGGCACTCAAGACCGCCGATTCCGGCTACATGACCCGCAAGCTTGTGGACGTCGCGCAGGATGTGATCATCCGGCAAGATGATTGCGGCACGACGAACGGCATTTGGGTGCAGGCGATTTACGAAGGCGAAGACGAAGTCGTCAAGCTGAGCGATCGTTTGGTCGGCCGCTTCTCTTGCGACGACATCTCGAACCCGATCAATCCGAAGGAAGTGCTCGTTCACGCGAACGAGGAGATTGATGAACTCAAGGCGAAGGCCATTGAAAACGCCGGCGTGGAGAAGGTGAAAATCCGCTCCGTGCTGACCTGCGAGAGCAAGCAGGGCATTTGCATCGCATGCTATGGCCGAAACCTGGCGACCGGTCTCCCGGTCAAGCTTGGCGAAGCTACCGGCATCATCGCGGCGCAATCGATTGGCGAGCCCGGCACGCAGCTCACGATGCGCACCTTCCACATCGGTGGTACGGCGGCAGCGCAGTTCAAAGTGCCGCAAATCAAGTCGAAGCACGACGGCACGATTCGTTACAATGAACTCCGCCTCGTTCAACTTGAGGACGGCAGCAACATCGTGCTGAACAAGAACGGCTCGGTTTCCATTCTGGCCGACGACGGGCGCGAGTTGGAGAACCACACCGTGGTCATCGGCGCGGTGATTTCGATCGCCGACGGGGCCAAGGTCAAGAAGGGGGAAACCTTCGTCCAGTGGGATCCCTACAACGTCCCGATTCTCTCTGAAAAAGCGGGCAAGGTGAAATTCCACGACATCATCGAAGGCGTGACGATGAAACAGGAAGTGGACGAGACGACGCAGCAGGAAGCGATGGTCGTCATCGAACACAAGGAAGATTTGCACCCGCAGATCATCATTGCGGACGAGCATGGCGAAGTGGTCGCGAACTACCCGATTCCGTCGGGCGCGCACATCGTCGTGAACGAAGACGACAAGATCGTCGCCGGCACCTTGATGGCCAAGACGCCGCGCAAGCAATCGAAGACCAAAGACATCACGGGTGGTTTGCCGCGTGTGGCCGAGTTGTTTGAAGCTCGTCGCCCGAAGGACGCATCCGAAATCTCGAAGATTGATGGGATTGTGGATTTCGGTCCGAGTGTGCGTGGCAAGCGCTGCATTCTCATCAAGGATCCGCAAACCGGTACCGAAGAGGAGCATCTCATCGCGATCGGTAAACACGTCATCGTGTTCAAGGGCGACTTCGTGAAGAAGGGCCAGCAGTTGACCGAAGGACCGATTGATCCGCATGAAATCCTCGACGTTTGCGGCCCGCAGGAATTGCAGGAGCACTTGGTGAACGAGGTGCAGGAAGTTTATCGTCTCCAAGGCGTGACGATTAACGACAAGCACATCGAAATCATCGTGCGTCAGATGCTGCGTAAGGTGCGCATCACCGAACCTGGTGACACCCAGTTCCTTTGGGGTGAGCAAGTGGACAAGCTGGAGTTTGAAGGTGAGAACGAGCGCGTGGAGAAGATGGGTGGCAAACCTGCCGAAGCTTCACCCGTGTTGCTCGGCATCACCAAGGCTTCACTTGAAACCGAGAGCTTCCTCAGCGCCGCGTCCTTCCAGGATACCACGCGGGTGCTCACCGAAGCAGCCACGCGGTCGCGTATTGATTACCTGCGCGGCTTCAAGGAGAACGTCATCATGGGGCATATCATTCCCGCGGGATCGGGCTTCGATATGCACCGCAAAGCTACGATCAAGCCTTTGGTGGAGGTCGTGGAAGAAGAACCGCAACCCGAAGAACCCGCCCCGAGCGAGGAGAATCCGTTGCTCAGCGCGAGTTGAGCCTGAAAAACGAGTTGCAACATGGAATTCCGTTGTTAAAATCTGCGCTCCTTTGTCCGGCGTAAAAACCGGGTGAGCAGGGGCGAAATTTAAGCGCAAATGCCGACTATCAATCAATTGGTCCGGAAGGGCCGCAACAAGATCAAATACAAGTCCAAGTCTCCGGCCTTGGAGAACTCACCGTTCCGTCGTGGCGTCTGCATCCAGGTGATGACGCGCACGCCGAAGAAGCCGAACTCCGCGATGCGCAAGGTCGCCAAAGTTCGCCTCACGAACGGCTACGAAGTAATTGCGTATATCCCCGATGAGGGTCACAACCTGCAGGAACACTCCATCGTGCTCGTGCGCGGCGGTCGTGTGAAGGACCTGCCGGGTGTGCGCTACCACATCGTGCGCGGCACGCTCGATGCCGCCGGCGTCGAAAAGCGCCGTGTCAGCCGCTCGAAGTACGGCGTGAAACGTCCGAAGGACGCGAAAGCCGCCGCCGCCCAGGCCAATGCCAAAGCTTAATTCACCCTTAACGACTTAACGATCACATGTCCCGCAGACGTCAGGCCTCCAAACGACCCGTGAGCAAGGACGCAAAGTTCAGCAGCGTTCTCGTCACGCGTCTCGTCAACACCATCATGCGCGGCGGCAAGAAAAGCACTGCCCAGCGCATCGTTTACACCGCGTTCGACCGTATCGCCGAGAAGAACCCGACCACCAATCCGCTGGACATTCTTCAACGTGCCGTGGATAACGCCAAACCGCGCATCGAAACCAAGGCCCGCCGTGTCGGTGGCGCGACCTATCAGGTGCCGCTCGAAGTTACGGCCGATCGTCAAGCTTCACTCGCGTTACGCTGGTTGGTGGATTTCGCCGATGCCCGCAAGGGCCAGCCAATGAGCGACGCGCTCGCCTCGGAGATTATGGAAGCGTATCAAGGGCAGGGGAACGCGATTCGCAAACGCGACGACGTTCACAAGATGGCCCAGGCCAACAAGGCGTTCGCCCATTTCCGCTGGTAGAATTCATTTGAATCCGCCCCGAGGGCCGTTTGCTCGACGCTCGGGGCTTTTTTTATCACCAAGACCATGACTGCTCCCGCTGCCGCCAAATCACCCAATTCGCCCAACCGTGAATACACGTTGGAGCGCACGCGCAACATCGGCATTGCCGCGCATATTGACGCCGGCAAAACGACCACAACCGAACGCATCCTTTTCTACACGGGACTGATTCACAAAATCGGCGACGTCGATGATGGCAACACGGTCACCGACTGGATGGAGCAGGAGCGCGAGCGCGGCATCACCATTACTTCCGCGGCGGTGACGTGTTACTGGACGCAGAAAAAGGAAGCCGGCATTTACAAAGCCTTCGAGAGCGTTGGCCACCGGATCAATATTATTGATACGCCTGGCCACGTCGATTTCACCGCGGAAGTTGAGCGCTCAATGCGCGTGTTGGACGGCGCCGTCGCCGTGTTCTGCGGTGTCGCCGGCGTGCAACCGCAATCCGAAACCGTCTGGCGGCAAGCAACAAAATACAAGGTGCCTCGCATCGCGTTCGTCAACAAGATGGACCGCACCGGCGCGAACTTTGAGAACGCACTTAACGACATGCGCACCAAACTCAAGGCGTATGCGTTCCCAATTTTTCTCCCGATCGGCGCTGAAGATAAATTCGAAGGTGTGATCGATGTGGTGAACCAGAAAGCGTACGTCTGGGGTCCGGGCGACGTGGCCAACGAAGGTTTGAAATACGAGGTCAAGGAAATCCCCGATGCGCTGAAGGACAAAGCGAAAGCCGCGCTCGCGGAATTGATTGACGCCGTTTCCAATAAGGACGACGCGATTGCGGAACTTGTCTTGGAAGAGAAGCCAATCGAACCCGTCGTGCTCAAGGCCGCCATTCGCCGGCTCACCTGCAAGATCGAATTGATTCCGGTGCTCTGCGGTTCCGCATTCAAGAAGAAGGGCGTGCAAGTACTCGTGGACGCCGTGGTGGATTATTTGCCCAGCCCGCTCGATATTCCAGCGGCGACTGGCACTGAGCCCGGTACCGACAATCTTGTCGAAGTGCAGACGGACGACAGCAGCAAGTTCTGCTCGCTCGCTTTCAAACTTTGGACCGATGCCTATGCGGGCAAGCTCGTGTTCTTCCGTGTCTATTCCGGCATGCTCAAGAAGGGCGACACTATTTACAACCCGCGTACGCGCAAGCGCGAACGCGTCAGCCGCCTGATGATCATTCAAGGTAGTGAGCGCAAGGACATCAGCGAGGTTTACGCCGGCGACATTGCGGCGCTGGTTGGTCTGCGGAATATCACCACCGGCGACACGCTGTGCGATGAGGAGTTTGACGTGACGCTCGAACCGCCAACTTTCCCCGAGCCAGTTATCAGCATGGCCGTCGAGCCGAAGACGAAGGCTGATCGCGACAAGATGTCCGAAGGATTGCAACGGCTTGCCGAAGAAGATCCGACCTTCCGTTGCTTCACCAACGAGGAAACCGGTCAGCTCATTATTGCGGGCATGGGTGAACTGCACCTGGAAATTATTCGCGACCGGTTGTTCCGCGAATTCAAGGTCGAAGCGAATGCCGGTGCGCCGCAGATCGCGTATCGCGAAACCATTACCAAACCGGCGGACGGCGAAGGCAAATTCATCCGCCAATCCGGTGGTCGCGGTCAATACGGCCACGCCTGCATTCAGGTTCAACCGAACGAAAAGGGCAAGGGCGTGGAGATCGAGAACAAGATCGTCGGCGGAACGATTCCGAAGGAATACATTCCGGCGGTCATCGACGGCATCGAAGAAGCCATCAAGGGTGGTGTGTATGCCGGCTACCAAATCATCGACATCAAGGTGCAGGTGACGGACGGCTCGTTCCACGAAGTCGACTCGAACGAACTCGCGTTCAAGATGGCCGGCATCTTCGCGTTGAAGGACGCCTTCAAGAAAGCGGGCCCAATCATTCTCGAGCCCATCATGAAGGTCGAATGCACCACGCCCGATGAATATCAGGGCGATCTCATCGGCGACATTACACGTCGTCGTGGCCACATCGTTAACATCGAAGCCAAAACCGGCCAGACGGCGGTGAACGCCCAAGTTCCGTTGGCGGAAATGTTCGGTTATGCGACGGCAATCCGCTCGCTTTCTAAAGGTCGCGCGAGTTACTCGATGGAGCCGCTGACCTTCGAACAGGTGCCGAACAGCATTGCGGAGAAGATTCTCGACACGGCGAAGAACAAGCCGGCGGCGCGGACCTGATCGATAAGCAAGCTTTCATGGAGCATCCAGGCAACTGGATGCTCCTTTCATTTGGAATTCGCGATTCACTGCCACCGGACCGTGAATTCCAAAAAAACATGTTGCAGGGTGGCTTTCATCTGATAGATTGCGCGCCCCGTTTCCAAAATGGGCAGCGGGTTAGTTGGTAAACGTTAACAGACAATTGTTCTTTTATGGCAGGACAACGCATTCGAATTCGCCTCAAGGCCTTTGACTATCGAGTCATTGATCAGTCGGCACGCGAAATTGCCGATACCGTCAAACGCACTGGCGCCCGCGTCGCGGGGCCAATTCCACTTCCCACTCGCGTCGAACGCTTCACCGTGTTGCGCTCTCCACACTCCGACAAGAAGTCGCAGGAAACTTTCGAGCAACGCACCCACAAACGGTTGATTGACATTCTCGATCCCACGGCGAAAACCGTGGATGAATTGAAGAAGCTCAACCTGCCCGCGGGCGTGGACATTACCATCAAGATCTAACCTCAACGCTTTCACGCCATGCCTCTTGGACTTTTAGGAAAAAAACTTGGACACACCCGCGTCTATGACGCAAACGGTGTGTTGCACCCGGTGACTGTTGTGCTCGCCGGGCCGAACTACGTCATGCAGGTCAAAACGCAAGCGAGCAAGGACGGCTATAATTCCGTGCAGCTCGGTTTTGATGACCAGAAGGAGCAACGCCTCACGAAGGCTGTGCTCGGCCACGTCAAGAAACACAACGGCAAAGCCGTCAAACGGATCAAGGAATTCCGTAACTTCAGCAAAGAAGTCAAAGCGGGCGACACCGTTGGTGCAACGCTTTTTGCGCCCGGTGATTTTGTGGATTGTATCGGAGTCACGAAGGGCCGCGGTTTTGAGGGCGTAGTTGGTCGTCACGCCTTCGCGGGCGGCGACTCGACTCACGGTGCGAAAGGTTGGCACCGTCGTTCCGGCGCCATCGGTCAGCGCTTGTTTCCCGGCACAGTCATGCGCGGTATGCGTATGCCTGGTCACATGGGGCAGGTGCAACGCACGACGCAAAACCTGGAAGTGATTCAGGTTCGTGAAGCCGACAATCTTTTGCTGATCAAGGGCTCGTTCCCGGGCGCGGAAGGCGACTATTGCGTCATCCGCGAATCCAAGAAACGTCCAAAGGGGTGGAAGCCACCGGTGGCGACCACAGGGAAGAAAAAGGCCGCGGCCAAGAAGTAATTGAAGGACTGCCATGAAACTTTCGATCAAGAATTCACAAGGCAAGAGCGCGGGCGAACTCGAAGTGAAGTTCGCGCTCGTTGAGGACGGTCGTGGCACACAAGCCGTGCATGACACCGTCGTCGCGTATCAAGCCGCACAACGCAGCGGCACCGCGAGTACCAAGACCATGGGTGAAGTTGCCGGTTCCGGCAAAAAGCCCTGGCGGCAAAAAGGCACGGGTCGCGCCCGCGCCGGCTCCTTTGCTTCGCCGCTCTGGCGTGGTGGTGGTGTGACGTTCGGTCCGAAGCCCCGCAGCTTCGCCAAGAAGGTCAACGCCCGTACCAAACAGCTTGCTTTGCGTAAGGCGCTCAGCGAGCGGCTTAAAGCCGGTGATGTTATTGTCGTGGACGATCTCAAGCTGGCTTCACCAAGAACGAAGGAATTCGTTGGTGTGATTTCGGCGCTGGAACTGAAAGGTTCGACGCTCGTGGTTGCCGGTGCCGATAAAAATCTCACCCTCGCATCGCGCAACGTCCCCAACGTTGCGCTCGCGACCAGCGAGACATTGAACACCTACGATGTGCTGCGCCCGGACAAGCTGCTCTTTACGCGCGGCGCGTTTGAAAAGCTCGAAGCTCGGCTCGCCAAGGACTAACTCCGCAACGCGATAACGATTCATGAATTCATTTGAAGTCATCAAGACCGTCCGGCTGACCGAAAAGGGTACGCGCCAGGGCGAGAATTTCAACCAGTACACGGTCGTGGCCGATCGCCGTGCGAACAAAACCCAGATCCGTGCTGCGGTTCAGGAATTGTTCAAAGTCAAGGTCACGAAGGTCAACACCTTGAATGTGCGCGGAAAATTCCGCCGACAACGCACCAGCCAAGCCGGCCAGGCGCCGAGTTGGAAAAAGGCGATTGTCACCCTCAAAGAGGGCGACAAAATTGCCCTTACCTGAAAAGGAATTGAAGTATTCACGGCGCGGAGCGCGGTAGCGCTTCGCGCCGTTTCTTTTTGACGGGCAGCATGTTCGGGCACACCCGTGAAAGTTGCTGCTTGCAATTTGTAAGGGATCAGCCATGATCAAGCCGTCTGAAGATACTTATCACTTCCAAGTCATGGTAAATCCTCAAGTGAACCCCTGTTCAGTGATGATTTGAAACCCGGCAGTCGGGAACAGTCTGGAGAGCAAAGTTCAGTTTCGGACAGTTAAATCAAATGAGCAGTAAATTGTTTGTGGGAAATCTTTCCTTCAACACCACCGAGAACGACCTGCAGGACGCATTCGCGGCGCACGGCACAGTCGTCGAAGCCAACTTGATGATGGACCGCGTGAGCGGTCGTTCGCGCGGGTTTGGTTTCGTAACCATGGGTTCGCCCGAGGAGGCGCAGAAGGCCATCAGCGCCATGCATGGCACCCAGATGGATGGTCGCGCCCTGACGGTCAACATCGCCCGCCCGCGCGAAGAACGCCCGGGTGGCGGTGGTGGTGGCGGCGGTCGTCGCGAATTTGGCGGCGGCGGTGGCGGTGGTGGTCGTCGTGATTACGGCGGTGGCGGCGGTGGTGGTCGCGGTCGTTACTAAGCCCGCGCGCGCGCATTTTTTCGCGGCGGGGTTCGGGTGAACCGGACCTCGCCGATTTTTTTCTGATGAAAGAAGAACACATTGAAGTCGAGGGGCACATTCACACGGTGCTGCCGGGGACGATGTTCCGGGTGGAACTGGACAACAAGCATCTCGTGCTAGCGACGATTTGCGGTAAGATGCGCAAGCGCTTCGTGCGTCTCACCGCCGGCGACCGGGTGAAGATGGAGATGTCGCCTTACGATTTGAACAAGGCGCGGATCACCTGGCGATTGAAGTAATTCACTCCCTACAGTCTGCAATATTTCCTTAGCGCGAGGTGGAAGCATCTCGCGCTTTTTGCCTATTACTCACCGAGTGGGGATTCGCGAGCGTAGCAGCACAGTGGGAAGATTTGGTGAGTGCGAATGACTTCACAGGCCTACAAAACTCGCGGCGGACTACGGCCCTCACATTTGGTGCGTTGATTCTCGTAACCTTTGAGGAAGCCTGGAAAGCAATCAC
>CAYWCK010000155.1:0-11021 GCA_964456685.1 uncultured Bifidobacteriaceae bacterium | reverse complement strand
GATGCCCTTCGACACGATCGTGCTGCTCGTGTTCTTGCCGATGTGGATCATCTTCGTGCCGGTGTCCGCCTGCTGCATGTTGTTTACCACGGCGACGGAATAAAATTCACCCTTCGAATTGTCTCCGAGCAAAATGCAACTCGGATATTTCCAGGTGATCGCCGAACCGGTTTCGACCTGTGTCCACGTGATGCGCGAGTTTTTGCCTTTGCACAGACCGCGCTTGGTGACGAAATTGTAAATGCCGCCCACGCCGTTCTCGTCGCCCGGATACCAGTTCTGCACGGTCGAGTACTTGATCTCGGCACTGTCGAGCGTAACCAACTCCACGACGGCCGCGTGCAATTGATTTTCATCGCGCATCGGGGCGGTGCAACCTTCGAGATAACTCACGCTCGCCCCTTCGTCCGCCACGATCAGCGTGCGTTCAAACTGTCCGGATTTCGCGGCGTTGATGCGGAAGTAAGTCGAAAGCTCCATCGGGCAGCGCACGCCTTTGGGGATGTAAACGAACGAGCCGTCCGTGAACACCGCGGAGTTGAGCGTTGCGTAATAATTATCCGTGTACGGCACCACCGACCCGAGATATTTCTTCACCAGCTCGGGATGATCCTGCACCGCCTCGCTCATTGAGCAAAAGATGATGCCCTTTTCCGCGAGCTGCGTGCGATACGTCGTGCCAACACTCACCGAATCAAACACCGCATCCACGGCCACCCCCGCGAGTCGCCCCCGCTCACGCAATGGAATGCCTAATTTCTCGTAAGTCTCCAGCAGCTTGGGATCAACTTCCTCGAGACTCTTCGGCCCGTCGGTCTTCTGCTTGGGCGCGGAGTAATAGGTGATGTCCTGAAAATCAATCTTTGGATACTTCACGAACTGCCACGTCGGCTCGGGCATGGTCAGCCAGTGACGATAGGCCTTGAGCCGCCATTCGAGCAGCCACGCCGGCTCTTTCTTCTTCGACGAAATCAGCCGGATGATGTCCTCGTTCAGTCCGGGTGGCGCGGATTCGGCTTCGACGTCGGTGACGAAGCCGTATTTGTATTCCTGTTTGACCAGGCTCTCGATGGTTTCAGTGGCCGTGCTCATGAAAACTATTTCTTCCGCGCGCAATCCGCGCAAACCCCGTGGACCGCGATCTCGTAGTGATCAATCTTAAAACCTTTGGGCCGCGGAACGACAGTCGAATCCGCGCTCAACGCCACGTCGAAAACCGCGCCACACTCGTCGCAGTAGTAATGGCAGTGTTCCTCCATGTTCGAACAAAATCGCGTCGCGCCGCGCTGCAATTGCACCTGCCGCACCACGCCGCTCTCCACCAGAGCATCGAGACAGTTGTAAACCGTCGCCAGCGAAATCTCCGGCATGCCCTTCTTGGCGCGCATGAAGACCTCCTCCGCCGTCGGATGATCCAGCTTCTGCGACAGCACGTCATAAACATGGCGGCGCTGCGGCGTGAAGCGGAAGCCGCTCGCGCTCAAACGCTCGCTCAACTGACCGTTCTGTTTGCCGACTGGATTCATCGGAGTTCGACAAGATAAATTCAAAAGCTTCCCCGTCAATCTTCGATTTAGAATAGTTCTAAAGTATATTCGACGCTCTTCGGTCGGCTTTCCAGCTTTCACTGAGGCAACGCCAACCTTACCTTTTGTCGTATGCTCAATTGGATTTGGCTGTTGTTGATCGTTCTTGCGGTCGTCATCGGCGGTGTCACGGGCAAGTTGCCGGACGTGGCGACCCGGAGTTTCGAGATGGCTGACGTGGCCGTGCTCAAAACGGCGTTCGCACTCATCGGCGTGATGGCGCTCTGGCTGGGCATCATGCGGCTCGCCGAACGGGCAGGACTCGTCGCATTGCTCGCGCGTGTGCTCAAGCCGATCATGCGGCGATTGTTCCCCGAAGTGCCGCCCGAACATCCGGCGATGGGTTCGATGTTGATGAACATCGCGGCGAACATGCTCGGCTTGGGCAACGCCGCGACGCCGCTGGGCTTGCGGGCGATGAAGGATTTGGAATCGCTCAACCGCCATCCGGGCACGGCCACGAATGCGATGTGTACATTTCTCGCGATCAACACCAGCGGCATCCAACTCATTCCAGTGACGGCCATCGCGATTTTTTCGGCGAACAAGGCGAGCAACCCGGCGGCCATCGTGGGCACCGCAATCATGTCCACTGCCTGTGCCGCAACGGGCGCGGTGATCATGGCGAAGTTTCTCTCGAAGCTGCCGATGTTTCGGTTGCCGGGAAGCCCCCTCACCCCAGCCCCCTCCCCCTCGGGGGAGAGGGAGAAGGCGTCGGCGGCTACGGAGAAGAAGGATGAGAAAGCGCCGGTGAAGGAAGCGGCGACGCTGCAACCATTGCAGTGGTGGGGAATGATTCTGCTCGTGGCGTTCTTGTTGTTTTTCGGCTGGCTGTTTGTGCGGGCGGCCTTTCCGCAGTTGCTCGGGTTGCCGCTTTCGGAGGAAGCCGCGAAGCAAGCGGTTTTCGTCCGCATCGTCAGCGCGGTGTCGAGTCTTTCGATTCCGTTTCTCCTTTCGCTGATGCCGCTTTACGCCGGACTGCGCCGCGTGAAGGTCTATGAAGAATTCGTGGACGGCGCGAAGGAAGGTTTCGATGTGGCGATTCGCATCATCCCGTATCTCGTGGCGATGCTGGTAGCGATTGGGATGTTTCGCGCGGCGGGTGGCATTGACATGGTGAGCAAGGCGCTCGCGCCAGCGATGAATTTTGTCGGCTTCCCGACGGATTTGCTGCCGATGGTTTTGATGCGCCCGCTCAGTGGCAGCGGCACGTTGGGAATGTTCACCGAATTGGTGCAGCACTTCGGCGCGGACAGCTTGATCGCCAAGATGGCGGGCACGATTTACGGCAGCACGGAGACGACGTTCTACGTGCTCGCGGTTTACTTCGGTTCGGTCGGCGTGAAGCGGACGCGCTACGCGGTGGCCGCGGGGCTGACGGCGGATGCGATTGGGGTGATCGCATCCATAATCATCTGCCGGCTGGTGTTCGGCTAAGATTGAACAGGAGGAAACGGAGCGAACGGAGAATGGGACTGGACCGTTTTTCTTAATGAGGCTTGTCTGCTTCGTCCGTTTTCTCCCGTTGCTTCAATCAAAATCCGAGCAACTCATGAAGTAATGACAGCGCGGGCAGCGAAGTTTGCATTTCTCGTTGTGCAATTCGTGCCCGCAGCGCGGACACCAACGCCAGTATTCCCCAGTGGCATCATTGGGGGACAGGGCACAAGCTGGCAGGTCGGCACCGGGCGGATTTGGTTCGCTTGGGCGCGCGTGGGGAATCACGCCGAGATTTCTAACGCACGGCGAACGGTCGGTCAACTACCGCGAGGCGAAGGTTCATTTCCCGGGCGCACAATCTCATTGTTGTTGGGCGCGATAGAAGGTCTGGCTCGCGGTTGCGTTGGTGTCGGTAAAGGAGGTAATGCCGGTGCTGTTGGTGATGATGCCGGCGGAAAGCCAATCGCTCAAATTGGTGGAACTCCAGATTTGAAGGATCGCGCCCGGTGGGCTGCTGATGGTGAACTGGAAAAGTTGTTCGCTGGTCCGGGTTGGGGCGAGGAGAGTGATGGGCGCGGGCGACGCGTCTTGCGGTTCGTACTCAACCGCAACGCCGCGGGCTTGGAGATTGGTGATGCTATTCATCGCACCGGAGCCGGGATTGAGATCGAGCCAATTGTGGCGCACGTCCACATAGCTCAGTTCCGTCAAGTTGGTGAGTGGTGAGATGTCAGCGAGGTGATTGGCCGCGGCAGCGAGGTAATCCAACGAAATGAGGTTGGTCAGGGGCGTCAGGTTGGTCAGCCGATTCTCGCTCACATCCAGCCAGTGCAATTGCGTGAGCGGCTGAATGGTTTCTGCATCTTCCAGTGCCGGCGCGCGCACCTCGAGTCCGATCAGGTTGGGCAGCACGGCCAGCACGTCGATATTCGAGATGGTATTGCCGCTCAATAGCAACGTTTCCAGCCAGACACAATTGGTGAGCGGCGAGAGATCGTGAAAGCCGTTTCGTTGGAGATGCAGATGGTGCGCATTCGTCAGGCCGGCGAGAGCGGAGAGGTCGGTGATCTGGTTGCCCGCAACCATGAGGGTGCGGAGATTGGTCAGGGCGGAGAGGTCGGGTAGGTTGGTCAGATAATTCTCCCCTATGTTCAGTTCGGCCAACTGAGTCAGATTGGTCAGGGGCGACATATCCGTGAGTTCCGTGTAGGCCAGTTCCAGAACGACCATGTTCGTCAATCCGGCGAGGAAGCTGACATTGGTCAGCGCGTTTCCCATGAGCCAGAGTTCACTCAACTGGGGGAGGTTCGCGACCAATGCCGCATTGGTCACTCCGGTGTAGCTCACGCCCAAGGTCGAGAGATTGGTGAGGTTCACCAGCGGCGAGATGTCCTGCACGGGATTCTGGTAAAGGACCAGGGTGCGCAATTGTGTGAGGCCGGCCAAAAATTGCGCGTCGCTGATGTTGTCGCCCGCGGCGTTCAATCCCTGCAGATTGGTCAACCCGGCCAGCAACGCCAGATTCGTGACGGCTGGATTCCAATCCAATTGAAGCGCTTCAAGGTTCATCAACGTCAGCAGCGGTGAGATATCCTCGAACTGATCGCCATAAACGAACAAGGTGCGCAGCGCCGGCAAATTGGTCATGAATTCCAGAGTGTTCAGCGGGCTCGTGAACCAATCGAGCCAAGTCAGATTTGTCAGGCCAGCCAAGCCGGAATAATTGGTGATGTTGTTCCCGCTCAAATCCAGGCGGAGCAAATTGACGGCGGTTTCCAATCCGGTGGTATCCTGGATGGCCCGACCGTTGGCATTCAGATTTGTCAGGGTCAGCATGTCCGCAACGCTGATTTCCCCCGCAGGTTTCGTCAGCGCTTCACGTACAGTGGCTTCGAGCATGGCATCCGGGAAGGTGACCGGTTGCGCGGAGGTGTTGAGGGTGAGAAACATTGCGGCGCCCAAGACGAACCATGAAATTCCCAGCCGACCGATTGACGAACTGTTGAGTTGAAACGGCGAAGATAATTCAGAAGGGCGCTGGAATATGCCGTTGGCTCCGCGCGGTTGACCGGATCTCCATGTCTTCCCAACTTGCACATGACCCTTTAGCCCACGCCTAACCAAGCTGAACCAACCGAATGAAGATACTGCTTTCCCTGTTTTCATCCCCAAGTCCTTGTCCTTTTTTGACGAACCAAACCCACGATTAAGCCGGAAACAGGAGTTTCCGCCGCTCAACCGAAGACAATCTAGCACGTCAGATCTGGTGGGGTCAACGCAGCGGGGTAACTCTTTTTACCCGCAGCCGCTGAGAGCACCGACGTGCGGTTTTGGCGAATGACCTCGCGGCGCTGCTGTAAAAAGCGAACCGAGTTCAGCCCGGCGGCCAACTCATCTTGCGCCCGCCGAGGATGTGGCAGTGCAGGTGCGGCACGGATTCGCCGGCGTCGGGGCCGTTGTTGAACACAAGCCGGAAACCGTTTTGCTTGAGGCCAAGTTTCTTGGCCACGGCTCCGGCTGTGAGTAACAAGTGCCCAAGGACCTTCTGATCCTCGGGCGTTGCTTCGGCGATCCGTGCGATCGGCTTCTTGGGGATCAGCAGGACATGCGTTGGCGCTTGCGGGTTGACGTCACGAAACGCGATCACGAGATCGTCCTCGTAAACAATTTGCGCCGGGATTTCGCGCGCAACGATCTTTTCAAACAGGGTTTTGCTCATGGCAAAAAAGTTCCACCGCCGCCGGCGGGCCGGTCTATTCGACGATCAACCGGCATTCCGGCTCGCGAGATTCCGTGCTCAAACACTCGCGTAAGTAGCCGAGGATTTGCTCCTGCAAATCCTCACAGCGCGGGCTCCAGCGCCGCGCGCCGGCGAGCTGCTTGACACAACCGCGCAAGCCTCGGAAACGCACAATCCGGGGAGAATTCTGCAACTGGCTGCGCAGTTCGCTGCGCAGGCGCGGAAAGAAAACCAGTTCCCGCGCCGCGCCGGATTCCCGCGCCAGCGCCCGCAAATCTGAGGGGGGAGAGACCGCCTCAGCTTCCGCCGGATTCACCTTGAAACCCAGCCCGCGCAATACTTTTTCCAGCGCCTCGGCAAATTCCGCGACGGTGACGGTGTCGCGCGCCAAATCGTGACGGAAATAGTGGAACACCGAGGCCGCGGCGTGCCGGATGACCTCGGGATCAAATCGCGCCGCCGCATCACCCATCAGTTCGATGGAGATCATTTCCGAGGAGAACGGAATGCTCTCGCCTGACGCGAGTTCGAACAGAAGGCAATCCTTCGCCAGCGAGATCACTGCTGCGCCTCCAGTTTTTTCACTTCCTGGACGAAGTCGGTGGCTTCCTGGAAGCGGCGGTAAACGCTGGCAAACCGGACATAGGCCACATCGTCGATTTCGCGCAAGCCATCCATCACCAGTTTGCCGATGAACTCGGCCGGCACTTCACGTTCAAATTTGTTGGTGACTGCGTCCACGATCTTGTCCACGAGATCTTCGATGAGCTTGGGGCTGATGGGCCGTTTCTGGCACGCCTTGCGCAAACCGGAATGCAATTTCTCCTTTGAAAACTCCTCGCGCCGCCCGTCGCGTTTCAACACCACCAGCTGGTCATGCTCGATCTCCTCGTAGGTGGTGAAGCGGTGCCCGCAACCGATGCATTCACGGCGGCGACGAATCGTTGCGCCTTCACGCGAGGCGCGTGAATCCACAACTTTATCTTCCTGACCGCCGCACTTGGGACAACGCATACTCGCCACAGCTAATGGTGGCGGCGTAGAGTTAACACACCAAATCTTGGGGCGTCAAGGAAAGCCCCGGCGGACTTGCCAACAGCCTGTTCCCCCTCGTTATTGCCGGGTTCGGTAGAAGCCGCTTCCCATCGCAGGCTGCGGAGTGTCAGTGAATTCGAACACGCCGTTGGTGTTAAACAAGTTGGTTATGGCTTCCCAATCCGTGAAATTGCTCGCACGGTCCAGCCAAACAAATTCACCCGGCTCCCCGCTGATGATCAACCGCAACCGGCCATCCGGCAGCCGTTCCACCGACTGAAACTGAAACGGTTGCGGCAGGTTGACAGTCAAGGTGGCATTGGAACTAACCGCCCAACCCGAGGCATTCGTGACCGCCGCGAAGTAAACTCCGGCATGATTGGTCTGAACGTTCGCCCGGGTGTAGCTGCTCTGAGTTGCGCCGGGCAGCGGTGAATTGTTGAAGTGCCATTGGTAGGTGGGGCCGGGCACGCCATTGGCCGTGACTGTAAAGGTGACGTTTGTGCCGCGCTTCACGGTCTGGTTGGTCGGGTGCGCGGTGATTTGTGGCGCCGATGGGAGCGGGCCGACGAAGGTGAAGCGCACTGCATCTGCCAAAACCACTTTGCCGGAATATCCCGTGTCGTTTGCGAGCCGCACGTAACCATTCGTGCCGGACTGGAACGGCCGCGCCGCCGCAAGCAGACGCCAGCCGCCGCCGTTCACAGTCTGGTCCACGGCGACGTTTACACTGCCGCCGGAGGAAACCACCGACCACGGTGCGTTCGTGGCGCGATTGCTGCCCTGCGGATACCAGATAAACACATCGTAGTAGCCGGGCGTGCCGATGCTGGGACGATACGTGGCGTTGGAAGTACCGCCCGCAATGGTGCTCGCGAAACGATAATCGGCCAGATACTTGTCCGTCGAAGCACTGCCCGACTGCCAGCCGCCTGTGAAGGTCACCTCCGCGTTGGTGTTGTCGAGAATGATGTCGGTCAGCGTGCTCACAAAATTTGCTGAAACGGTCAGGTTCGTCGTCAAGGTCAGGTTGAGCGGGTTATTCGAGCCGCTGGCGTCGCCGGACCAACCCGTGAACGCATAATTGGCATTCGGTGTCGCCGTAAGTGTAACCGCGGAAAGCGGCGCGTAACTTGCCTGGCTCGGCGCGACAACCACCGTGCCGCCGGCACCGGCGAGGGCGGTTAGCGAGTAATTCACCCCGAGCACCGCCGGAGTGCTGGTGACCGAGCCGAAGGCATTGGTCACCACCACAGAATACTGTCCCGCATGGTTGGTCTGGGCGGCGAACCGCGTGTAGGCGGTTTGCGTCGCGCCGGGGACGTCCACATTGTTGAAGCGCCATTGAAAAGCCAGCGGACCTGTGCCGCCCGCCGTCACGGTGAAGGCCGCATCCTGGCCGGCAATCACCGTCAGCGACTGCGGCGCGTTGCTGATGCCGGGCGGGGCGTTCGTAATCGGGTCAACCACCGTGATGGTGCCATTGATCGCCAGATCGCCCAGATACCATACGCGCCCGTTTTCCAGCGCAGGCAGATTGGTGGCGGCGAACAAACCGCTGTAGCCGCCCGGAGAAGAAAAAAGCGTGAAGGTATCGCCCGGCATCAAGGCCGCACCGGTATTGGAAACTGCCAACGTGCCGCCATAAGCAAGCACGCCGCCGGTCAGAACAATTTTGTCGGCCAGCGGTGAACCGCCGTTGCGATCAATCTCCATGAAGTTGGTGCCATTGAACACGGGGGGTGTATTTAGCGTGAGTGTGCCGATGGACGCGCCGGGAGAAATGTTGCCGCCGCTATTGACGGTGACCAGTCCGGCGATGCTCCCGTTGCCGCCGAGTGTGCCGCCGCTGTTCACCGCCACGCCGCCCGCGCCGGTGCCGGAACCGCTGGCGTTGTTCACGAGCAACCGACCGGCTGAGACGATGGTTCCACCGCTATAAGTATTGGCCGAGTTCAACAGGAGCGTGCCGGCGCCGGCTTTGGTCAGGCCACCATTGCTCAAGGGAACGTCGAGGGTCAGGTCCACATCGCTCGCGCCGTTGGCCAGGTTGAAAACGCGCGCCGCACCGCCTAAGTCAATCAACCCCGAACTGCCGCCGCCGCTGCCGTTGACGATTTTTGCAGCGGCGTTGGACAAGGCATTGAGGTTTACATCGCCGCCCAGGAGAATCTTCGCCGGCGTCGCTCCCGGCATGAGACTGATGGTGTCAAAGGTCAAAGTACCGCCGTTGAGGGTGAACGTTTGCGCCGGGTCCAACTGTAAAGTGTGAACGCTGAAGCTGGCTGTGCCGCCGAGTGTGACCGCCCCGGAGAATTGAGCGCCATTCGTCGTGGAATCCGCCGAGGGCACATAGTTCACCGTCAACGAACCACCGGTGAGGTTAAGGGTCTCCCGCATATACAGCTTGCGGAGGTTGTAGGCGCCCGTGGCGAGTGTGACGGTGATGTTGGCGTTCGGACGTTCGAGGATGACGGTATCGTACAACCCGGTGGTTGTGTTAGTGCCAGCCACGCCGGGCAGTCGCGGCGTGGGCATGACCAAACCGCCGATGCGCGCCGCCTGCCCCGAGCCCTGCACCGGCGCGATGGGCGTTTGCCCGCTGTTCCAGTTCGTCAACGTGCTCCAATCGCCGCTGCCATCAAACATCCAAACCACAGGAATGAGCTGGTCCTTCAGGAATTCGATCCCACCACGCGCGGCATCCGCGTCGAGATTGCTCCCGCCACTATTGAAACTCGTCAGCCGCATGGTGCTGGCGTATTGCCAGAACTTCCACGGGTGCGTAACCCCGTAGTCGTCCCACGGTCCATAGATGGCGGAGTAAGAATCCTTGGGCTCGCCGTTCTGGACATCAATCGAGTTGGGGTCGGTTTGATTCGGCCAGCGCGCACTCCATAGGTAGGGATAACAGGGAGAAACCACACTGGGAGAAGCATTGGTGGGCAGGTTCGGCGGAGGTTGTGCGAGTTGGTTGCGCAACGACTGGGAGGCGCCGCTCAGAATGTTGGCGGCGTAGTTTCCGTTGATGTAAATCGCCGGCCGGATGCCCATCTTCTCGTAAATGCGATTGGAGAAATCGATGCAGAACTGCGCCATCTCGTTATCCGTTCGGATGCCATCCCCGGCTTCCAAATCGTGCACCGGGATCAAGAAACCGGGGCGCATCCACGGGCCCGCCATCTGAATGAAATGATCCGCCTCGTCCGTGCCGTTGTTGCGGATGCCGCCCGAGTTGAGTGTGGTTTCGATGATGTCGGGCCGTGAGAAATGGTAGGACCCGGCAAACATGCCGGCGTTGACGACGCGGTTGATGTTCTGAACGTAATACGGATCATCGTAACGTTGGGAGAGCGTGTTCAGCCCGTTGGCGTTGGCCGAGTCGTTCTGATCGTAATAACCTGTCGTGCCACCACGGCTCGAGCGCAGGATCATGAAACGCCGGTTCTCCACGCTGTAAAAGTTGTTCCAGGTGGTTTGCGAAATGTTCCCCTGCCACGCGGAGATGTCCAAGCCGAGGACGCGTTGGATTTGCGCGGTTGCGGCCGGTGGTTGCCCCAGCAAGGCCATCAACAAAAGAAGTACGCCGACAGGTGTGACTGGAACTTTGAGGACCATAAAACGTCGGGCTACACTAACGGCAAACGCCCCCTCGTCAATGCCACAAACATGTCTATTGCCGGGTGCGATAGTAGCGCTGCTGGAAGTTGGTCGCGGAATCGTCAATCACGTCCAGCGTGCCGTTCGTGTTCAACAAGTTCATGAGTTCAACCCAGCCGGTGAAATTGGTTGAACCCTCAATGGCACAATCCGCACCCATTGCTCCGGTCAAGACCAGGCGCGCACGACCGTCCACCAGCCGATCAATGGCCAGAAACCGCGCCGGTGGTGGAATGTTCACCGTCAGGGGCGCGGTCGAACTCGTGATGGCCCCTGCGACGTTCGTGACCACGACGGCGTAGTTTCCGGCGTGGTTGGTTTGCGCCTGCGCCCGTGTGTAGCTGCTCTCGGTCGCGCCGGGGAGAGCCGCGCCGTTGAAGCGCCATTGGTAACTGAACGGCTCGGTGCCGCCGGCCGTCACGAAGAACTCCGCGTCCTGTCCGCGCCAGATCGTTTGACTTTGCGGTTGGACGCCAATGTAGGGGGGCAGATTAACCGTCAGCGACGCCACGGTACTGGTCACACTGCCCGCGACGTTGGTAATCACGACATCATAATCC
>CAYWCK010000154.1:0-11036 GCA_964456685.1 uncultured Bifidobacteriaceae bacterium | reverse complement strand
AGAGGTGATAAACGACCGTCCAGCGCGGGTCTTCACCGTAGTTATCAATGCTCGACACATCCACGAGATAATCGAAGCCCAGTTCCTTTTTCGCGAACGAGCAAACCTCCACGATGCGTTCCGCATCGGTGACTTTGACGGAGACTTCGCCACGAAACTCCGTCGGTGCGGACACGAGTTCCCCGAATTTTTCGCGGAGTTTGTTGGCGAGTTCTGTGGCGTTCACTTCGAGGAAATCAGGCTTTGGCCAGCGCCGGGCCGGGTTTCTTCAAAGTGGCCAGCAACGGCTCACGTTGAACCTTGTTTTGCAGCTTCATCAGCGCGTCGAGCAGCGCTTCCGGGCGCGGCGGACAGCCCGCCACGTAAACGTCCACCGGCAAAATGTTGTCAACGCCCTGCAAAACCGCGTAACTGCGATACATGCCGCCGGTCGAGGCGCACGCGCCCATGGCGATGACCCATTTCGGCTCGGCCATCTGGTCATAGATGCGCTTCACCGACATGGCCATTTTGTAGGTAACCGTGCCCGCCACAATCATCACGTCCGATTGCCGCGGTGAAAACCGCATGACCTCCATGCCGAACCGGGAAATATCGAAGCGACTGGCCCCGGCGGCCATCAATTCAATGGCACAACACGCCAAACCCATGGGCATCGGCCAGATGGAGTTTTTGCGAAACCAGTTGAGGGCAGCGTCAACCTTGGTGTGGATGACGTCCCCCTCAATACGCGAATCGTAGCCAAATTCTGCTTGGGAGCGCATAAAAGTCGGGCAAAACCGCCTGCCCGAGCAAGCTAGCAGGGTGTTGAGGCCAATCAAGGCGATTTGTGATTAATTTCACAAACTATTATCTGCCACCCCGAAAGGAGGGCAACCTTGGAGCGAATAAAAGCCCGTGGACAGCCGTCGGTTAGCCGTTAAACTAGAACCGTTACCAGTATGCTGCTGTTTTGGCCTGAATAGGCTGAAGCTTGGGGCATCCTGAAAGAGCGATAAACCAAACCAACGGAGAAAGACAAAAATGAAACTGTTCAAGATATTGGTTGCCGCGGTGTTCATGGGTGCATTAGTGGCCAGCCCGGCATTGGCGGAAAGCTGTTGCGTGAAGGCCAAAGCCAAAGGGAAGAATTGCGAGCACCCCTGCTGCGTCAAAGCGCACAAGGAAGCCAAGACCTGCGAAAAGTGTCAGGCCGAAGCTTCCTGCTGCGACAAAGCCATCGCCGCCGGCAAGGAATGCACGCATAAATGCTGCGTTGCCGCGGTGAAGGACGGCAAGGCGTGCGAAAAGTGCAATCCGGCCAAGAAAGAGGGGAAGAAGGAAGAGAAAAAGAATTAACCCCAGGGATTGAAGGTTTAGTCAGGCGGCCAGCGGATTATCGCAGGTCGCCTTTTTCTTTTGCAGACCGCGAGGCAACCACACATGCGGTCGCCACGGGACTTGACCTTGCGCGCGCGCGCTACAACACTCGCAACAAAGTTATGAGCAAAAATGACTCCCTTACCTCCCGTCGAGAATTCTTAAAATCATCAGCGGCGGCGGGCGCGATCCTTTCTGCCCCGGCCATACTCTCCAGCAATCTGTTCGCCGGAGAAAACAAGGAAACCCTTCGCATCGGCCTCGTTGGCTGCGGCGGGCGTGGAACGGGTGCAGCCGGACAGGCGCTGCATGCGGATCCGAACGTAGTGCTCGTCGCCATGGGTGATGTCTTTGAGGAAAAAGTCCAAGCCAGCCTCGCAGAACTCCAGAAAGGCGTCCCCGACAAGGTCAAGGTGACTCCGGACAAATGCTTTGTTGGCCTGGATGCCTACCAAAAGGTCATTGATAGCGGTGTCGACGTGGTTCTGCTGGCTACGCCGCCAGGATTCCGCCCGACTCACCTGAAAGCAGCGATAGCCGCCGGCAAACACGTTTTCTGCGAAAAGCCCATGGCCACGGACGCACCGGGTGTGCGTTCGGTGATTGAATCCGGGAAGCTGGCGAAAGAGAAGAAGCTCGCGCTCGTGGCGGGCTTTTGCTGGCGTTACGACCTGCCGCGCCGCGAGTTTTACAAGCGCATCCACGACGGTGCCATTGGCCAGATTCGCGCCATCTACGCCACTTACTTCGCCGGCCCGGTCAAGCCCATGCAACCCGCCAGCGCGCGGCCCAAGGACATGGGCGATGTCGAATGGCAATTGCGTAATTGGTACAATTTCGTCTGGCTGTCCGGTGACGGTCTGGTGGAACAGGCTTGCCACAGCGTGGATAAAATCGCTTGGGCGATGAAAGACGCCACGCCCTTGAAAGCCGTTGCGGTTGGTGGACGCAACACGCCCAACCACGAAGGCAATATTTTCGACCACATGTTCATCACCTACGAATTCGAGAATGAAGTGCGAGCGTTCATGGGCCAGCGCCAGGTCGCCAATGCCTCCAACGAGAATTCGGATTACCTGATGGGCGAACTGGGCTTCGGCAAAATCGCCGGTTGGGCCGACCCCGTCATCCGTGCCCGGGAGGCCTGGAAATATCGTGGCGAGAAGATCAACATGTATCAGCAGGAGCACAACGAACTCTTTGCCAGCATCCGCAAAGGCGAACCGATCAACGACAGCGAGTGGATGGCCCACAGCACCATGATGGCGATCATGGGCCGCATGGCCGCATACACAGGACAGGAAGTCACCTGGGACGAGGCGTTCAACTCCAAAGAGCAACTCGTACCCGAGAACCTGGATTGGAAGATGCAACTGGACATCCGGCCCATGGCGGTTCCGGGCTTTACCAAGCTGGTTTGATTCCGGTGCCTTGACCGCCATGAAGACTTTTGTCTCGCGACGCGCGTTTCTCAAATCCAGCAGCGCGGTGCTTGCCTTGGCCACGATCGGCACGGGGTGCGTTTCGACTCGCACTTCCACTCCCAGCTGCACCTCCGGACGCCAAATCAAGAAAGGCATCATGTGGGGAACCGTGGGCGTCAAAGGCTCGCTCGCCGAGAAAATGAAAGCCGTCAAAGCGGCCGGCTTCGACGGCGTCGAAATGATGAGCCACATGAACGTCGCGGAAGTCCTCAAGGCCCGCGATGAGGCCGGCCTAGTCATC
This sequence comes from uncultured Bifidobacteriaceae bacterium, assembly GCA_964456685.1. GTDB lineage: Bacteria > Verrucomicrobiota > Verrucomicrobiia > Limisphaerales > JADLHS01 > CAYWCK01. The sequence continues at coordinate 7,952 of CAYWCK010000154.1, read as the reverse complement.
CCCAGCGTGTGTGGCGAATTGCATTGGAAGAAACCCCTGACCGATCCCGATCCCAAAGTTCGGGCGGAAGGTTTGGAAGGATTGAACCAATGCCTCCACGACGCCAAGGCCTACGGCGCCAGCTCGGTTTTGCTCGTGCCAGGGGTGGTGAACGAAAAAATTTCCTACGCCGATGCTTATGTGCGGGCGCAGACCGAGATCCGCAAGGCCGTTCCCCTCGCCGAAAAGCTGGGCGTCAAAATCGCCATCGAGAACGTGTGGAATAATTTTCTGCTCAGTCCGCTTGAAGCCGCGCGGTTCGTGGACGAATTCCGCAGCCCGATTGTGGGGTGGCATTTCGATGTCGGCAACGTCATCAACACCGGCTGGCCGGAGCAATGGATTCGCGTGCTGGGCCGACGCATTCAAAAACTGCACATCAAGGAATTCAGCCGGACGAAAGCGGATAAAGAGGGCAAGTGGGCCGGGTTCAACGTCCCCTTGCTCGAAGGCGAAGACAACTGGCCAGCAGTGATGAAAGCCGTGGACGAAGTCGGTTACCACGGCTGGGCCATCACCGAGCAAGGTGGGGGCGGTTCCCCCGAAGGTCTGGCGGACTTGGCGCAGCGACTCGGGAAAATCCTGGCTTCCTGAACCGCCCGCTCCGCGCGCTCAGGCTGCGGACAATTCGGAGTTTAACGGGCTGCCGTCGCCCAACGAGCGGATAAGTTCCGCGCGAATCTGCTTCAGCCGGCGGCTGTCGGTCATTTTCTTTTCCGCCAGGATGGCGGCAATCTCCGGTGGAGGCTTCAGCGTGGATTCTTTTTGTTGCTGGAGTTTCAGATCGATCATTTCCTCCAACAGATCAACGAAGTTTTCAGCGGTCATAGGCATACGTCTTTGAAATTGCCCCGGATGCCGACCCGTTCTCCTCGTTCGTTCCCGGTCGCCCATCCGCCCGCTTGGATCTCAGCAAACGCCAAGCCAGCCCGCCACGCGCTATTCAATCCGCCGCCGCCGGGTAAAAATGCCGGCGCAGAGCGAGATTCAAATCATGCACGGCCAGCGTCAACTGTCCGAAAATCTTCGCTGTGTCGTCGTTTAACTGTCGCGATTCCAGACGCCGCTGCGTGCGACGGAACCGCAGACTGAGTGCGAGGTGTTCCTCCGCGTCGCCCAACTGGCGCAACAAACGCCGAACCTTGTCCGCAAGTTTCTGGGTGCGCTGGATCGCGCGGGTGGCGGCTGACACATTCACAACGCCAGCAGCAAGCGACTGGAGCAGCGCACAATCGAAACCACGGCAACGCACGGGCCGGTCGGCGTAAATGCGGCAGGAACAACCCTCGAACGCGCTGCAGGGTTGGGGAAATTTCGCCTTCCGGGTCTGGCTGACCGGCAGGCCAAGCGATCTCAGCTTAACCGCGTCATCGCCATGCTGCAGTTCGACGTCTTTGAACAACACGCCGTTGCAACACATCCCGCATTGCGGGCACAACTGCGCGACAAATTTCGCAGCGACAGGTTTGAGCGGTCCGGCCATGAGAAATCAGCCGAGCATCGCCCGCCGTAACATTTCCAGCGCCTGATTTACCGTCGCCTGCTTGAAAGTCTCGCGATCGTACGGATTGAACTGCTTCACCACGAGGGTCGGGCGCTCACTCGCCAACCCCACGAACACCGTCCCCACCGGCTTGGCTTCCGAACCACCAGTCGGTCCGGCAATTCCCGTTACGGACAAGGCGAAATCCGCACCGGTTTCGCGGCGCGCGCCTTCGGCCATCTCCCGGGCCGTTGCTTCGCTTACGGCCCCGTGTTCGGCCAGCGTTGCGGGCTGGACGCCGAGAAATTTCTCTTTCGCGACGTTGCTGTAAGTCACCAGGCTAGCGAGCAGCACGGCCGATGCGCCGGGGACATTGGTGATGCGGTTCGCAATGCCGCCGCCCGTGCAGGATTCGGCGATGGCCAGGGTTTGTCCACGCTCCGTCAGCAGGCGGACGAGGACAGCCTCCAACAGCACGTCTTGCTCGCCGAAAACCTGCTTGGCCAGCAAGGCGCGCACACTCGCTTCGCCTTCCTGAACCAAACTGGTCGCCGCAGCGCCACGCGCAGAAAGTCGCACGTCCACTTGGCCAACGTGAGCGCAATAACCCACATCCAATCCCTGCGCCACGAGCGGCGCCAGCGGGGCGTTGATCTTTTCCTGCACGACGGATTCTCCGATGCCAGTCGTGCGAATCGTGCGGCAGACAAATTGATCCGCCAGCGGCAACTCCCGCTGGAGCAACGGCACGACCTGCTCGCTGAACATCGGCCGCAACTCTCGTGGCGGCCCGGGCAACATCACCAGCCAGCTCCCCTGCCCGCCCGCGCGAAATGAATTGGGCTTCACCGCCATCGCGAGGCCGGGCGCGGTGCCGTGCGCGTTTTGCAGCACGATGGCGTCTTCGGGAACTTGCGCCTGCACGCGAGTGCTCGCGGGCATCGGGCGCTTGCGGAAAGCAAAGAACCGCTCGATATTCGCCAGCGCCGCCGCATCCTCCTGCAGTTTCTTCCCCAGCAACTGCGCCACGAGATCGCGCGTGATGTCATCCGAAGTCGGCCCCAATCCGCCGGTGGTGATCACCAAGTCTGCGCGCGCAAGCGCTTCGCGAACCGCTTGCTCGATATCTTGACCGGTATCCGGGACGGCCACCTGGCGCGCGACCACATAGCCAAGATCAGCCAACCGGCGGCACAGCCATTGTTGATGCGTATTAAGCACACGACCAAGCATCAGTTCGCTGCCGGTGTTGATGAGTTCGACGTTCAAAAGCCAAATCCTTTCGTCAAAGTGTCGGACGGATAAACCACACGATTTCCTCGCCGGGGTCGGGCGTGCTGTAATTGCCAGTGTTCGCTATCTCCAAGCGCCAAAAACTCGCGTACTGGTGAACTGACGGTCCAACCGACGTACGCGACAGCTGAATCACCGGTCGGTAGATAAAATCCAACAACGGATAAGTTGCGGGCATGCCGAGGAACAATTGGGCGGGGCCAAAACTCAACAAATATAAAACCACGATCAGCGGAATCGCCAGGGCCACCCGCATCACTCGCCCTGCAAAAAGCAATTTGCTTTTCATTCGCTCAAGCCGGCATCTGCAACCCCAGTTTCGCTGCGGCCTGCGCCACGTCTTTGTCACCGCGCCCGCTGAGGTTCACGATGATGAGGTCGCCCTGCTTCATCTTCGGCGCGCGGACGATGCACTCGGCAACCGCGTGCGAACTCTCCAGCGCCGGAATGATGCCTTCCAGCTTGGCGAGCAACTGGAATGCTTCCAGCGCCTTGTCGTCGGTGGCGTAGGTGTAATCCACCCGGCCCTGATCGTGCAGCCACGCGTGCTCGGGCCCGACGGCAGCGTAATCCAGACCGGCGCTGACGCTGTGGGTGAGTTGAATCTGGCCCACGTCATCCTGCAGAATGTAACTGCGCGTCCCCTGCAACACGCCCAGTGATCCGCCGTGAAACCGCGCCGCATGTTGCTCCGGCTTGATGCCTAACCCGCCTGCTTCCACGCCCACCATTTTCACCGTCGCATCATTGAGGAACGGATAAAAGAGCCCGATGGCATTCGAGCCGCCGCCGACGCAGGCTATGAGCAGGTCGGGCAAACGCTCCTCCTTTTCGAGGATCTGCCGGCGCGCTTCATCACCGATGACGCGCTGAAAATTCCGCACCATCACCGGATACGGATGCGCACCATACGCAGTGCCAAGGATGTAATGCGTGCTCCGCACGTTGGTCACCCAGTCGCGCATCGCCTCGTTCACCGCTTCTTTCAACGTCTTCTGCCCCGCGTGCACCGGCACGACTTCCGCGCCGAGCATCTTCATGCGATACACGTTGAGCGCCTGCCGTTCGCAATCCACCGCGCCCATGTAGATGACGCACTTCATCCCGAACATCGCACTCACGGTCGCCGTCGCGACGCCGTGCTGGCCGGCGCCCGTCTCGGCAATGATCCGCGTTTTGCCCATGCGCTTGGCGAGGAGGATTTGGCCAATGGCGTTGTTGATCTTGTGCGCGCCGGTGTGGAGCAAGTCCTCGCGTTTGAGGTAAATCTTCGCGCCGCCGAGGTGATGCGTGAGGCGTTCGGCAAAATAAAGTTGCGTGGGCCGGCCGCAGAATTCACGCAGGTAGTATTTGAACTCGTTCTCGAATTCGAGATCGCCACAGGCCCGCCGCCAGGCCTCCTCGAGTTCCTGCAAAGGATGGACCAGCGTCTCAGGGACGAACCGGCCGCCGTACGGACCAAAGTGGCCCTGGGCGTCCGGCAAGGTTTCAGCGGCAACGGTGCTCATGCTCGGCAAACTAAATGAAAGTGCGCGGACGAGAAAGGGGGAAAGTGCGCGGCCCCCGGCCATGGCCGGATCACTCGCCGCCGTTGGTCACGGAGGGCGGTGTCGCCCGCGGCAGGCTTGGTGGCAAAGGCGGCGCGAGATTGCCGAAATCGGGCGGCAGCGGTGGAAATTCGGGCACGCTCTTGACCAGCCGGCGCCAGCGCTCGCGTTCCACCACCGACATCTTTTCCCAGCGCTCCGCGTTCTTCAAAAAGTGCTGACGCTCGGCCGGGCTCATGCTGGCGAACTTGCCGAAGGAGCGCAGGCAGACGCTCCGCTGTTCGCGCGGCAGTTTGGCAAATGACTCCAGGGTCTGCTCCATTTGTTCGCGCTCGGTTTCGGAAAGTTTGCTCAGCACGCGGTTTTGTTCGCGCGCCGTCAGCTCGAAGTACCGGTCAAACTGTTCGCAGGTCGCGCGGCGTTGCTCATTGGACATCGCCGTCCAGCGCGCCAGCCCTGCTTCCAGCAACTTGCGTCGTTCCGGCGAGAGTGCCTTCAGTTTCCGCTCCCGCTGCTCCGGGGTAACGCCCTGAAGCTGGGTGAAGAGCTGGGCCACGTCCTCATTCTCGAGCTGGGTGCGTTGCAGTTCCGGCGGCAAAATATCCCAGGCTTGGAGCCGGTCCTCGACGAGTTTGCGCAAACGGGCCGGCACTGGCGCGAGTTCGGCCAGGCGATTCGTCGCCGGCATGCGCATCAACGGCAGCAGCCACCAGCGCAATTCGGTCGCCAGCAACCGCGCCTCACGCTCCGTCACACTCAAGGCCTGGTACTCGCGGATCTTTTCGAGCAGGCGGTTGCGGGTTTCGACCGAGCGATCCGCCAGCGCCGCATTCATATCCTTGGACGAAAGCGCCAGCAGTTCGCGGAACGTGTCCACCGGCGACTTCAACACCGGCAACGGCGGCGCGGGCAGGCTGGCGTTCGTTTGGGCGGAAACCGGCATCGCCGTGCGGACCCAGATAACGAACAACGAGATGGTGACCCAACGGATCATTGCAAGAGCGCAATCAGTTCCCGGTCGGCGGCCGGGTTGGAATCCAGTTTTTCGATCACATCGAAGTTCTCCAGCGCATCCGGGCTGGGCACGATTTGCACCGCCGCCACAGCGCGCAGGCTGTCCGCCATGCGATTGGCTTGCTGGACTTCGTGCTGGCGGAAGGCCAAAAGGCCGATGCCAACGACCGCCGCGGCGACCGCCGTGCGCGGCAGGAGCACTCGCAAAATCCACGACCAATCGCGCGGACGCGGTGCGGCCGGCATGGTCTCCCGTTCGATCCCTTCCAAAACGCGGGCCGTAAAATTGGAAGGCACGGGGGCGTCCGGCAACCGGGCGATGGCATCGCTCAAAGCGGCCTCCAGTTCCGCCTCGGCGGCGTCAGGATTGGCCGCGCGCAACTCCGCCAATTGTTCCTGGGTCAGCCGTTGCCGCCAGAATCGCTCGCGCCATGGCTCATGTTCCGGTTGGTTCATCGTGTTACCTTTGGGTTAAGCACCGGGATGGGGAAAAAGTTGCGCGGTTTCATTCAATCCATTCGCCGGTGCGAAGATAGGGTTTGAGCCGTTCCTTAAGCGTTTCCCGGCCGCGATGGATCAGCGATTTCGTGGCGGAGACCGAACAGCCCAGCACTTGGGCGATTTCCTCGTAGCTCAGTTCATCCTGGCGGCAGAGCAACAACGCCGTGCGCTGGTTCTCGGGGAGCGATTGAATGGCCGCCTCCACCTTCTCCACCAGTTCGCCTTCCAACAAGGTCTGCGGCGGGGCGGCCTGCCGGCGGTCCTCGATTTGATGTTTCGGATGTTCCTCCTGCTCCGGATGCGGTTCATCCAACGACTGCGCCGGATGCCGGGAGCGGCGGCGGACTTCGTTCAGGCAGAGATTCCGCGCGATGGTGAAAAGCCAGGTGGAAAACTTGGCGGTGGATTCGTAGCGGGCGGCGGACTTGTAAACCTGCACGAAAACGTTCTGGGCCAGGTCTTCCGCCTCGGTCAGGTCGCGCAACGAACGGTACGCGAGGTTCATCACGGGCTGCTTGTATTTCTCGACCAGCACGGTGAAAGCCGCAGTGTCGCCCGCTTTCACGCGCAGCATGAGGGCGGCATCGGGATCGAGATTGGCGGGCATGCCGGCCAGAGTCTAGGTCAACACCAGCCGGCGAACAAGGTTGCGGGGCGTTTGGTGTTTGAAGTTTGGGCTTTTTTCCGCAACCTCTGCGCCCGTGCAGGATTTGCTGAAGAAGATTGAAGCCGACGCCGCCACGCGACTCGTAGTGCCGGCGGGGCGGACGGCGGATGAGGAACGCGCCCGCTTTCGCGCGTTTCTCAAGGTGGAGACCCATCGCCTCAAGCTGGCCCATCGCAACGGGAAGGGCGGACTCGCCATCTGCCGCGCGCGCGCCGCCATCCTCGATCACATCATTCGCGCCTACTGGACCGCCGCGGTGAACACGCTTTCCGCGCAGGCACGCAAGGAATTTCCCCCCATCGCCGTGGTGGCCCTCGGCGGTTACGGTCGCAGCGAGCTCAATCCGCACAGCGACGTGGACCTGATGTTCCTGCACGAAGGCCAGGTGGCGTCCCACTCCAAGCCTCTGCCCGTGCTGGAAAAAATCATGAACAGTGTCTGGCTGCCGCTGTACGATCTCGGGCTCAAGCCCGGGCATTCGGTGCGCAGCATCGCGGATTGCGTGACCGCCGCGAATGACAAATCCGACGCGCGCAGCATGGAGACAAAAACGTCCTTCATCGAAGCGCGCTTGATCGTAGGCGACGAAAAGCTGTTCGCCCGCTTTCAGAAAACCGTGCTGGCCAAGTGCGTCGAAGGTTTTCGGGACAAATACATCGCGTTACGCATCGAGGACCAGACGGCGCGGCGCACGAAGTTCGGCAACTCCGCATCCATGCAGGAGCCGAACATCAAGAACGGCTGCGGCGGCTTGCGGGACTTTCAAAACCTGCTCTGGATGGCGTTCTTCAAGTACCGGACGTTGTCCCTGGCCGAGTTGTGCCAGCACGAACTCGCCACCGAGAATGAGAAGGAGCAACTGGAAGCCGCGTACGATTTCCTGCTGCGCGTGCGGACGGAGCTGCACTACCACGTGAATCGCCCGCTCGACGCGCTCACGAAAAATCTCCAGCCCGCCGTGGCCCACGCGCTGGGCTACACGGACCGCTCGCCGAGCCAGCGCATCGAGAAATTCATGCGGGTGGTGTACACGCACATGCGGAACATCTTCCTCATCACCCGCACCCTGGAACAGCGCATGGCGCTCGCGCCCAAAATCCCGGGGCGGTTGTCGCTCCTGCGCCTGCTGCCCAAACGCCAGAAGCCCGAGTCGGTTGAACCGGTGGACGGCTTGAAATTCATCGGCGATGAAATCCATGCCGCGTCCAACCGCATCTTCCGCGACCAACCGCGGCGGTTGATGCGCGTCTTTCTGCACGCCCAGCAACGCGGCCTGCGCCTGCATCCGGATCTCGCGCAACTCATCCGCAACCAGCTCACGCTCGTGGACAAGGATTTCCTCCACGACGAGCACGTGGCGGAAACGTTTCTCACGATCCTGAATCAACGCGGCGCCGTGGCCCCGATT
>CAYWCK010000153.1:0-11117 GCA_964456685.1 uncultured Bifidobacteriaceae bacterium | reverse complement strand
GTGTCGCGCGGGGGCGGGCCGGCCTCTATTTTTTTGGGGTTTTTTTTTGCCCCCGGCGCCCACGCCTGTCCTACGATTCCGCCCGTGCCGAAGTGGATCAAATTCATAATCGCCATCCTGCTGCTGCCCGTGTGCATTGGCGCCGGGAAAACGCTGTGGATGGTCCTGAGCCGCTGCGGCAGCGCCGACACGACATTGATTCCCATCGGAGGCGGTGCGGCTTGCTGGCTGGTAATTTACTGGCTGCTGCCAAAGCCCATGTGGATTTATGTTTTTGGCCATGAATTGACCCACGCGATCTGGGTCTGGCTCTTCGGCGGCAGTGTGAAGAAATTCAAAGCCACTTCCGAAGGCGGACACGTGATCGTGGACAAGACGAATTTCCTCATCGCGCTCTCGCCTTATTTCTTCCCACTTTACGCGGTGCTGGTGGTGGCCGTCTTTCTTGCCGGGCATTTGATCTGGGGTTGGAAGAACTTCTTCGTCTGGTTTCACCTTTGCGTCGGGGCTGCCTACGCTTTTCACGTCACGCTCACGGCGCACGTGCTCAAAACCCAGCAATCCGACATTACCAGCCAGGGTTACTTGTTCTCCGGCGTGGTCATCTTTCTCGGTAATGTGCTCGTGCTGCTGATCGGGCTGCCGTTGCTCACCGCGAAGGTGGATCTGACCACGATGCTCGGTTGGTGGCTGGAAAACACCGGCGAGGTCGTCCACCGGATTGGGAAGATGTTTTGAGCCACCCCGCTTGCGTCCTCGTGGGGCGCGACTATAACTTCCGCCATGCCGGTCACCGATCACATCCGCCAGAAGCTCAGCCAGCTTCCCCATAAGCCGGGTGTTTACTTGCACAAGGACCGCTTCGGCACGGTGATCTATGTCGGCAAGGCGCGCGACCTCCGCAAACGCGTCAGCCAGTATTTCCACCCGTCGCGTCGGATGGGTTGGGATTTGAAATTCAACGCGCTCGTGGAAGCGATTCATGATTTCGACGTCCACGTCGTGAAGAGCGAGCCCGAGTCGCTGCTGCTCGAAGGCAAGCTCATCAAGGAATTTCAACCGCGCTACAACATCAGCTTCCGCGACGACAAGCGCTTCCTGATGGTGAAGATCAACCTGAACGATCCGATCCCGAACTTTGCTTTCGCCCGCATCCGCAAGGACGACGGCGCGCGCTACTACGGGCCGTTCACGAATTCCGGCGCAGCCCGCAACACGCTTGCGCTGGTGCGCAAGCAGTTCAATCTCCGCGGCTGCCGCGTCTTCACGCCGGGCGCGGCGGACTACCGGCATTGTCTTTACGGTCACTTGAAATACTGTACCGCGCCCTGCATCAATAATGTTACGCGTGAGCAATACCTCGAACAGGTGAAGGCCGCGTGCGATTTTCTCGACGGACAATGTCGCGAGATGAGGGAACAGTTGGAAGTCGAGATGCGCAAGGCCGCCGCCGCGCAGGATTTCGAGAAGGCCGCCGATCTGCGCGACCTGATCAAGGATTTGGAGCGCACCACGAAAAAGGAGAAATCCTTCGAGCGCATCCCCTACAAACTGCCATTGGCGATTGATCCCGAGCGCGATCTGGCTGAACTCGCCAACATTCTAGGGCTCGCCGCCCCGCCCTGGCGCATTGAAGGGTTCGACATCTCGAACATCAGCGGCACGTTCAAAGTTGCGTCGCTCGTCAGTTTCAAGAACGGCCGGCCGGATCGCGCGAATTATCGGCGGTTCAAAATCAAGTCGGTCGAAGGCCAGGATGATTTTGCCAGCATGGCGGAGGTGATTCGCCGTCGGTACACCCGGCTTCTGAACGAATCGAAGAACAACCCCACTGAGTCGCGCGATGAAGGCGGCGAGGCCATTCCGCAAGAGCTGCAAAAGCTTGTAGACGAAACGAGTCGCCGCGTGCGGCGCGGGGCGAAGGAATTCGAAACGCGAAATTCAAATGACCAAGCGAAGACCGCCGATGCGACATCCGTCGTCCGCCAATCGCCATTTCCCGATCTGATTCTCATCGACGGTGGCAAAGGCCAGCTTGGCGCCGCGTGCGCGGAACTTGCGAAGCTCGGACTGGAAAAACTCCCGGTCATCGGACTCGCAAAGGAATTCGAAGAGATTTACCGCCCCGGGGAGAGCCAGCCGCTCCGTCTCGGGCTCGATCATCCTGCGGTGAAGCTCCTCCAGCGCGTGCGCGATGAATCGCATCGCGTCGCCAATTCCTACAACGCCCAGCTGCGCATCAAGAAAATCTCGGAGAGCATCCTCGACGAATTCCCCGGCATCGGCGAGCAACGCAAGGCCGCGCTGCTGAAAAAATTTGGCTCGGTTCAGCGATTGCGCGCCGCCACCGTCGAGCAACTCGCGGCGGTGCCTGGCTTCGGCGGCAAAGCGGCCGCCGAGTTGAAGGCTTTCCTGGAGGCACGTTCCAATTTGGCCGGCTAGCGTTCGCGGGCGGTAGAACTGCAGCGAGTTGATCGTGCCTGACAGCCCCCGCGTGCGGAAGGATTGCGCTCCCTGTGCCACTTCCCGTAGGGACGCGCGCGGCGATTGAGATTGCGCTGGCCGGCTCGTCCGCAATAATTCCGGGCAGAGTTGTTTTGATGAACGAATGGAACATCCAATCGCGGGCGCACGGCTGTGAGACTTGCACGCGGCCGTTTGTAGATAAGCAGCCTTATCACACGGTGTTGTTTGACACCAAAAGTGAATTTCGCCGGCAGGATGTCTGCCCGGAGTGCTGGCAGACCAAGTTCAGTGATGCCCGGGCGCAGGACGGATTTATTTCCTGCTGGCAGGGCGTTTACGAAGCCCCGCCCCCGGTCACCGAGGCCGTGAACAAGGAAACCGCCGAGACCTTGCTGCGCAAACTCATCGAGCAGAATGATCCCACGCACGGTCCGGCCACCTACATCCTTGCCGTGATGCTGGAACGGAAGCGCATCTTCAAGGTGAAGGAACAGGTGATCCGCGACGGCAAGCGGGTTTTCATTTACGAGCAGCCGCGGACGGGTGACGTGTTCACCATAACCGATCCCGATCTGCATCTCGACCAACTGGAGGAAGTCCAGCGGGACGTGGCAGCTTTGCTCGAGCATGGTTTGAATCCACCGCCGCCGGCGGAACCAGCGGTCGCGCTGGCGCCCGCTTCCGGAAATGAAACGCCGTCCACCCCGGCTCCCGTTGAATCCGCCCCCGCCAATTGATTTGCCCGCCGTGTCCGACCTTGCCGCGCTGCAATCCCGAATCGCCTACACCTTTCGCGACGAATCCCTGCTGCGCATCGCGTTGACGCATCCCTCGGTCGCCCACGAACAAGGCACACCGGTGCAGCACAATCAGCGCCTGGAATTTCTCGGCGATGCCGTGCTGCAACTCGCGTTGACCCGCGAGCTGTATGAAAAATTTCCCGACTTCAACGAAGGGCCGTTGACCAAGGCGCGCGCCAAGCTGGTGAACCGGCGCACGCTGGCCGTGCACGGGCGCGCGTTGGGCTTGGGCGCGCACTTGATCGTCAGCCGCGGCGAGGAATTGCACGGCGGGCGCGAGCGGCCGTCCGCACTCGCCGACGCCTACGAGGCGCTCGTGGGCGCGATCTTCCTGGACGGCGGGTTCGAGGCCGCCCGCGAGTTCATCCTGCGCGAATTCCGCGCGGGCTTCGGCCAGCTGAGCGTGATTCCGATCCTGGAAAACCCGAAAGGCGAGCTGCAGGAATTTCTGCAGGCCCGCTCCGCCGAAGCGCCGCAATATAGCGTCGTGTCCGCCACCGGCCCGGATCACGATCGCGTGTTCGAATGCACCGTGCATCACGCCGGCGTGGAACTGGCCCGCGGCACCGGCAAGAGCAAGAAAGCTGCGGAAAGCGAAGCCGCGCTGGCGGCCCTGAAGAAGCTCCGCGAAGAACCATCTCCCGCATGAAATCACTCTTCGATCGCGCTCCCAAACTCCTCATCGGCGTCGTCCACCTGCGCCCGCTCCCCGGCGCACCCAGATTCGGCGGCCGGCTGCAGGACGTGATTGACTCCGCCGTGGCCGACGCCCGGGCCTACGAGCGCGGCGGCGCTCATGCGTTAATTGTCGAAAACTTTGGCGACGTTCCCTTCACCAAATCCAGCGTCGCGCCGGAAACGGTGGCGGCCATGACCGCGGCCGGTTGCGCCGTGCGTGCGGCCGTGGAACTGCCCCTCGGTTTTAATGTCCTGCGCAACGACGCTCAGGCCGCGCTGGCCTTATGTGCCGCGTGCGGCGGGACTTTTGTGCGCATCAACATTCACACCGGCGCCATGCTCACGGACCAGGGGCTCATCGAAGGCAATGCGTACCAGACGCTGCGCGATCGCGCGCGGATTTGTCCGGAGACGGAAATCTTCGCCGACGTTCACGTGAAACACGCCGTGCCGCTGGGAAACTGGTCCATCGAAGACAGCGCGCATGACACGGTGGAACGCGGCCTCGCGAATGCGCTGATCGTTTCGGGAGTCGGCACCGGCCAGGCCGCCGACCTCGGTGATGTTGAGCGCGTGCGGCGCGCGTGCCCGCAATCGAAGCTGCTGCTGGGCAGCGGCGTGAAGGTCGAGAATGTGAAGAGTTACCTTCGTTTCGCCGACGGAGTCATCGTGGGCAGTTCCCTGAAACGCGCGGGCAAACTTGCCTCCCCGGTGGACTACAAACGTGTCGCGGCGCTGCGGCGTGCGATGCGCTAAACGGCCCGCCTACTTCACCACGCTGTAAAACGCCCGCGTTACCGGTGGCGCAACATCTGTCAGCGTGATGGCAGCGCCATTTGTCGTTGCCGACGCATTCGTCACGCGCGACCAAAAGCTGCTGGCCAGATCATCGCATCGCCACAGGGCATAGTCTGCCGCTTGCGTCAGGGTGCAGGAGAATTGTTCGGCGGCCCAGCTCGTCGCCGAGATGCGCGGACCGGCGTTGGTGGTGTAGCCGTATAACCAGAACTGCAATCGATCGTAATACAGCTTCTGTTCCGCCGAAAGGGCGCCGCTGAGGAGATTGGTCCCTTCGTACGGGTCGTTCTGCAAATCGTAGAAACCTTCCGTCCCGGAATTGAGCTGGATGAGTTTATAGCGCGCATCCCGCAAGCATCGGCCATCCTGGCCAGTGAGCAAATTGACGCCAAACAGATCCACATAGACGCGCCGCGCGGAATCCGTGGCGCCTTGTAGCGCGGGCCCGATGCTTTGGGAATCAATCGCCACTCCCGCCGGCACCACCGCGCTGACGCTCGTGCCGGCGAGTTCGAGCAGCGTGGCAAATAAATCCACCGCATGAACCAGGGTCGTATTCGTGCGGTTGGGGTTCACCACCGCCGGACCGGAAATGATCATGGGCACTTTGATGCCGCCCTCGTAGAGCGTGCTCTTACCCCGGCCGGCCGGGTAAGGCGGCTGCAAGGTGTTTGGCGTCGAACCGTTGTCGCCCAGAAAAATAATGTGCGTCTGGCTGCGATCCACCGCGGCCAGCAACCGGCCGATCTCGGTGTCCATCGCTTCGATCATGGCGTCGAAATAGTTTTCCGGATTGTTGTTGATGTCGAATTGCGTGCCGGTGAGCGAGGCATAGTGCGGCGCCAGGCTCGCCGACGGTTTGTGCAGCGGCGTGTGCGCCGAATTGAACGCCACCCACGCCAGCCACGGATTCGTGCCCCGCGCCTGAATCCACGCCACGGCATCATTGACCAAATCAGTGGTGGCATAGTTCGTATAGTTCGCGGTGGTGGTGCCGTTCACGGTCTTGCTCCAATTGGTGTAACTGGAAACCGCGCCGGCCAGCACGCCGGCAAAATTCGTCCACCCGCCCACGTTCAGCGGCGAGTTCGGCGCCGCGGCCAGGTGCCACTTGCCAAACTGCGCGAGGTGATAGCCCAGGCCGCTGGCGTTAATTGCCTCCGGGAGAGTGAACTCGGCCGCGCTCAACTGCGGACCACCTGCCCCGGTGATGGCGTCGCCGATGCCGGTGCGAAACGCATATCTCCCGGTCAGGATGCACGCGCGGGTTGGCGAACAGACGGGATTGGCGTACGCGTTGGCAAAAACCACACCGTTCGTGACCAGCGACGCAATGTTGGGAGTGGGCGGCAATTTGGCCCCGTTGTTCGTCGCATTGTAGAGCGAACTCGCGTCCGCTCCCACGTCGTCCGCGATGATGAGCAGGATGTTCTTCGCTGCGGCCTCGGCGGAAACACAACCAATCCCCAGCAGGCAGGTCAGAATAGCCCTGAGCAAGATTGGTGGAAAATGCATGGCGATCAAAAAGCGAGACGCAACCCGGCACCAAAAAGTTTCAGCGCGCGGGTTGCGTTTCTTTGCGCGAATCCATCACCGGTCGTCCGGTGGCGGGCCGGGCGGGCGACCTTCTCCTTCACCGGGCGGCGGCCCATCAAAGTCATCCGGCGGCAGTGGCGGACGCAATTCCTCGCGCGTCAACTGACCATCACCATTTTGATCGAGCTGGAGCAGCGCTTTGCTGGCATTGGCGATTTCCTTGGCGTCAATTACGCCATCGTGATTCGCGTCGAGCACGGCGATAATGGGTGGCGGACGATGCGGTCCCGGTCCGCCCGGGCCGGGCGGTGGCGGACGTTCGCCGTCTCGAGGTGCTTTGCCCTCGCCTTGAGCCATCAGCATCCAAGCGGAGGCGCCGAGTGCCACCAGAGCCAGGGTAACTGCCGTTTTTATTTTCATGGGTCTCTCTTTTTCGGGGTTTTGGTTTTGCCCGCATCACGCGGATGCAGGCTTGTTTGTTTCAAAGTTTTGTTGCAGCAGCTTGGGCGTCTAACAGACCGCCGAGACAATTCGCAACGCCTTCGTTGTCATTCACCACCATCCTGCGGGCGCGGACCGGTCGGATTTGTCCCCCCACGTGTGGCGTTGCTTCCAATTTCATGCCGCGAGCCTACCACCGCCCACCTTAAGCCCGCATGAAGCCGGCAAGTTCCGGCGCATTATTTTGCCGTGGCCGCGGCGGGGTTGATGACCTTCCGATCGGTCAAAGTCCTGAGAAATGCCACCAACGCACGCTTGTCCGCCGCCGAGAGCGGCACGCCGCCATCGGGATGCTTGGCGAGATTGGGATCGAGCGTGGCGCTGCGTTTCAGGCCGCTGCTGTAATGCTCGATCACCTCTTCCAGGGTTTGGAAGCGGCCATCGTGCATGTAGGGCGCGGTGAGCGCGACGTTGCGGAGCGACGGTGTGGCGAAGCGGCCGCGGTCGGATTCCCTGCCGGTGACTTTCGCGCGGCCGGGATCGGCAAAGGTGGAATCGAGCCCGTTGTTCGCGAAGGTCTGGCTTTGGAACAGCAGCCCGCCATGGCAATGGAAACAATCGGCCCCAAACTGCTCGCGGCGCGGATCGTATTCCGTCAGAAACAACGTCAGCCCGCGCTGCTCCTCTTCGGTGAGCTGACCTTCGCCCCTTTGCGCCCGGTCGAACTTGGAGTCGAAGGAAGTGAGCGTGAGCGCAAATGCCTCCAGGGCCAGCCCGATTTTTTCCGGCGTGATTTCCGGCGCACCGAAAGCGGCGGCGAAGGCCACGGCGTAATTGGTTTTTGCCGTCAGCTTCGCAACCACATTGGTCAACGTTTCATCCATCTCCGTGTGATCCTCGATCGGCATCAACGCTTGCGCGCGCAGCGAAGGGGCGCGGCCATCCCAAAAGAAGGCGCTTTTCCAGGCAAGGTTGAAGAGCGGCATCGCGTTCCGCGTACCCACCTGGCCGCGCACTCCGAGGCTGTACTTGCGTGGATCGGTGAAAGCATGCGCGGCTTCATGGCAGGAAGCACACGCAATCGTGCCATCTTTCGCGAGCGCCTGCTCGTGAAAGAGCATTTCACCCAGCGCCACCCGTTCGGCGATGAGTGGATTGTCTCGCGGCAAATCCGGCAGCGGGAAGCTGGCGCTCATTTGAAAAGGGTACGGCGTGAATGTTTCCGGCAGGTAGAGTGGCTGCACGAGTTTGCCCGCGGCCTGCTCGGGATTCATCGCACTGACGCGCTGGAC
Source organism: uncultured Bifidobacteriaceae bacterium (assembly GCA_964456685.1). Lineage (GTDB taxonomy): Bacteria > Verrucomicrobiota > Verrucomicrobiia > Limisphaerales > JADLHS01 > CAYWCK01. The sequence goes on along the minus strand of CAYWCK010000153.1, from coordinate 3,106 downwards.
GGTAAAGGCCCCGGGCAGATTCGCCACCAACACCGCCGCAAGCGGATCCCCCTCGCGCGAGTGCGTGGAAGAACCATCTTTCGCCAACGACACAGCCCGCGGCGTGTTCAGCAACGTGGCGACATCGAAGTTCAATTCGAGCTGCGCATCGCGGGTGAGGTCCAGCGCCGCCGCCAGCGTGACGCTGGTCCGATTCGTATCCCGCGCCAGATGAAACGACCAACCGTCGAGCGCGCCGGCGGCATTGCGCCAGTTGCCTTCGACCGCGAGGAAAATGTAACCGCCCTGCCAGTTCCAGTGCAGGCTATTCAGGTTCGGATTCAACGGATGATCGGCCGGCAACCGGGCAACGTCCGCGTGATTCGCCACCGGATCGACCCCCACGTGAAAGCGCACACTGCGATATTCATTCACCGGGACTTGCGCCACGCGCCAGACGTCCCGGCCCTTTTCCAGATCGAGCCACGCGACTTGGTTGGTGAGTTCCAGCCACGATCCGTCCGCGCGTTGCAACGCCAGATCGCTGAGCAGGTAGCTGACGCGGGTGATGGAAAAATTTTCGCGGGCGGAAGTCTCGTAACGCAACGAAGCGGGCTGAATGGATTCGCCGGCCACCTTCAGCGCGACTTTTACCGACAGCGTGACGCCGCCAGCCAGGGTGGCCGTCGTCATCCAAATGGCGACCAAGCAAATGATCCAGAGCGTGCGCTGGCGGTGTTGCATCATGGGACGGGCGGCATTTTTCGTGAACCATTTTGCGCCGGCAAACCTTAAGCGAAGATGAAGCGCGGTGGCGGCATCGGCCGGGCCACGCCAGATTGGGCTTCTTGCCTGCGCGAAATTATGGTGCAATCTGCCCCATGAGTTTCTATGAGAAATTGAAGTTCGATTCCGCCGGGCTGATTCCGGCGATCATTCAGGAACAAAAGACCGGGCGCGTGGTCATGATGGCGTGGATGAACCGCGCCTCGCTCGAGGCGACGATCACCACAGGCAAAACCCACTTTTGGAGCCGCTCGCGGCAAAAGTTTTGGATGAAGGGCGAGGAAAGCGGCAACACCCAGACGGTGAAGGACGTGGCTTTCGATTGCGACGGCGATTGTCTGCTCATTCAAGTCGAACAAAATGGTCCGGCGTGTCACGAGGGCTACAAGTCGTGTTTCTTTCGCTCCGTCGAAGGCAAGGGCGAGGCGTTCAAAACGACCGAACCGCAATTGCTCACGCCCGAGCAGATGTACAAGAAGAAGTGATTCTCGGTGGGGCGAGCGTCCGCGTCCCGCGCTGCGGGATCAGCTGCCTCGCCCCACCCGCTTTCCATGGAAGACCCCGTTCCCTTCGCCAGCCCGGAGTATTTCATCTATCTGGCCCTGCTGGCCTTCAGTCGCGGCATGGATTTCCTCAGCACCTGGGTGGCCACGCCTCACCTCGTTCTCGAGGGCAATCCGATTGCCAAATGGCTCGGTTGGAAATGGGGCGCCGTGGTGAACGTGGTTTTGGTGACTTCGCTCGCCTTGTGGCCGCTCTCGGCCATCGTCGTCAGCACCGCCAGCCTGCTCGTGGCGGCGCGGAATTTTCAATCCGCCTGGCTCATGCGCACGATGGGGGAGGAAGGTTATCGCGATTGGTACGTGCAACGCGCAGCCGAAACGCCCATCACCCTTTACCTCTCTTGTCTTGCGGGTAATACCTTGCCCACCCTCTTGGTTGGCGCGGCGGTGGTCTGGTTCAGTGCCACGCGGGACTACGCGCTGCTTGTGCCCACAGGCATCGGGATGGGCATCATTGCTTATGCCGTGGCGGTGATCGTGTTCACGTTGCTTTCCGTCTGGCGAAGCCGCCGCAGCCGCCGTTATACTCGCCAGACTGAAGACCATGCAAACGCCGACGCTGGACGAATTCCTTAAGCTCGCGGGTCAGGGCAACCTGATCCCCGTCACCTGCCGCATTCTCGCCGATATCGAAACGCCGCTCTCGGCCTATCGCAAAATCCGCGGCCAGGGCGAATCCTTCCTCTTCGAATCCGTTGAAGGCGGCGAACACCTCGGACGCTACTCATTCGTCGGCTGCAATCCGCGCGCCGTGATCAAACAGACCGGCAGCAAGGTTGAAGTTATCGAAGGCGGGAAGGTGGTGGAAGCGTTCGCAGTCTGTAGGACAGGCGTCGCGCCTGTCTCTAACTCAAAAGAAATCGCTCAAGCGGAACAAAATAACGGAGACAGGCGCGACGCCTGTCCTACGGTTCGAGACGGACTCGAAGTCGTCGAACGCGTGATGAAGAAATATCGCCCGGTCACGCTGCCGGGCCTGCCCCGGTTCACCGGCGGCGCAGTGGGTTTCATCGGCTACGAATTCATTCACGACGTCGAACCCGTCGTCCCGCGTCCGGCGCACGACGAACTCGGCACGCCCACGATGTATTTCATCGTCGCGGATCAGTTGCTCGTGTTCGATCGCGTCGCCCAGACCATCACGGTGCTTGTGAATGCGGCGATTGACGAGGCCAGCAGCCCGACGGAGGCCTACGAAAGCGCCGTGGAAGAAATCGAGCGTCTGCTTTCGTTGCTCGAACAACCGTCCGAGCACGTGCCGGTTTCCGTTCCGGCGGAAGTTCCCTCGCTGCCGTTCACCTCCAACATGGCGAAGGAAAAATTTCTCTCTGCCGTGACGGAGTCCAAGAAATACATCACCGCCGGCGACATCATCCAGGTCGTCGGCGCGCAGCGCTTCAGCGTGGAGACGAAAGCGTGTCCGGTGGACGTGTATCGCGCCGCGCGTTCGGTCAATCCCTCGCCCTACATGTTCCTGCTCGAACTGGACGGCTTCTCGCTCGTTGGCGCGTCGCCGGAGATTCATGTTCGCAGCGAGGATGGGCAGGTGGAAATTCGTCCCATCGCCGGCACCCGCTGGCGCGGAAAGACAGCCGAGGAAGACGCCGCGTTGGAAAAGGAACTCCTCGCCGACCCGAAGGAACGCGCCGAACACGTGATGCTCGTGGACCTCGCGCGCAACGACATCGGGCGCGTGTGCGACTTCGGCAGCGTGCAGGTGAAGGACCTGATGATCATCGAGCGTTACAGCCACGTCATGCACATCGTGTCGAGCGTGG
>CAYWCK010000152.1:0-11166 GCA_964456685.1 uncultured Bifidobacteriaceae bacterium | reverse complement strand
CAACCTGATTGAGGAGCGACGGGAGATTTCCCTGACCGAACTGCTCAAGCTTGCCGAAACCACGGGCGCGACCGTGAAAAAGCTGGAAGATCGCGGACTGGTTGCGATTGCCCCGCAAATTTCCGAACGCGATCCCTACGCGAACGAACACATTCTGCCCACGCAGCCGCTGGAGCTGAATGCGAAACAAGCTGCGGCTTTGGCGAAGATCAAAGCCGCGCAGCAACGTGCTTCCGGCATCCTGCCGGAAGATCCATCTTCCAACGCCCGCGCGATTGACCAGCCCGCTTCCATTTCGCCCTTTTTCACCCGCGCGGCTGAAACTTCGCGGTACGCTGGTTGGCTGCCGCATTGGCGACAGGCAGAGAAGATGTATTTCGTCACCTTCCGCCTCGCGGATTCCCTTGCGCAAGACCGATTGAAAGCCTGGTCCGCGGAGCGAGACATCTGGCGCTCCCATCATCCCGAACCGTGGGACGAGCCAACCTGGCATGAGTATCACGCGCGCTTCACCGAAGCCATGGAACGCATGCTCAACGCCGGTTACGGTGCGTGCCATTTAAAACTCCGACCCGTGGCAGAATTGGTGGAACAGGCGCTAATGCATTTCGATGGCGAACGGTATCAACTGGCTGACTTCGTCGTTATGCCAAACCACGTTCATCTGCTGGTGCGTCCAGCAGCCGGCCATTCCCTCGAGCAAATCCTTCATTCCTGGAAATCATTTACGGCGAAGCAGGCCAATGAGCTGCTGAACCGGACCGGCGCTTTCTGGCAAGACGAGTCGTTTGATCATTTGGTGCGGAGTGTTTCGCAGTTCGAAAGATTTCGAGCCTACATTCATTCAAACCCGACGGAGGCCCACTTGAAAGCAGGGATGTTTCGCCTGGGCCGGGGGAGTTTTGAATTGGATGCCGCGTTTGGTCTGAAGGTCGAAGGTTCGAGCACGCCAAAGAAATTGAGTTTGAACTTCCGGCAAGATGCCGGAAGCACGTTCCTGCTCCATGGCGTCACCGGGTCGGGCAAGACGGAGGTCTACCTCCAAGCCATCGCGCATGCGCTGGAACAAGACAAAGGTGCGATCGTGCTCGTGCCGGAAATTTCTCTCACTCCCCAGACCGTCGAGCGATTTAAGGCGCGTTTCAGCACCGGAAAATTGCAGACCCTCGTGGCGGTGTTGCACTCGCATCTCAGCGCCGGCGAGCGGCATGATGAGTGGCACAAAATCCGTCAGGGCCGGGCCCGCATTGTCATCGGCGCCCGGTCGGCGATTTTTGCGCCCGTCGAACCGCTGGGGTTGATCATCGTGGACGAGGAGCACGAGCACACTTACAAACAGGAGGAAGCCCCGCGTTACCACGCGCGCGACGTGGCCATCATGCGCGGACAGATGGAGGGAGCGGTCGTGGTGCTCGGCTCGGCCACGCCGTCGCTGGAGAGTTATTTCAACTGTCAGAAGGGCAAATATGCGCTGCTCGAATTGCCCGAGCGCGTGGATGATCAGAAGTTGCCTTACGTTCGCGTCGTGGACATGCGGCAGGCCGCGCGCGGCGGCAAAGGCCCGCCGATTTTCTCGCCGCAGCTCAAGGAAGCGATCACGCAGCGGCTTGAGCGCGGGGAGCAAACGATTTTGTTTTTGAACCGGCGCGGTTACTCCACGGCGCTCGAATGCACCCAGTGCGGTTACGTGGCGAACTGTCCGAATTGCAGCCTGGCTTTGACGTATCACCGGCCGGAACAGGCGTTGCGCTGTCACATCTGCGGTTATGCCGAAGCCGTGCCGGCGGCGTGTCCGAACGAGAAATGCCGCAATCCGACGATTCGTTACACCGGCCTCGGCACGCAGAAAGTCGAGGACGTGCTGGGCAAACTCTTTCCGCAGGCGCGCGTGCGGCGCATGGACGCCGACGTGATGAAACGTAAAGAGGATTATCGCAAAGTGCTCGGGGATTTCCGCGCGGGCAAGATCGACATCCTCATCGGCACGCAGATGATCGCGAAGGGGCTGCATTTTCCGAACGTCACGCTGGTGGGAATCATCTACGCCGACATGGCGCTGCATCAGCCGGATTTTCGCGCGGGCGAACGCACCTTCCAGCTCCTCACGCAAGTCGCCGGCCGCGCCGGCCGCGGCGACGTCGAGGGGGAAGTATTCGTGCAGGCGTTCACTCCTTTTCATCCAGCGATTCAATTCGCGCGTCGCCATGACTTCGTGGGTTTCTACGAACAGGAGATTGAGTTTCGCGAGCAGTTGAAATATCCGCCCGCAAGTCGCGTGGCGCTGCTCACGCTGAAGGGGCACAACGAGGACAAAGTGAAATTTTCCGCGGAGCACGTGCGCAAGGAGGTGGAGAAGTTGCTGGGCAAAGTGCCCAAGCAAAGCGGAAAACCGGAAAAGTGGGAAAGTGAGAGCGGAGAGCTGCTGCCGGTGACTGAGGCCAAATCCCACCCGCCCACTTTTTCCTCCGCTCACTTTCGCGATCTGAAAATCTCCGGCCCGGCGCCCGCGCCGCTGTTGCGCGCCGAAAATTTCTACCGCTACCAACTCATGCTCCAGACCCGGGCGATGAGCCGGCTGAGCCTGGCCCTGGCGCAAATGCAGACGCACCTCTCGCTGCCGGAGGACGTGGCGCTGACGGTTGACATCGATCCCGTGAACCTGGGCTGAGCCCGGTATGATTGCCACTTGCGGATGCCGGGAGGCGTCGTCATGCTCACGCGCCGTGAATTCAGACTCCGCGACATCCGCATCGGAAGTGCGTTTCGCCGAACCCACGAAAGCGTGGGAATGGTTTTTCCTCGTCGCGATGACGGCGTGTCTATTGATCAGCACAGTCTGGCAGACGCGCAAGGAATTCCTGGGACACGACGAGCTGTTCACCTCGATCCTGGCCTCGAATCCGAACTACGGCGAAATGTTTCAGGCGGTGCGGCGCGGTGGAGAATTGAATCCGCCGCTTTATTTCACGCTGGAATGGCTGATCGCGCGGGTGGCCGGTAACGGTGATCTGGCCATGCGCGCGCTGTCCGGCTTTTCCGTGACCGCCGCCGCCTGGGTTTTGTTTTTCGCGCTGCGCCCGCTGGCGGGGCGGCGACTGGCGGCGCTGGGAGTGATGCTGATCATCGGGCTGGGGCGTGACGTGTTCATGTTCATGAACACGGCGCGTTACTATGGCTGGTTGTTCCTGCTGGTTGCGCTCGGGGTGGCGGTGGTGCTGCGCCTGAGCGCGGGCGGACCGGTGCGCGGGCGCGGATTGCTGGCCGTCTTTCTGGTCAACTGCGCCCTCGTTTACACTCATCTCTACGGCTGCTTTTACAGCGGTATGTTATTCGTGGCTTTGTTTGCCTCGGACTGGCTGCGCCGGGAAATTCGTTGGAAGGTCTTTGGAACATGGCTCGCCGCATGGGCGACCTTTCTCGCGTGGATTCCCACAACGCTTCAGCAAATCCGTTCGGTGACCGTGGGCGTGTGGACGCCGCCGGGTTATTACACGCTTGGGTTTTTCATCAGCGAACTCGGGCTGGATGCGCCGGTGGCTTTGATTGTGATGCTGATCATTTTGCTTGGTGCGTTGGTGATGGTTTGCAACTCGCGTTGCGCCGCCGGCAGTGAACTGGACCGCATCCACGCACCGCTGGGCTGGACCGCGCTGGCGCTGGTGGCGCTGGCGTTGATGAGCGTGCCGGTGGGCACGTGGTGCATCTCGATGGTGCGTCAGCCGCCGCTTTACATGCGGCGCTACATCTTCCCCTGCACGGCGGCGTGGGTGTTGATGACCACACTGTTGCTGATCACGGTCTATCGGCTGCGCGACGTGAAACCCATTTTCCAGCGCCGCGTTTCGCCCTTTGTAGCCAACGCCGCCTGGTGCCTTGTGCTGCTGTTCTGCCTGATCTTCCAGCCGATGCGCGCGAAGAAAAATCCCCCCCGACCGGCGAGCGCGTACACGGACGTGGATTACGGCTTCAAGAATCTGCCAATGGTTTTCGAAGGCTCCTGGGGCTTCGTGCATCGCGTCGTGTACGGCGAAGGCCGGCGTTACCTGCTGTTGATTGACCGTGACGCAGCCGACGCGAGCACCGGCTGGTATACCAAGTGCATGGAGCGATTCTTCCAGGCGTGGTACCCGAAATATCAGAAAGCAGAGGTGGCGCGCTGCAAGGATTTGCCCGACGAATTTCTCGCGGTGGATGACGACACCGGCCAGACATTCGAGTGGGTGCTGCCGCATCATGCCGAGTTTCAGGCGAAACTTCTCGGCACCACCAACGCCGAGCCGGCGATTCTTGGCCAACAGCGCACCTGGTTGGTTAAGCGCATCGCCCCGACCGAATCGAAGTAGCAGCTTACCGAATCATCGGGTGATGCACGCGGAAGGGCGATTGTGCCAATCGCTGCGTCAGTTCCGCCCCGTTTTGCACCGCCACGCGAATGATGTTGCAGAGCCGCACGATATCCTCCGGCGCCAGCGTTTCGCCCGTGGGCAATACCAACACGCCGGCGCAAATGCGCTCGGTCTGCGGCAGGTGCGCGGCGACATCGGGGAAAAGCGTGCGATACGGCTCCATGCGGTGGACGCCGGGATAAAAATAACGTCGCGCCACCACGTTCTCGGCCCAGAGCACATCCAGCAAATGGTCGCGGGACAGCGGACATTCGGTCGGCGAAACGTCCGCGAGCAGGTACTGGTAATTGAACCGTCCCGTAGGTTTGTATTCGTGCAGACGCACGCCGGGAATGCCCGCGAGGTGCTCGTGGTAGAGCTGGTAATTGCGCCGGTTCAGCGCGATGAATTTTTCCATCGCCTCCAACGAAGTCAGGCCCATGGCGGCGCTGAACTCGTTCATCTTTGCGTTCATGCCCACGTAGCGCACGTCATCGAACCCGACGAAACCGAAATTCATCATCATGCGCGCCGTGCGGGCGAGGTCGTCGTTGTTGGTGACGATGGCGCCGCCTTCGAGGCTGTTGACGAACTTGGTGGCGTGAAAACTGAAGACCTCGGCGTCGCCAAAGCTGCCGATCATGCGGCCTTCGTGTTCGCAGCCGAACGCGTGTGCGGCATCGAACAACAATTTCAATCCGTGTTCCGTGGCGATCGACTGCAACTCGCCCGTGCGACACGGCTGCCCCCAGAGATGCACGCCGAGAATGCCCGTTGTGCGCGGCGTGATGCGGCGGCGGACACTGGCGGGATCAAGCAGGTGCGTGACGGGATCGACATCCGCAAAGACGGGTGTGATTTCCTGCCATTGCAACGCGTGGGCGGTGGCGACGAAAGTGAACGCCGGCACGATGACTTCGCCCTTCATGCCCAGCGCCTTGATCGCAATCTGCAGCGCGCTCTCGCCATTGCACATGGCGATGCAATGCTTGGCGCCGGTGAACGCAGCGATGCGCCGCTCGAATTCACGGAGGTATTCGCCGGAGTTGGTGAGCCAGCGCCGGTCGAGCACGTCGTTGAGCCGCTGCATCAGCGCCGCGCGGTCGCCGAGGTTCGGTCGCCCGACGTGGAGTTTGTTTTCAAACGCCGGTTGGCCGCCGGCCACCACCAAATCTTGTAGCTTCTGCTTATGCATCATTTGCGAGTCAGTTTGCGCACCACGCGCGCCGGCACGCCCACGGCCAGGACGTTGGCGGGAATGTCCCGCACCACCGCCGCGCCGGCGCCGATCAACGCGCCGTCACCGATTTTGATTCCTTCAATCACGGCGCTGCCGATACCGATCCAAGCGGCGCGGCCAACGCTGACGTTGCCCGCGAGGTGCGCGCCGGGGCAGATGTGCGCGCCATCGGCAATCTGGCAATCGTGATCCACACTGCAAGCGGTGTTGAGAATGACGTTGTCGCCCAAGCAGACGCCGGGTGTGACTACGGCGACTGAACAGATGACGGTGCCGGCACCAATTTTGGTTCCGGCCGCCACATCGGCCGCTGGACTGATGACGGTGGCGAGTTCGAAACCCAATTCGCGCGCGGCGGCGGCACATTTGAGCCGAGTGGGATTATCGCCAATGGCCACAAGGAGTTTGCGCACGCCCTGCTTGCGAAGTTGCGCCAGCGCGTCGCGTCCGCCGAGGATCTTGGCCTCGCAAAAAGTTTCCCCTTTGCGTCCGGGCTGGGCGTCATCGATGAAACCAGCGAGTGCGTATTTTGTTTGGCGACGCACCAGATCAGCGACGACCCGGGCGTGGCCACCCGCGCCCCAGATGACGAGCTTGGCGGGGGAACTCACCGCGCAGAATCCTCCGGATTATGAGCGTCATTCGTGAGCACCTGTTTCACGAGATACATCGGGCGGGTGCGCGTTTGTTCGAGCGTGCGCCAGAGATATTCGCCGAGCACGCCGATGGTGAGCATCTGAACTCCGCCCACGAGCAGGATGACAATCATGAGCGAGGTCCAACCCATGATCGCGGTGCCGTAAAGAATGCGCTGCAACACGAGGGCGGCGGACACCAGCACCGCCAGCACGCAGAAACCGGCGCCCGCCCAGATGGCGAGGCGCAGCGGGAACGCGGTGTAGGCCGTGAAGCCGTCGAGGAAGTAACTGATCTTGCGTCCAAGCTTCCACTGGCTTTTGCCTTTCAGCCGCGGGCGGCGGGTGTAAGGAATTTCGTGCGGTTTGCCGCCGGGCCAGAGGACCTGGCCTTGCAGGAACACATTGCGCTCGTTGACGGAGAGCATCATGTCGAGGAGCTGGCGGTCCATCAGGAAAAAATCAAATCCACCGATCGGCACGGTCGGGATGGCAAACTTGCGCATGGCCGCGTAAAAGACCCAGGAAGTCCACTTCCGCCACCAATTTTCTTCGCGGTCCGCGCGCACGGCGAGCACGAGTTTTTCGCCTCCGCGCCAAACCTTGACCATTTCCAGGATCAATTCGGGCGGGTCTTGCAAGTCCGCGGAAATGGTCACCACCGAACGGCCGCGCGCGGCGCGATATCCGGCAAATAGCGCCGCGACCTGTCCGAAGTTGCGCATCAAATCCACCACGATCACCGGCCGCTTGCTGGCCTGTCGGATTTTCGCCAGTTCGGCCAGCGAATTGTCCGACGAACCGTCGTTCACGAAAACAAACTCGGCCGTCATGCCCGCCGGCAACTGATCCAGCACGGCGTTCAAGGCGGGAAAGGTGTCCGGCAGATTCAGTTCGTTTTGGTAAACCGGAATGACGATGGACACATCCGGCCGCGGTTGGGCGGGGGATTGGCTGGCGGTCGCCGTGATGTCCGTTTGCATGGGTTGCCGTTTACCGGCATAGAGTTGCAGCCCCGGGGCATGGGAGTCAATCAGCAGAAACCGGCCGCCGCGTTGAACATTGACCATCGTGCGCATGGCCGGTAGCCTGCATCTCTGCGAATTATTGCCGCATGAAGCTGCTCGATAAATTGATTTCGGTGCTGGGAATCCCCGCCGCTTACCGCCTGTTTTTCCTGATCGTCGGGGGCGATGTGCGGAAGATCTACACGACCGAATACGTGAAGGCCAAGCCCGGCGAGAAGGTGCTCGACATCGGCTGCGGCCCGGGCGACATCCTGGAATATCTGCCGGACGTGAAATACACCGGCTTCGACCTCAGCCCGGAATACATCGAGGCCGCCAAGAAGCGGTTTGGCAATCGCGGGCGTTTCTTTTGCAACGACGTCGGCCTGACCGCGCTGGAGGAGGAGAAAGGCACGTTCGATCTCGTTCTGGCCACGGGCGTGTTGCATCACCTTGATGACGAGCGCGCGGCAAAGTTGATCGAACTGGCCGCCCGCTCCATGCGGCCCGGCGGGCGCTTTGTGACGTGCGATGGTTGTTTCGTACCGGAGCAGACCAAGCTCGCCCGTTGGATGCTCAAGCGCGATCGTGGCAAGTTTGTCCGGCCGAAGGAGGAATTCGTGAAGCTGGCCGCACGTCAATTTGGCAAGGTGGAAACTTACATCCGTCATGATCTCGTCCGTATTCCCTATACGGCGCTGATCATGCGTTGCTCGGCTTGAACCGCCTCTCGCTCATCGTGGCCTTTGTGCCTGAACCCAGTTGAAAGCCTTAATCCAGACCCGAGACACCCGCACGGAACGAGTTTTTCTCGTCGGGGTGGAATTGAAATCCAGCGATACGTCCGCGATGCGCGAGTCGTTGGATGAGTTGGGCGAACTCGCCGAGACCGCCGGGGGCGAGATCGTCGGCGAGGGCACGCAGAAGCTCGAAGCGCCCAACGCCGCCACCTACATTGGCAAAGGCAAGGCGGAGGAGTTGGCCGCTTTTTGCGGCCAGCACGAGGTGGATACGGTCATTTTTGATGATGAGCTTTCGCCTGCGCAGACGCGCAACCTCGAAAAGATTTTCAACGCCAAGATCCTTGATCGCACGGCGCTGATTCTCGACATCTTCTCGCAGCGCGCTCGCACCCGCGAAGGCAAACTCCAGATTGAACTGGCGCAGCTCCAGCATTTGTTGCCGCGGCTGACGCGGTTCTGGGGTCACTTGTCGCGGCAAAAAGGCGGCATCGGCATGCGCGGTGGCGAAGGTGAATCCCAGCTCGAAGCCGACCGCCGCAAGGTGAGTGAACGGATTGATCGCATCGAACGCGATCTCGACGCCGTGCGCCGCCAGCGCGAGACGCAGCGCGCCGGGCGGCAACGTGCGCAATGGCCGTTGGCCTCCATCGTGGGCTACACCAACGCGGGCAAATCCACCTTGCTCAACCGGCTCACCGGCGCGGACGTGCTGGCGAAGGATATTTTATTCGCCACGCTCGATCCGACGACGCGCCGGCTGCGGTTGCCGACCAACCAAAACATTTTGCTGACAGACACGGTGGGTTTCATCCGCAAGCTGCCGCACGGATTGGTCGAAGCCTTCAAGGCCACGTTGGAAGAAGTTGTGCAGGCGGATTTGCTGCTGCACGTCGTGGATGTGAGTCATCCACAGGTGGACGAGCAAATTTCGGCGGTGAACTCCGTCCTGAATGAAATCGGCGCGGGTGACAAACCCACGATGATGGTCTTCAATAAAGTGGATCAGCTGAACATCGGGAACACACTCACGCGATTGCAGGAATTATATCCGAACTCGGTGGCGATTTCGGCGACGAAAGGCGTGGGGACCGACGAGTTGCTGGCGGAAATCGGCACGCAGATCCGTCCGGAGCGGGAGCTGTTGGATTTGAAAATTCCGCACGAGCAGGCGGCGCTGATCGCGCGGTTGCACAAGGTGGGGCAGGTGTTGGAGCGACGTTACAGCGGCAAGACGGCGCGTTTCAAAGCGCGCATTCCTCCCCACTACCACGCGGAATTCGCCGCTTTCATCGTGGCTTGAAAGCGGTCGCACGCCGGACGAGGCTTAAATTTTTCGTGTGTTCCCAGCTTTTCGAGGCTAAACCCTTTTTGTGTCCCACGTGCTGCGCATTAAAGATCAGCCCGCCAGCGAGCGGCCGCGCGAACGGCTCGCCGCGAAGGGGCCGGGTGCGTTAACGGATGCGGAGCTGATTGCGATCTTGCTGCGCACCGGGTTGCGCGGGGCGAATGCGGTCGAGGTCGGGGCGCAGTTGCTCAAAAAGTTCGGTTCGTTGCAGTCCCTGGCGCGGGCGTCGGTGGATGACTTGCAGAAAGTCAAAGGTATCGGACGCGACAAGGCGGTGACATTGCTGGCTGCCTTCACGCTGGCGCGAAAGATGGCGGAGGAATTGCAACGGGAATCGCCCGTGCTCGACAACCCGGAAGCAGTCGTGGCGTTGCTGAAGGGACAAAATCTGGTCAAGGAAGTGGAGACGCTTCAGGTCTTGCTGCTGAACACCCGGCGACGGCTGATTCGCGTGGAAGAAATCGCCGACGGCACGGTGGACACTTTGCTGGTGCACGCGCGCGAGGTGTTCAAGGCGGCAATCTCCGCCAATGCGTCCGCCATCGTCCTGGCACATAACCATCCCAGCGGCGACCCGACACCCAGCGAAGCGGACGTCAAAGTGACGCGGGATCTCATTCGTGCCGGGCAACTGCTGAAGATTGATGTGCTTGACCACGTGATTCTTGGCCGCGCCACCCCGGAGCGGGCGAAGGATTACGCGTCGTTACGGGAATTGGGCTACTTCTATTCTTGAACGTTCAACCGAAGTGCGAGGTCCACTGTCTGTGCGTTCGGAGATGAGCTTTGACGCGACTTTGGTGTTACAATACGATTGATTCGTTCATGAATCTGGTTTGCCGGCAATTTGTGGTGGGAATGGCCCTGTTCTTTGGGGTCGCCGCTGCCATGCGCGCCGGTCAAGCGAGCGAATTCGAGCGGCGTAAAGCGCCTCCGAAACAAGTTGCCCCGATCAATTTCACCGAACCGACCGCGGCCGCGGCCGGGACCAATGCGCCGGGCCGGTTGCCCACACCCAAAGCATCGCCCGGGGACCTTGATACGGCGGTACGTAAGCCATTCGAACTTTTCGGTGCCGATGATTCCATGGGTGGCGTGTACGCTTCCCCCGTCCGCCGCCCGCCGCCCGTGATCAAGAGCAAACAGGCCAAAATGGCCGAAGAGCGCCGCAAGAACTGGGCATTCAGCACTCCGGAAGAGATTTATGGTTTGCCCACCGCCGAGGAGATGTTGGACCTGCCCCAATTCACCCGGGAAGGCGAACTGAAAAAGCCCATGACGACTTTCGAGCGCTATCTGGAGCGCATGGAAAAATCGCGTGCGCCCGGCGCCACCAACCAAGCGGGGGCCGATGCCTTGCCAAGCTGGCTACGCCAGGGCGAGGGCGATGATAAGACTACTTTTGGGGCTGACGAGAGAGAACCGGAGGGCAGGGCGGCGGAATCGAAATCGCTGCTCAGTACGACCGGGAACGAACCCAAACGTACTGGTGCCTTTGACTACGTAAAGCCGCTGGGCGATCCCAATTCGACGATCACCGGCAACCTTGGCGATGGGTCGTTCAACTTCAGCGGCGGTGAATTCTCTGAACCGGTCGTGCGGGATACGGCGCGCGATTTGCGCATGCAGGAATTCAAACAGAAGATGCTCGATCCCCGCGCCTCGTCACCTTCCACTTGGAACGTGAGTGCCCCGACACCGCTGGCTTCACCGGCGACCGTGACTCCATTTTCTTCAGTAATCTCCGGGAGTCCTTATGCGCCGCGTCCGGCCGCGCCACCGCCGGTGCTGCCGGGCAGCACACCACGTGC
>CAYWCK010000151.1:0-11195 GCA_964456685.1 uncultured Bifidobacteriaceae bacterium | reverse complement strand
GAGAGCGCCGGTTGTGCGGCCAAGGTTGCAGGTCGGCCTGATTCGACCGAGGCACGGATCGTGGTTTCCGGCGGACGCGGGATCAAGAACGCCGAGGACTTCGAGCGCCTCGTCGGCGGATTGGCTGACGCGCTGGGAGCGGCCGTGGGTTCGTCGCGCGCGTTGGTGGACAGCGGTATCACGCCGAATTCTCTGCAAGTGGGGCAGACCGGCAAGATTGTGGCGCCGGATCTATACCTCGCGGTTGGCATCTCAGGCGCGATTCAGCATCTCGCGGGAATGAAGGACACGAAGGTCATCGTCGCGATCAACAAAGATCCGGACGCACCGATTTTTGAAGTGGCCGATTACGGATTGGTGGCGGACGTTTACACCGCCGTGCCAGAACTGACAGAGAAGCTGAAGAAGTAGCCGCCGCGTCGCCGGCGGCGCGGGCTATTTGCGGCTCCGGAGTTCGGGCAAAATCACATCTTCGATGGCGTGATGCGAGATCATGTGGCTCGGCGCCTTCTCATCAATGTGAACGCGGAACGAAGCGTTCCCGATCTCCTTCAGCGCCGAACCCACCCGAGTTTCGTAAGCGCGCAATGATTCCGCGTAGGTCATGCGCGTAGTGTCGGGGTCATGTTGCGCCTCGCCAAAGCAGCAGTCGTCACGACGGTTGAGGATTTGCACTTGTTTGCGGCCCTTGCCTTGTGAACCGAGGATGTAGAGATCGGGATAACCGGCGATGCTGTAGAACGCAGTGTCGAATTGCTCGCGGTCGCCGACTGATCCGCGCGTGCGCAGGTAGAGCGGAATCGTTCCCGCCACCGGAAAGCTGCATTGAATTGTCGGATCGATTGCGGCGTAAACCGTGGTTGTCCAGCCGCCGCCGGAGAGGCCGGTCATGTGGAACTTGCGGTAGCTCGAAAACTTGTCCGCGCGACTGCGGTGCTTGACCTCATTCAAACCGATGGCAGTGGACTCCAGAAAGAATTTCATCGGGCTGCCGGTGGTTTGAATCTGAAACATGGCGTCGTGTCCACCTTTGCAATCGCCGGGCCGCATGTGCGGCATGAAGACGCCGAGCACGCCGTAGCCTTCCCGCAAGAGCGCGGCGATGGTGCGTTGCAGGCCGTAGCCTTTGTCTTCCGGCGCGGGATCGTCGTCCAGCGTGCAGGCGTGACCGTGGTGGACGACGACCAGCTCGCGGTTCGGCCGTTGCGGAAGGAAATGGTAAGCCAACCCTTGCAATCCCGGCGCGAGATCCATGCGGAATTCAACCACGCGTGCGAGGTCGGCGAGTTGTTTAACCGGGCTGGTGACGTTGGTCATCACGACATCGGGCAATCGCTGCTTGGGGAAACCGTCTTTGCCCCAGATGAATTGAATCAGCGCGCGGCGTTTGGCGGCAACCTCGCGGGCGGAATGGATGGTGACCTCACGATCATCGAGCAGTTGCGCGCCGTTAGCACCCAAAGTGGTGAGACTGGCGATGGCGACGCAGAGCCGGAGCGAAGCAATTCGGAGGGCTGTCATAGCGGCGTTAAGATAAGTGGCGGCGCCGCTGGGATGCGAGGGGAAAAGCAGTCGAGGCCACAGGGAATGGAATTGCCCGCAGACCGTGCGCCAGCCTACGATGACGCAGAATGACGCCTACGCGCCAGACCTTCGGTAATATTTCCCAAGCCGCCCAGGTGGTCTTTTACCTCCTCACCGTGGTCACGATGGCGGTGTTTGCTTATGGCCTGTGGCGACGGTTCAAGCTGTGGCGACAGGGAACGCCCATCGGCGTGCGCGAACTCGTTGCTGGGGGAGTTCAACAAATCGTCGCCAAGCTGAAGCCGGGACTGAGCCGCTTGCTCAAGGACGGGCTGGGCCAGCAACGCGTGCGTGGGCGTGGTCTGCCGACGTGGGCGCATCTCTCGCTGTTCGCTGGATTCATGATATTGTTTTTCGGCACGACTTTGCTCGAGATTGATCACATCGCCGGTTGGATTTCCAAGTCGCTGCAATTTCATCACGGGACTTATTACGTCATCTACGAGTTCACGCTGGATGTGTTCGGGCTGTTATTCCTCCTCGGCTGCATTTTGTTTTTCTGGCGACGGACGCGCCGGCCCGCGAGCGTGGGGCATCGGGCGACGGATGGGTATGTGATCATTTCGTTTCTCGCCATCGGGATCAGCGGTTATTTGGTGGAAGGCCTGCGCATCGTCTGGCAGCAACCGACCGGGCTGGCGGCTCATTGTTCGCCGGTGGGGCTTTGGGTCTCGGGCTGGTTTGCCGGCATCAGTGAAACCAGCGCGCGTTCAGCACATCAGGTCATCTGGTGGCTGCATGGCTTGCTGGTATTTGGTTTCATTGCCTCGATTCCCTACACGCGACTGCTGCACATCATCGTCGGACCATTGAATCTATTTTTTGCGAAGCCGGAATTGGGTCGGATGATGCCAATGACGATGGAGGAAGTGGAAAAGACCGAGCGCATCGGCGTGAGCGCCATCGAGCATTTCAGCCAGCAGCAGCTCCTCAGCCTGGACGCGTG
This sequence comes from uncultured Bifidobacteriaceae bacterium, assembly GCA_964456685.1. Taxonomy (GTDB): domain Bacteria; phylum Verrucomicrobiota; class Verrucomicrobiia; order Limisphaerales; family JADLHS01; genus CAYWCK01. The sequence goes on along the minus strand of CAYWCK010000151.1, from coordinate 8,665 downwards.
CATGGAGTGCGGGCGGTGTGAGGACGCATGTCCGGCTTTTGCGACCGAGAAGCCGCTTTCGCCCAAGCGCGTGGTGCAGGACTTGAAGGCGTTGATGACTTTCAATCTCACGGCGACTCCGACTCCTCACCCTGGCCCTCTCCCCTCGGAAGGGCGAGGGAATACCAGCGCGAAGCGCGCCGTTCACGATGACACGATCAACATCGAAACGTTGTGGTCCTGCACGACGTGTAACGCTTGTGCGCGGGTTTGCCCGGTGCGGATTGATCCTGTCACGCTGCTGACGGACATGCGGCGCAATCGGGTTGGCGAAGGCGCGTTGAGCGGCACGGCGGCGACGGCGCTGCGGCGGATGCAATCGAGCGGGAATCCCTGGGGCTTGCCGGCCGCGGAGCGGGGCAATTGGTCGGAAGGTTTGGGCGCGCCAACGGTGAAGGAGAACCCGAGCTTCGAGTTGCTCTATTGGATTGGCTGTGCCGGGTCGTACGATCGCCGGGCGCAGCGCGTGGCGCGGGCCATGGTCAAGTTGCTCAAGCATGCGAACGTCAACTTCGCCATCCTCGGGCGCGAAGAAAAGTGCACCGGTGATTCCGCGCGGCGGTTGGGCGACGAATTTCTGTTTCAGGAACTGGCGCAGGCGAATATCGCGACGCTGGCGAAATACAAAGTGCGCAAGATTGTGGCCCATTGCCCGCATTGCCTGAACACCTTGCTGAAAGATTACTCGCAGTTCGGCGGGAGCTACGAGGTTGTCCATCATACGCAGCTTTTAGAAGAACTCGCCGCGTCCGGTCGCCTGAAAACGGACGCCGCGAAGGCGAACGGCGAGCCGGTCACCTACCACGATCCATGTTACCTCGCCCGTGTTAACGGCATTCACACCGCGCCGCGTAGTCTCTTGAACGCGGCCGGGGGCGGCGTTGCCGAAATGCCGCGCAACCGGGAGAAAACTTTTTGCTGCGGCGCGGGCGGCGGGCGGATGTGGATGGAGGAAGACCCGAAGAAACGCGTTTCGACCATGCGCGCCAAAGAAGCGCTGGCCACCGGGGCCAAGACCGTTGCGGTCGGCTGTCCATTCTGCCTGACGATGATGACTGACGGCGTGGCGACGCAAAACGATTCCACCCGCGTGCTGGACGTGGCGGAGATTCTGGTTGAGCAATTGGGATTGGATGGCGTACAACCGGGTGGTGCGGCTGTCGCCCCCGGGAAGTAGTTTTGGGAAACATCTTATGCGTAATTCATCGATTCGACATGTTGTTCTAACCATCGCCGTCATCCATGCGGCATTCTGTCTCGCTACGCCGGCAGCGGAGCGACGCCTGTCGCTCAAGGAGTATCGCGCCAAAATGCAGTCCGGGTGGATCGGTCAGATGGCGGGCGTGACCTGGGGCGCGCCGACCGAATTCAAGTTCAACGACAAGATTATTCCCGCCGAGAAAGTGCCGCTGTGGAAGCCAGCCATGATCAACGAGTGCTTCTCCCAGGACGATCTTTACGTGGAGATGACTTTTCTGCGCACGTTGGAGCAATACGGACTCGACGTCTCGATCCGGCAGGCGGGGATTGATTTCGCCAACAGCCGCTATCCGCTGTGGTGCGCGAATCGAGCCGGTCGCAGCAATTTGCGCAATGGCATCGCGCCGCCGGATTCGAGCCATCCGAAGTTTAACTCGCGCGCCAATGACATTGATTACCAGATCGAGGCGGATTATTCGGGCTTGATCGCGCCGGGGCTGCCGCAATTCGCGATTGAGATGGGCGAGAAGTTTGGGCGCTTGATGAATTACGGCGACGGCATGTATGCCGGTCAGTTCATCGGCGCGATGTATGCGGCAGCCTTCTTTGAAAACGATCCAGTCAAAATTGCGGAGACGGCGTTGGAGGCAATCCCGGCGGAATGTCAGTACGCAGAGATGGTTCGGGATATGGTAGCGTGGTATCGCGCCGACCCAAACGACTGGGAGAAAACCTGGCAGCTGTGCCAGAAGAAGTATCGAGAGAACCCGGAATATCAGAAGGCGTCCAACGGCAACATCGATTGCAAGATCAACGGCGCGTACGTGTTGATGGGTTTGCTATTCGGCCAGCGCGATCCGGACAAGACCATCGTGGTGGCTATGCGCGGCGGGATGGATTCGGACTGCAATCCATCAAGTGCGGGCGGTGTGCTTTTCACGACGTTCGGATTTGCGAATGTGCCGGCGCGATTCGTGAAGGAACTGAATCAGGAGACCAAGTGGGATCACACGGCCTACAGTTTTCCCAAATTGGTGGAAGTCTCGGAAAAACTCGCGCGGGCGGTGGTGGTGCAGCAGGGAGGGCGCATTGAGAAGCAGGGCGGGGAGGAGTTTTTCGTGTTGCCGGTGCGGAAATCCGTTCCCAGCAAGCTGGAATTGAGTTGGTCGCCCGGTCCAATTGCCAACAGCCGGTTCAGTGCGGAAGAAATGAAACAGATCAAGAATCGGGACGTTCCGCCTGGCGTTGAAGCGGCATTGAGAAAATTCGCCAAAGGCTGGAAAGTTTCCAACTGTGGGCCGGACATGGATCCTGGCTTGCGGGCGGAGTGGGGCGGGCGGAAGAACGTGCTCGTGACGCATCCGCTGGATCCAGAGACACCCTGCGTGCTCAGTCGCAAAGTTGATGTGCCGGCGGGCAAGAAGACGACTCTTCGCCTGGTGGTTGGCCACGATCCGCAAGGTGATTTTGCGCTCGTCGTGAAAATTGACGGCAAGGGCGTGGTTCACAAGGTCGTCAGCAAGGCGACGGCGACAAACGATCCGTGGTTAACCGAGGTGGTGGACCTGTCCGGCAGCGCGGGCAAGAGTGTGAAGCTGGAGTTGTTCAATCAGCCGACAAGCTGGTCCTACGAGGCCGCGTACTGGGGCGAGATCAAGCTTGTCACTGACTAGTCTGCCGGGATGCGGAGTTGCTGGCTTTCCACCGGGTGGCCATGATCGTGCCGCCGACGAAAGCAAGGGCGACGAACGCGTAAAACAAGTTGTCCCAGCCGTACTGGCGGGAGATATACCCGACCAGATAAGGGGAGACCAGTTGACCGACGGAACTCACGCCGTTCACAAATCCCGAGGCTTTGCCGACTCCCCATTTGCCACCGAGATCCTGCGAAGCCGCGCCCTGCATCAAAGTGTCCGGTCCGAAATTCATGATGCCAATCAGCCCGATGCTGATGATCAGGCCCAGTTTTCCCCAAGCGGCCATGTAGGGATGCAGCCAGCACGCGGCGGCGAGGCCCCACATCATGAGGGCCGCGACGGGCAGCCGCCGGGATTGCATGAATTTGTCCGACATGTAGCCGCCCAGCAGTGCGCCGAGAAATCCCGCCAGTTCAAAAACCGAGGAAGTGTAGCCGGCTTCGCCCGGCTCGTATTTGAGTCGTTGGGTGAGGTACAGCGGCAACCAGAAAAGAAAGGAATAGCGCGTGACTTTTGAAAAGAGCGCGCCAATCGCCACGGTCCAGACCTCTCGGTCGCCCATCATGCGGAGGTAAGTCAACAGGGTTTCCCGAATGGTGACTTGCTCGCTTTGCGCCGGGGAACTGGGCGGTTCTTCCTCTTTCGGAATGATGTCCGGCACACCAGCATCGCGGGGGTGGTTCCGCACAAACCAAAAGAAGATCGCCGTGATGACGAACAAGACAAGGGAGGGAATCCAGAATCCGCGCCGCCAACCAAGGCTGGGCACCAACCAGTTACTCGTGATGACGAAGGTGGCAAAAATCGTGGCGATGAATCCGCCCACCACGTAATTGGTCGTCCACCAAGCCATCACGACGCCGCGCTCACTGTGGCGGAAACAGCCGGCCATGATTTTAACCAAACCCGCCCAGCCGCCGGATTGGCCGGCACCATTCAAACAGGCGAAGAAGATCAGGGCCGACAGGGAGGGCATCAAACCCATGCAGACGTTGGAGACCACCGCAATCAGGAGACCAAGCGACACGGAAAAGCGGCTCCCAAAACGGTCGGCGAGCATGCCGGAAACGAATTGGCCTGAGGCATACAGCAGGCTGTAACCGAAAACGACATTGGCCAGCTCGAGGTTGCTCCAGCCATATTCCTTCTGGAGGACTGGCATCGTGACGCCGAGGTTTTTGCGACAAAAGTAGAACCCCGCGTACGCCAGCCACGTGACGGCGAAGATGCGCCAGCGCCAGGCGCGTTGGGTCGGAGTTAGGTCGGTGGTCATCTCACCAGGGCAGGCTGAACGTCTTCACGTAGCTGTAGGCTTTGATCGCTTCGATCACGCCTTCCTTGATTCCCATCCCGCTGTCCTTGATTCCGCCAAAGGGACTGCACTCAATTCGGAAACCCGGGACTTCGTTGATATTCACAGTGCCACAGCGCAACGTCCGGATGGCCTTCAAGGCGCTGGGCAGACTCGTTGTAACCACACCCGAACTCATGCCGTAATCCGTGGAATTCGCCAAAGCCAAGGCATCGTCGAGATCTCGGACCGTCAGGATCGGTGCGAAGGGGCCAAAACTCTCGCAAACAACCATCCGGCAAGTGCGCGGCACATCAGCAATCACCGTGGGTTGAAACAACGCGCCGCGGCGCTCACCGCCGATCAGGATTTTGGCACCTGCCGCCACGGCTTCGCGCAGGACAGTCTCCAGCTGCGTGGCGGCGGCTTCATCAATCACCGTGCCGACGCGGGTGCTTTCGTCCAGGGGATCGCCGCAAACGTATTCCTTCGTTTTCGCCACCAGCCGCTCGGTGAACTTCGCCGCGATGCCGTCTTCGACCAGAATCCGTTTCACCGCAGTGCAACGCTGGCCGGAATTGCGATAGCTGCCCTCGGCGGCCAGGGTGACGGCCAGATCCAGGTCGGCGTCGTTTAAGACAATCAGCGGATCGTTACCGCCAAGTTCGAGGACCAGCTTCTTGTAGCCGGCCGTTGCCGCAATGCGTTTCCCGATGGCCACACTTCCGGTGAAGGCGAGCACCTCCACGGCTGGATGTTGCACCAGCGCCTCCGCAACTTCCTTTGTCGGACCGAGCAGAACGCTCAGCATGGGCGCCGGCAGCCCGGCGGCATAGAGGAGTTCGGCAAGCTTCAGCGCCGTCAATGGCGTCTTCTCCGAAGGCTTCAGCACGAGCGGCGTGCCGGCAGCAATCGCCGGCGCGACCTTGTGCGAGACTTGATTGAGGGGGTGGTTGAACGGAGTAATCGCTGCAGCGCACCGCAACGGTTCGCGCGTTGTAAAAATTTTTCGTGACTTGCCCTGCGCGGAGACATCCGTGGAAAAAATCTGGCCGTCATCGCGGAGCGCTTCCATCGCCGCGAAGCGCAGGACGTCAAGGGTGCGCCCCACTTCGTAACGCCCCTCCTGCAAAGCCAGGCCCGCCTCGCTGGAAATCGTGCGGGCGAATTCTTCCCGCCGTGCTTCGAGGGCGGCGCGCGTGCGTTCGAGAATTTCCGAGCGCTGAAACCGGTTCGGGGTGTCCCGAAAGGCACCGGCGATGGTCACCGCCGCGTCCACGTCGGCGCGGGAAGCCATGGCCACGCGGCCAACCTCCGCACCGTTGTAAGGGCTGCGCACCACCAGCGTGCCGTTGCCGGCCACGGGTTTTCCGGCGATGAGCGAGGACAAAGTCATGGGCGGGTTCCGTTGCAGAGGTAATCGAACAGGTCGAAGTTGCGCGGATCACCTTTGGCGCGGGCAGCGTAGGTTGCGTTGAGCGGGGCGCTGAAAACGAACGGCACCATCTCTTCGTAGCGCCCGCCGTGGGAGCGCAAGCCGCCCTCGATGACTTTGAGGTCGTGGTATTGCGGGGTGCGACCGATGACGACATCCCGGCCGGAGCAGACCACCAGATCGCCCATCCGGTCGCGGGGAAGTTCCATGAGTCGCGCGGCGGTTTGCTGGTCGAGCACTTCGGTGATGCCGGTTAAATTGCGCGTGAATTGCATCACTTCACCAAGCCGCCCGATCTGGCCCGTGGGCAAATGAACTTGGGCAAAGGAACCTAGTGCGCCGTGATGCACCACGTACGGGTCGGTGATTGGCAGAATGACCCGGAAGCCGGGGCCGAAGGCCTTTTCCAATTCACTCTCCAGATAAATTACGTTCGGCGTGCCGTCGGGCCTTTGCTTGGCGTTCATGCCATGATCAGCCGTTACGCCTACCAGCGCGCCGAGTTCAAGCAGCTGGCCGAGTTGGGCATCAATCGCGGCGTAGAACTCCAGCGATTCCGGCGCCTCGGGCGTGAACTTGTGCTGCATGAAATCGGTCGTGCTGAGATAAAGAAAATCCGCGCGGCCAGCCGCCAGCAATTTCACACCCGCCTCGAGCACGTAGAGGGACGCCTTGCCGCTGTAGATCGGAGGCGTTGGGCCGACGAGCGCCTCGACATCCGCAATGCCGTTCACGGCCATCGATACTTGATTCGCCTTCTCCGACGAAAACGCGATGCCGCCCAAACCGATCAGGCCACTGGCAAAAATGTCGCGCAATTTATCCTTGGCGGTCACGACTGCCACCTTTCGTCCGGCGCGTTGGGCGGAGGGAAAGATGGTTTCGACCCGCAGGAATTTGGCGGAGTTCATCATAACCTCCTGCCCGCTGGCGGTATCGAAGAAGAAATTTCCCCCGATCCCATGCACGCTGGGCGGCACGCCGGTGACGATGGAGGAGTTGTTGACGTTGGTGAAACTCGGCATTTGTCCGCGCGCGAAACCGCGATGCCCGCTGACGCTCATGCGTTGCAGGTTGGGCATCAGCCCGCGAGCGAGCGCTGCGTCAAAATACTCGTCCGCCGATCCGTCCAGACAGATGCCGACGACCGGGCGGGCAGGGGGGGAGTAAGTGCGTTGATTGACAGAGAAATTGGTCATGTTAAGGAGCAAGCAGCCTTTACCACTCTTGAATGGCGCGGCGATTCCGCCGTGGGACAGGCGTCCCGCCTGTCCGGTGAGTCGTCCACTCCGGTCATCCCTCTGGACAGGCGGGACGCCTGTCCCACTACCGAAGGGCAATTCGTGGCGAGCATATTCAAATGCCCATCTCCCTCAGCACCTTGCCAATCGCCGCGACAAGTTGCTCCAGATCCGCCGGGAATAATCGCCCGATGTTGCCAATGCGAAAGGTGTTCACCTGGGTCAGCTTGCCGGGATAAATGATGAAGCCGCGATCGCTCAAGGCACGGTAGAAGCGGTCGAAATCAAAATCCGGCGTCGGGTAATGAAACGCGGTGATGATGTGGCTTTGGTCTTTCGGGTTTAGGTACGGCCGGATGCCCAGCTCCGCCAGGCCGTTGACGAGCGTCGCATGATTCTGCCGGTAACGCTCGCTGCGCGCGGCGATGCCGCCTTCGGCTTCGAGTTCCTGCAACGCTTGCGCAAACGCCAGGACCGTGTGAGTGGGCGGCGTGTAACGGAACTGGCCGTTCTTCTCGAAGCCTTTGAGTTGCCCGAGCAGATCAAGGCTTAGGCTCCGCGCCCAACCTTCACTCGCCAGCAGCAACGCGCGGCGGGCGAAGATAAACGAGAAACCAGGCACGCCTTCGACGCACTTGTTTGCCGACGAAATCAGGAAGTCAATGTGGCAACGCTCAAAGTCAATCGGCATGCCCGCGAAACTGCTCATGGCGTCCACGATGAACACCTTGCCGTGCTGGCGGGCCAGCCGACCCACAGCTTCGATAGGATTGAGAATGCCGGTGGTCGTTTCGCAATGCACCAATGCCACGTGCGTCACGGCCGGATCGCTCGCCAGGACTTTTTCCAGTTCCTCGGGCTTGGCCGGCGTGTCTTCGGGTGTGCGCAGCAGGACGTGTTCGATGCCCGCGTGCTTGAGCATCTGCCCTATGCGGTCGCCGTACGCGCCGTTGGCGAAGGCGACGACCTTCCCTTTGGGCGGCACGCAGGATTGAAAAACCGCTTCGACGCCGAAAGTGCCGCTGCCCTGCATGAGAATGACTTCCCAACCAGCGGCGCGCGAGAGGCCGGCGAGTTGCAGGAGTCGCTCCCGAGCGGTGGCAACGATGGCGTTGAATTCAAAATGCCAGGAGCCGGCATCATGCAGCATGGCTTCCTTGACTCTGGCGCTTGTGGTGAGTGGGCCGGGTGTAAAAAGCAATTTGTCCCTGGCTGGACCGATCTTGTTTTGGGCGGACATGGTGTTTAGTTGGAAAATTGTCGTCGGCTCAATGGTTGCTTACTTCTTGAATCGCGCTCTGGAGAATGGCCCAGGCCTGATCCAGTTCGGCTTCGGTAATGTTGAGCGGTGGGGCAAAGGTGAGGACCGTGCCTTTTGAAACCTTGAAACTCAAGCCGCGCCGCATGCATGCATACATGATGCGCTCCGCACGGTCGGCGGCGGCGGGGCCGCCAATCTCCACCCCCAACAGCAAACCGAAGCCACGCACTTCCTGAACAAAGGGAAACGCCGCGAGCCGTTGTCGCAAATCGGCCACGGTCTTGGCGCCCAGCGTCGCCGCACGCGCGACAAGCTTTTCCTCCTCGATGACTTCGATCGTCGCGAGGCCGGCCGCGCAGGCCGCCGGATTCTTTTCATGCGTGTAATGTCCCAGCGATTTTTCCGCGGCCACATTGAGTTCCTCCCGCGCAAGAATGCCGGCGAGGGGAAAAATGCCGCCGCCCAGTCCTTTGCCCAGGACTACGATGTCCGGCACGATGC
>CAYWCK010000150.1:0-11302 GCA_964456685.1 uncultured Bifidobacteriaceae bacterium | reverse complement strand
CGCAGAATCAGCAGCAGCAACAACAACAGCAGCAGCAGCAGGAAAAAAAGCCGGATGAGCAGCAAAAGCAGAAGCAATCGCCGTCCGAGCAAAAGGAAAAAGAGTCAAAATCAGGCGAGAAAAAATCCGAGCAACCAGAGCAAATGGAGGCTCATGCCATGACTCCGGAGGAGGCGAAGAAGTTGCTCGATGCCCAGAAGGGGGAGGAGCAGGTGCTGCAATTCCGGCCACCGGACAAACCCAAGGAACGCAAGGGGCCGCTCAAGGATTGGTGAGGTGTCCGCGGGGACTGTCAACCCGTTGCTCGGGGCGTCAGCCGGTGTAAAGCAAAACAGCCACGGCGCATGCCGTGGCTGTTTGGGTGGTTGGATAGATTTTTACTCCGCCTTCTTGGCTTTCTTCTCGGCCTTGGGAGCTTTGTCAGCCTTCGCAGCGGCGGGTTTGGTCTCCGTGGGCTCAGTCTTCTCCGGCCGACGGCCGCGCTTCTCGGTTTTAGGCGCTTCGGCCTTGGCATCGATCGGAGCGGCTTCCGCGGTGGGCGGCGGCGTGGTGCTCTCGACGCGAACCTTGAGCGTGCCTTTCACATCCGCGTGCAGGTTCAGCTCAACTTCGTAATCGCCGAGCGTCTTAATCGGGTGGTCGAGATGAATCTTCCGCTTTTCCAGGGAGACATCGAACTGATGCTTGAGTTCGTCCGCAATCATGCCGGCCGTAACGGCGCCGAACATCTTGCCATCTTCACCCGCTTTGACCTTGAGCACGCACACCAATTTCGACAGGCCCTTGGCGAGTTCGGTCATGGTGTTGAATTCATGGGCCTCGCGTTCGGCGCGGCGCTGGCGCAAGGCTTCAAGCTGGCGTTTGTTGGCTTGCGTGACGGGCACCGCGAGGCGCTGCGGAAACAAATAATTGCGCGCATAGCCGGCGGCGACTTTGACCTGATCGGATTCTCCGCCAAGGCCGACGATGTTGCTGGTAAGGATGACTTCGGTCTTCATAAATCGTGATGCGTAAATCGTGAATCGGGAAAATCAGAATGGGACGTCGTCGCTTTCCGGCGGACCGTCACCTTCGACCGGTTCGCTGGCGGGAGCATTGCTCGCCGGGGCCGGACGGGCAGGGCGGGGGGCAGGAGCGCCGCCTTCACCGCCGCCGGTTGGGCTGCCCAGGAATTGAACGGTTTCGGCCACCACCCCTAGGCGGCTGCGCTTTTGCCCGGTTTGCTTGTCGTCCCATTGATCGAGACGCAATCGGCCTTCGATCAACATCGGACGGCCTTTGCGCATGTACTGGGCGACGTTTTCGGCCGTGCGGCCGAAGATGTCCACGTCAATGAAAGTCACTTCTTCCTTCTTCTCGCCGGACTCGCTGGTCCAATTGCGATTCACGGCCAGGCCGATCTTGGCGATGGCCATGCCCTTGGGCGTGTAGCGCAACTCAGGATCGCGCGTCAGATTGCCGACAAGGATGACTTTATTGAAGCTGGCCATACGGCCTCCAGGTTGGGCGAATTACTTCGCGGGTTTGGGTTCGGGCGAATCCGTGAAGATGACGCGGAAAACGTCCTCGTTCAGTGAGAATTTGCTGCGCAGGGCGGCGATGGCCGCCGGGCCGGCATTGAAAATCACGTTCGCGTAAAAACCAGCAGTGTATTTTTTATCGGCGACGCGCGCGAAGGGCTTGCGATCCATCTTCTGGACCGTCTCGACCTTGCCGCCCAAGGCGGTGATCTCGGCCGAGATTTTGTCGAGCGCTTCCTTCACGCCTTCTTCCTTGCCGGCTGTATTTAGGATGAACAGACCTTCGTATCTTTTCACTTTGCTTTGCCTTCGTTCGTGGAGTCTTCGACGACTCCGTTAAATTGACTCATCGCTTTTTGCAAACCGTGCTGCAACCAGCACTCAATCTGGCCGGCCGCCCGGGCCAAAACTTTTTCCATCACAACCCATTCTGCCGCGTTCAGCTTTCCCAGCACGTGGCCGGTAATTTCCCGGGCGCCATCTTTCCGTCCGATCCCAAGCCGCAATCGCGCAAACTCGCGCGAACCTACATGCGCCTCGATCGACTCCAATCCGTGATGGCCACCGCTGCTGCCACCGGGCCGCAACCGGATTTCTCCGAGCGGCAAATCCGCGTCGTCCACCGCCACCATCATCTGCGTCTGCGGCAGCTGATAAAATTCCATCAAGGCCCGCACTGCTTCGCCGCTCGCGTTCATATACGTCTGCGGTTCGGCGAGCAACAGGCGGCGACCGCCGAACTCGGCCTTCGCCACGCGCGATTGAAACTTTTTCTCGTTGTTCCAGTCCGCCCGCCAGCGCTGGGCCAGCAAATCCGCGAGCATGAACCCGGCGTTGTGGCGTGTCTTCGCGTATTCCGCGCCGGGATTGCCCAAACCCACGATGAGATGCCGATCCTCCATACGCGGGGAAAATACGGCAGCCGCGGCCGGGCCGGGCTGCCGTTGAAACTATTTCTTCTTCTCGGCCGGAGCCGCCGCCTTCTTGTCGCCAGCTGCCGCCGGAGCTGCTGCTGCCTTTGCATCGGCCTTGGCCGGAGCGGCTTTCTTGTCGCCCGCGGCGGGAGCGGCTCCTTCCGTGCCGTCTTCCTTCTTCTCTTTGATCATCTCCACGTCGCCAGCGGCCGGAGCAGCGCCCGCAGCGGCTTCCGCTGCTTCTTCCTCTTCCGTCTTCGGCATCGCGACAGCGATGACCGGCACAGCCTTGTCGCCGAGGATTTCGACGCCTTCGGGCGCCTTGATTTCACCGAGGTGAACAGATTTGCCGATTTCCAGGTGCGTCACATCCACCACAATCTGCTCGGGCAGATCCTTCGGGAGCGCGCGGCACTTGATCTTGAAGAGCACGTGCTCAAGCACGCCGCCGCCAGTTTTGACACCGGCCGCTTCGCCGACTGTCTCGACGGGCACCATGATGGTAACCTTTTCCGTGGCGGAGACTTCGTGAAAATCAACGTGCAGAATCTTGCCGTTGAGCGGGTGATGTTGGACTTCCTGCACCAGCGCGAGGCGCTTGGCCTTTTCCACCGCGAGGTCCACGAGAATGTTCTCGGAAACGGAGTGGTGGATGAGGTCTTCAAGTTCACGCGCCACGAGTTCGAGGTTCTCGGGCTTGGGGGTCAGCTTGCCGTAGATAACGGCGGGGATGCGACCAGCGTCGCGCAGCTTCTTGACTCCACCGCGACGCGCCTGCGTCCGCGGAAATGCATTCAACAATACAGATTTCATGTTTAAGTCTATCTTCGGCCGGCCAAGTTGACCTTCAACTGGTCCGCCCGCCTTTTGATTCAAACAGCGAGGTCACCGACGAATTACTGTGAATCCGCTTGATGGCTTCGCCCAAAAGCCCCGCGACTGACAGCGTGGTTACTCGGACGCCTTTGATCGCAGGGCGCAGGACTGTATCAGTTGTGATCACCTCGTCAATGACCGATTTACGCAATCTTTCGATGCCTTGATCATTCAGGATCGCATGGGAAACACAGGCCAAAATCTTCTTTGCGCCTTTCTTTTTCAGCAACTCCGCGCCTTTGGTGAGCGTGCCGGCGGTCTCGGTGAGATCGTCAATCAACAGCACGTTCTTGCCCCGGACTTCGCCGATCACGGCCATGGATTCCACCTCGGTGGCGCTTTTGCGGCGCTTGGCAATTATCGCCAGACCGCCACGAAGTTCTTGGGAATAAGCGTAAGCCATCTTTAAGCCGCCCACGTCCGGGCTGACGACGACCAGTTCGCCGAGCTTCTTCTTGTTAAGGTATTCATACATCACCGGCGCGGCGTAGAGATGATCCACCGGGATGTCGAAGAAGCCCTGAATTTGTTGCGCGTGCAAATCCATCGTCAGGACACGGTTCGCGCCGGCGGCGACGAGAAGATTCGCGACGAGCTTGGCAGTGATGGGCACCCGAGGTTGATCTTTGCGGTCCTGGCGCGCGTAACCATAGAACGGAAGCACCGCCGTGATGCGGGCGGCACTGGATCGCCGAAGCGCATCCATCATGATGAAGAGTTCCATCAAATGATGGTTGGTCGGCGGTGATGTCGGCTGCACGACGAAGACATCTTCGCCGCGGACATTCTCCTCGATTTTGACAAACGTTTCACCGTCCGGGAACGGACGAATGCTGCATTTGCCGAGTTTGATACCGATGTAATCGCAGATGGCGTGAGCCAGAGGCTCGTTGGCGGTGCCGCTGAAAACTTTCACGAGTAATTTTGTGTCCGGTTAAATGGAAAACGCCCGGAGGGGGCGAAAAGCGTTGGCACTCTAACAACGACGCCACACGGCGCAAGTGAATTTGCCTCGCGCGCGACGTCGGGTTAATCCCCGTGGCAAAGCCATTGCCCGTCCGCCTCCTTGATTATCGGGCAGTTCCCAGTTCCCGCACCAATCGTCTGGCGCCGGCCGTGATCAGATCTTCCACATCCTCGGCCCAACGTTGCGCCGGAAGGCCATAAACCAGCATGGCCTGATGTCCCTCATAACCCCAACGCGGCTCGGCCAGAGGCGGAATGTCCTCGCGCAGCACACGCAGTGAAGGGATGTAGGTCATCACGTCGTTGCAATAACCCGCCACCCAGGTTTGCGGTCCAAATTCCTTTTTGAACTTGAGGGCGTAGTCCACCACCGGCTCGCCGCCGAGCGTCAGCAATAATTGTCGGTCACCAAATTTCCACGCCTGAAGCGGAAACGGGTATTCGCGGAGTAACGGCCGGCCGGTCTTCATTTCGCCGAGCAACCGCGTTGCCCACCTCCGGTTGGTGACGTTCGAACCCGCGGCGAGAGCTTGCAGTTCTGGTTCCGTGGGAGCGGCACCCAGATGGAGGGGGATCATTTCCATTTTGGTTGCGAGCTTGGGTGGCAGGCTTTTCGGAGGGGCGAGTAAAACTTCTTCCACGGCCGCAGCAAGCATTTGTCCATAGCGTTGAGCCAGTTCCAGCTGGCGGCGGGGTAAGGGGTTTTGGTCACCGCCGCAGCCCATGAAGAACATCGCGGTGGCGTTAGTGTGACTGTTTTCAAGCGTCAGCTGTGCAAAGCCGGCGTAATCGCCGCACCATTGGTTGAATGACATCGTGGTGTTGTGGCAGGCATAACCAAACAGGACGGCTTTCAGTTTGCCATCCGGTGAAGAAACCGTCAGCACGGGCACGGCATGATCCACCGGGCCCTTGAGATTTCCTTGTTGAATAAGTTTCGGGACGTTGCCCTCGGGGTTATTGCGACGATTTACCGCAAACCTCGTCTCGCCCTGCCCACACGCCAACTGAGCCGGGGCAAGATCCGCGATCGCCTTACCCACCGTTTCGATGATCTGTGCCTCGAACTGCGCCGAGTATTCCTCAATTACACTTCGCTGCTGGTCGTTGAGCGGGTAAATGTCGTAAAGCGCGCCGCGCAACACCGGGCCGCAGTGCGTGTGTGAAGCGCTGAATATGAACTGCTCCGGCGCGAGCCCAAACTTCTGCTTTAACGCCGCGCAAGTGTTGCGGTAGATGGATTGTGGGATGCCCAGCGTGTCACACGTGAGCACGACGGCGCGGTGACCTTCCGCATCTTCCAACGCCAGCACTTTGAGCCACAATTCAGTGACTTTGCCTTCAGCGGGTTTGTTGCGGCCCGCGTACCCGGCCAACCAGATCGGTTGCGTGGGAGTGATAATGGCTTTGGCCGTGCCGGCTTTCCAACCGGCCTCGGCCGACCAACTCAAGCACGGCAGGAGTACCGCGAGACCCAAAAGGATTTTTCTGTGGCGAGGCGACCTCATGAGCCCAGCGTTTCGGGCCCGGCAAATTCGTGCAAGGCAAAAGCGGCAAAGGTTTCCTCTCGCCAAGATTGCGGGTGGCGACTTTTGGCTCGGCTCGAATTTGGATTTGCTCTGTCACAAGTCGAGACTGGGCCCGCGGCCAGTAATTCCAGAATCTCAGATTTATCCAACAACGGCTCTCGCCACCGGGCTGGCCCAGCGAATGCTCGGCAATCGGCATGAGCATTACGTTCAAAGTGCACAAGAAAAGCGGCGACTATATCCGCGCTTCGCTGATTTCGGCTGACCATTCGGAAGAATCGCACTTCGGCGCCCTGGATGGTGCGATCGTGACGGTTTTCCTGCTTGGCTTGAGCGGGCTGATTTACCTGCTGATGCTTAATTGAAGCCGCCGCCGGTCAGGGGATGGGCTTGGGCGTGGTCTTAAGCTTCTGCAAAGGTGGCGGGGCGTTGGTGGCGGGCGGTGGCTTGGCCTTGAAGGCAGACCGCAGCAGCCAGTGACGTTTCAAGCCTTGAACTAGATCATCCGCATCAGTGACCGCCTTGGATATCGAACTCAGGATGTTCGTGTTGTTCTGCACTTGCGAATTCAAATTACTCGTGATGTCCGCCAAGCTGTTGAGTGAGCGCCCCAAATTATCCAGCAACTCCGTGAGATTGGCATCGGTGTTGGTGATCGCCATGTTCGCATTCGTGATCGTGGTGTAAGTATTCTCAATCGTCGCCTGCAATTGACGTTGGCCCGCTACGCCGAGCATCCATTCCCCGATGGAGCCGGGCTCACGCAACTTCATGCTGATCGCGGTGAGGTTGGTGGCTACGGGCCGGGCGGCTTGGGCCATGTCGTTGAGATTCGAAGCCATGCTCGTCCCGTGCACCAGCATCGCGGAAAGCTGGTTGGTGAGCCCGAGAATGTTCGGCAGCGCCTCCCGCACTTGGGCGATGATTTTGTCCACCTGTTCAGTCACTGCGGGCGTTTCCTCGGAATACAGCCAGTACAGGTTGGGCTTTTGCGTCGGGCTTCGCGGGGTAAATTTCACATAACCGCCCTGATAGTCATTCCACACACCGGTGGGTGCTTTGTGGAGGGTGTTGGTGTCGAGGATCGAGAATTTTTCCCGCCCGAGGCGGCGCAGGATTGTCAAAACGTTTTGGTCGAGCGGCGTGCCCGCTTTCAGCACGAGATTCGTGTCGTGCTCGTAAAAATCTCCCGCCACCAGCCAGCGACCGGGATTGGACAATGTCGTCGCTTCGCCGAGGTTCAGTTCGGAAACCGGGTTGAAGACGTAGGTGGCGTGGCCGCCCGTGCCCTTGGTTACCTCGAGCACGCGTTTGCCCAGTAGATCGGTGCTCGTTACTTTCGCCTTCGACCCTTCGGTCCAGATGTAGCCGTAGTTCGGTTCGCGGATTTCGAATTCGACGTAAACGTTGAATTGGAAGTCTTCCGGCGGCTGCGGCTGGACATCCGTGATCTGGCCGACTTCAAAGCCCATCAACATCACCGGGTCACCCACGCGCAGGCCGGTGGCGCGATCAAGCATCGTGAAATAGGAAACGCGCGTCTTGAACCAGCCCTTGCGCTTGGCGGTATTGCGGAGGTAATAGCCGAAGCCCACGACAAGCAGCAGCGTGGCCAGCACGACGAACCAGCCCACGGCGCGCTCCATCCGGCTTAACCGGGTTCGTAGCTGGGGAGTCAAATCTTGCAAGGCCATCGGGTGATTTCGTTTAGCGAGGTTCGCGGCGGTTGAACAGGATTAAATTTATCCGCACCTCAACCCGGGCGCGTGTCTTCCTCCAGGAGTTCTTGCAACGTGGCATCGTCGCATTGGTTGACGGCGGTCCAGTCACCGAAGGTTCGCAAGCGCTGATGCGAGAGGCACGCGACCCGGTTGGCCCGGCGTCGCCACGGGCGCAGATCATCGGCGGTGGCGATAATGGTGATGGGTTTATCCTCCAGAAACGGATGGCCGCGGGAAAGTTGCTCCAGCAGACCCAGCCACCAGTACGTCTGTCGCACGTCCAGTCCAGTCAGCGGGCTGTCCAGCAGCAGCACTTCCGGCCGCTGCACCAACGCGCGCGCCAGACCGGCCCGTTGTCGCCAACTCCGCCCCAATGCCTCGGGCAACCGGTCCGCCCAGGGCGCGAGCCCGGTGAGGGCGAGAGCGTCGTGCACCCGCGTCGTCGTCTCTTCAAAAGCGAGGTTTTGGTGGTATTGCAGCGGCAAGGCAATGTTTTCGGCGATGGTCAAATGCCCCAGCAATTGTCCGCCGTCGAAGACGAAGCCGAGTTTCAACCGATGAGCGAGACGGTCTTCTTCAAAGATCGGCATGCGCTCGCCGCAAAACCAATAATCGCCGCGCGCCGGCGCGCTCAGTCCGCCGGTCAACATGAGAAAATCGCTCTTGCCGGAATGTTGTGGCGCACCCACGACCCAGAATTCACCGGGGCGCACGGTCCAATTAACCCCTGCGGCCACCGTCACGGCGGCGTCCCGTCGCGCAGCCACGGTGACGTCGCACATCTTAACAACCGGGGGCGGGGTGGGGTGGGTGGCTTCGTTCATCAGGCGATCAGGTAGATGATGATGAACAGCGCATCGAGCAACATGCACGCGATGATGCTCTGCGCGACGGCTTTGACCGTGGCGTGCGAGATTTGGTCGAGCTGCAAAGGCTGGGCCAGCCCGTAATAGCAAGTGACGATGGCGATGATGACCCCGAACGCAAACGTCTTGAGCCCGAGCAGGACAAAATCGAGATAGGTAAGCACGCTCGTTAACTGGCTGAAATATTCTCCGGGCAGGAGCGGGACATCCTGAAGGAATGCCCACAGGTAACCACTGGCCAGCGCACCGATAATCAGATAGACCGTGAGCGAGAAGATCCCCACTGCCAGGCCGACGACCCGCGGCACGACGAGATAATGCACCGGATCAATCCCCAGCGCTTCGAGCGACTCGACTTCGCCCTGCGCGCGGGCCGTGCCAAGTTCAACCACGTTCGCCGTGCCCACTCGCGCCAACACCAGCAGCGCGGTCAGGAGTGGTCCGAGTTCGCGCACCACCACAATCACCATGATGCTCCCGAGGTAATTGATGGCCCCGACCCGCGTCAGCCACGAGACCGATTGGCCGATGATCAAGAAACCGAGGGTCAAGGCCATAAAGAGAAACATCGGCAGCAGGCGCACGCCCCCGCGCCAGATTTCCCGCGCCGTCAGCGGCCAGATAACGCGGTGCGCCTGGCGAAATTTTCGGAGCAGGACGCCGAAGGTGATGAGCGCAAACGCCCCCAGGCCATGGGTGGTAACGAGCAGTCCGAAAACCTGTCGGCCAACCACGCGCGCATACAGACGCGGCCATTGCCACGGGCGGACGCGCGGCAATTCCAGGCTGCGGGTGTCGGATTCGGCCACGCCCGCAGCCTAGCTTTCGCTCTCGCACCTGACAATCGCAGAAGGTTTTTCAAGATTGAGTTTGTCTCGGCTGGCGCGGGCAGGTTTGATTTGGTCGCACATGGCCAGAAACATTGTTTATTTCGACCTCGAAACGCAGAAGTCCGCCGACGAAGTGGGCGGTTGGGACAAGATCAACCGCATGGGCATGAGCGTGGGGGTCACCTACAGCACCGCCCGCAGCGATTATCGGATCTATGGCGAGAAGCAGGTCGGCGATCTGATCCACGAATTGCACCGCGCCGATCTGGTCGTTGGTTTCAACATTTTGCGGTTCGATTATGAAGTGCTGCACGGTTACACCACGCTGGACATGCGCCAGATTCCCACGCTTGACATGATGGTGGACCTCGCCGACACCTTGCAGCATCGGCTTTCGCTCGATTCGATCGCCACAGCCACTTTCGGTGTGGAGAAAACCGCCGAAGGTTTGCAGGCGATTCAATGGTTCAAGGAAGGCAAGTTGGTCGAGATCGCCGAGTATTGCTGCTACGACGTGAAGATCACCAAACTCGTCCACGAGTACGGCGCGCAACAAAAGCAGCTCCATTACCACAATCGCTTTGGGAAGAAGATGACTGTGCCGGTCAAGTGGCAGCTCTAGCTTGCGCTCCGTCACCCGGTGGCGCGTGAGCACGGTTGGCGACTTGCACTCGATTCGATGATGGCAACAACGCGGTTGCGCTTCGCTTTGACCAAGAAATTCTTGCGCAAATCATGCCCGCCGCTAGTTTAATGGCCGGTTGCGCGCTTAGCTCAGCGGTAGAGCACATCCTTCACACGGATGGGGTCGTAGGTTCAAACCCTACAGCGCGCACCATCTTCACCAAGCTTGGGACAGAACAGTTCATGGCCACATGACGCAACCCACTGCCGATACCAACGCGACTGACCAACAGGGTTCGGTCCCACCGCGGCGAACCTTTGGGCGCGCTTTCTGGGTGCTCAATTCCATCGAGATGTGGGAACGGTTGGCCTTCTACAACCTGCGTGTGATGGCGCCGATTTACATCATGCAGGCGGACAATCCCGGCGGCTTGCATCTGACGGCAGCGGATAAAGGCACGATCTACGCCTGGTGGGCGGCATTTCAGTCACTCCTGCCGATTGTCACCGGCGGTTACGCCGATCGCTTCGGTTACAAGCGCACGCTTGGGTTCGCCCTCTCGTTAATGATGCTGGGTTACTTGATGATCGCTTTCCTGCGGGACGTTTCGTTTGTCAGCAATTACTGGGGATTCTTTCTCGGCATCATGGTGTTGGCCACGGGCACGGCCTTCTTCAAGCCGAGCATCCAAGGTTCGCTCGCGCACAATCTGCCCAAGGAAAAATCCTCCGTCGGCTGGAGTATCTTCTATTGGATTGTGAACGTCGGCGCGTTCATCGGTCACTATCTGCCGACCATCATGCTGAGTTTGAGTGCGTCGCTCCCCGGGCCGCTGCACGCCATCGCCAATTCACCCGCCGCGTGGCGCAACCTGTTTCTGGCATCGGCGGTGTTCACTTCGTTCAACTTGCTGCTGCTCTTCGCGGTGAAGGATGTTCCGAGCGGCGCGTCAAAAACGGAAACCGTCCTGCAAGTGCTCTGGCGCACGCTGCGCGACGTCGTCGAACCGCGTTTGCTCGCGTGGCTGGCCATCATGTCGTGCTTCTGGCTGATGATGTTTCAACTCTGGGATCTTCAGCCGAATTTCATCGCGGATTGGGTCGAGAGCGGACGCATGGCCTCGGCCCTGGAGTGGTTGCCGCAAAAAGTTTATGCCGCACTCGTTGAGCAGACGCCGCGGGGGCCGATGATCCCGCAGCAAGTGCTGTTGAGCGCCAACTCCCTGTTCATCATTCTCGGGGTCGTCGGCGTGGGCTGGCTCACGCGCAAGATGCGCACGCTCACTGCGATGTTGATCGGCATGGCGCTGGCCACCGTCGGCGTGCTCGTCGCCGGCTGGACGACCAATGCCTGGATCCTGGTTCTCGGCATCCTCTTTTTCTCACTGGGCGAAATGGCGACCGGACCGAAGAAGATTGAATATCTTTCGTTGATCGCGCCGCCCGGGAAAAAGGG
>CAYWCK010000149.1:0-11312 GCA_964456685.1 uncultured Bifidobacteriaceae bacterium | reverse complement strand
ATTGGGTTTCAGGTTTCGTACGACTTGAGCAATTGGTTTGCGCCAACCAATTCCGGCAACGGCGATTTCGTCGTCGAGGACGCTGCCAGCCAATGCATCGTGCGGCTGCGACGCAACCTCAGTCCGGCAGTTTTCTTCCGGCTCGTAGCGAGTTTGTGAACGCGGTTGTGGTTTGCGCCGCTTACTTTGCAGGCATCGCCGCGGGGCGGGGATTCTCAGCCAGTTTCAGATGCGCAAAGAGATCCCGGCGCACCTCCGGGTTACGAATCTTCCAGATCGCGCCATCAATGAAGTAGTGGTGGATGTTCACAAACGCCGCAACCAAGCCCACGAGATAGGGCGGCATCGGCGTTTCGAACACGATCAAGCCGACGATGACCAAGATCAGGTAGTAGCCGATCGCATGCAAAACGCGGCGGGCGCCGCTGCGTTGCTTGCGGGCGGAGTAGAGGTTGGTTTCAACCCGGAGGGGGAAGATCAAATATTGGAGCGCGTGAAAAACTTGCAGGAAGGGGAACATCACCGGATACGCCCAGATCATGACGTACCAAAGATAGATCGCGACCCACGGCGCGTAAGAGCGCAGCGGTGGCTGCATTCCCGTGCGTCGCCGGATGCGAATGAAGCCGATGATTCCCAGCGGAATGGTCACCAGTACGAGAGCGGACCAGATGTTGTAAGCGATTTGGAACTGTGGAATGTGGGTGGAGAATTTTTCGGCGATGAAATTTCCCGGTTGTCGCAGTGCGAACAGCCACGCCCACAAGACGTGCCAGACGAGCAGGGCGTAGTAGCCGGAACGAATCAGCCGCCGTTCCAGGCCGTCCATCCGAATCCCCGCGATGTAGGCAAACGCGCCGGTCATTCCCCACGCCTGACCGGTGTAGTGCCAGGCCAGCAGGAGGACGTTAAGGAACATCAGGGAGTCAACCACCGCTTTGTTGTACGGAGAATTGCTGGCCCGGTCCGGCGTCAGGATGGCGAAGACGACCGTGGCAATGAAAATCACCGGCACCCACAATGACGCGAGTTTGTGTTGGCGCACATACTCGCGTTTCCGGTAGAGCAGGTGGTACGAGGCCATGAAGTGGGGCGCATTGATCAAAGTGCCCAGGATTCCCATCACGATGATGTTCTCCCACGGAATTCGGTTGGAGGACATTGAGAATCCCTCCGTCAGAAACTTGCTCTCCGGCGAACGCAAGGCGAACAAGAATACGGCAAGCACCGCGAGGATGGAGATTCCGCCGCAGCAAAGGAAATCCACCGTCGGCGAAATGATGGCCGCCGAATGCGGTGCACCCGTTGCTTTCGCCGCTGGCTCATGGTCGCGCCGGGGAGCGTTGTTTTTCTTGCCGCGTTGCGCGGCTGGTTTTTTATGCGCCATGGAGTAAGAGCGAAGCGAGTTCGGAAGGCAGCGATGAAATCGGGTGGGTGCGGGATTATTGGGTGTTGGGCTTGGCGCTGCCTTTTCGGAATCCGTTCAGTCTCGTCTCGAAATCCGCTTTCCCTTCGTGCAGGTGCTGCACTTTCTCCGCACGCGCGATTCGCTCAAAGTCATCCACCACGCCAGCGTAACCAGCGCCGACAAATTCCGGTCCGCGTACGCATTGGACGTAAAGCACCGGCAGTTGTGCGCGCTCGACGCGGCGCAGCAGCGCGGCATCATCTTGCGCAAGTTTGCGCGCGCGGGAAAATATCTCGTTCGCGCGGCTCACGAATTCCTTCGTGAAGAAGGCCGAATCCATTGGGTAACGAATGCCGCCGCGCGGCGCGGCCATTTCCTGCGCGAAGTTCTGGCGCAAATTTTCCAGCAGCGATTCGTACTCCGCCAGCGCCGCGGCGGCTTTGCCGTAGTAACCCCAAATAAAATCCTGCGCCAACGCCTTCTCGTCCCAGTTTGGATTCCAGAGGAGCTTGGCCGTGACCCAGCTTTTGAGTTCGTCGCGCTCCGCCGGGCCTTGATAGCCGCCCTGCAACATCACGCCCTCCGCGTGATTCGTGATCCAGAACCGGATGTTCGCGGCCATCACATCGAGATTCGGCATGGGCGCGAGGTAATGGCTGAAGTTGACGTTGTAATCCCAAATGTAAATGCGGTCATGCACCGCCGACCAGGCTGAGACGAGTTTGGCGATGTCGCATTCCGCGGCGGAGGTGAAGGGACGTTTCCATGAGCCGACCTGGTCATTGCACAAACGGATGGCGACATTTTTGCGTGGGCGAATGGTTTTGGGCACTTTGATCGTGCCCAGGTAGGCGAGCGTATCAAGGGTGACGGTGGGAAATTCCTTTTCGATCGCCTCAGCGACGCTATTTACCAGCGTCAGTTGGTTGGCCATGTCCGAGCCTTCCGCGTCGCGGAGTTTCGTGCAGCGCTCGCAACGGCAGACGATCGGGTTGTCGTTCTTGGAAACACTGATGATTTCCGTGTGCTGGTTGGTCCGTAGCACCTGGCGGACGTGCTCGATGGTTAGCTTCGCAACCTCCGGATGAGTCGCGCACAGTTGCTTGGCGGTGCGTTGACCGTCCGCAAGTTGTGCAAAGTAGTCCGGATGCGACTGGAAAAACTTGTCCGGCGGAATGAGCTTGCTGGCGGTGTGAACGAACATGCCATCGTAGTCCATGCGGCCGCCCAACTCTTCCGGCACCGCGGCACGGGGTGCATTCGCGCGGTTGCGCAAGGACCAGTCGGGATCGAAGGCGCAGGCATAAAACGGATCGCGCTGTTTGAGTTGCGGAATGTAGCGGCGTTCGACCGGCGCGATGATGAGCGTGTTGGTTTTGGGAAGGACGACGCAATCCTTCGTGTAAAAGCGGCAGCCGATGTCTTCTTCGAGGAGAGCGAACACGCCGTTCATCAAGCCGCGCGTCGTGCCGCCCCAGAGCAGTTGATTCAATCCGTTGCCACGAATCCAGTAACCTTCTTCGCCCAATTTCGGGTCCGTCCGGATCAAGATATTCCGCCCGGGCGCGCCGCCGATGTAGATGGGCAGGGTGGCGCCGGTGATTTCTTTGATCCATTTCTGAAGTTCGTTCGCCGCCTGCCGGTCATTGTTATTCGCGTTTTCTGGGCAGAGAATTCCCGCGGCGGGTTTGCTGTCGACGACAAGTGGCAATGGCAGTTTGGCGGCCGCACCGGCTGGCGTGAGGGCATTGGTCCATTGCGCCACTGCCGGCAATGTTCCAAGCAGCATTGCCAGCAAGATCAGCCTCGTTGTTGTGAGGGTGCGGCGGCTGCATGCCATGAGCCAGAACTTCATGCGGAGAGAGTTTGGGGGAGGCGAGTGCTGGCGGCAAACGAGTTCAAACGAAGAACGCGTCATACCTCAAAAATAGTCCTCCCGTGCCATTTACTCTTTCAGGTCCGTTGATACTTTTGACGCTGTGATCCTTGCCAACAGCTTTGCCGTCGTGCCGCTTCTTTCGGCGATGCTGGGGCGGGTTTCCAATCTGGTCACAAATAAATCAGACGCGGTTCGCTCCATTCCATCCTAAGAAACACCCCACCAACCTGATCGTTATGCGAAATGTTCTGTTCCTATCGGGCGTTCTGACCCTTGGCGTGTTCGTCGCTTCGGCTGACATCACGCCATACAGCTGGCAGCGCTTTGATCAACTGCGAAATCCCGGAGCCGACGGCACCGGAAACAACCATCCCATCACCGGCGGTTTCACCGGCAACGGTGAATCGCCCTTCGGCACGTTGCCCGTGGTGGACAACGTTTGCGTGGGTGGCCCGCTCGGACCGGAAGGCTATTTCAGCCGGAACAGTATTCGCGGCCGGGCGAATCAGTTCAACAATCAGGGCACCATGTTTGTTGAGCCTTTGCCGTTGAACACCGCCACGCTGACCAACAGCAGCGCGTGGGGAAACTTTTTCCAAACCAACGACAACTGGGTCGTGGAATCCTGGGTGCTGCCCAGCCGCACCGGTGTCCAGAACCTGGCGTCGCCGATTTTTGCCACCGGCCTGAACCGTAATAACCGTGCGCAGGGTCGTCAGTCCGGCGTAGCAATGGTTTTGATCAACGGCACGAATGGCACTCAGAACGCCGTGGCGCCGAACGTGAATGGAACGGCGGACAATAGTGGGCATGTTTGGGTCCGCTGTCAGGCGATGGCCCCGGCCGGCGCCACCAATTCACTTGGTGAGCCAATGAATTTTTACATCGGACCACCGGTCCTGGTGAAGAGTCCGACCAATGCCGAGTGGATGCATGTTGCCGTTGTCCGTGACACGGTCGCGGGCACGGTGTCCTGGTACACCAACGGCGTTATGGTGGCCGCCACAAATATTTCCAAGGTTTACACCACCAACTTCTTTAGTTGTATCGGTGTGGCCGGCATTCAAGATTCCGGTTATGGCGATCAATATGGGCCAGGACTTGGCGGCGCTTCGCAGGCCTTTGAATCGTGGATGGCGGAATTGCGGTGGTCATCCTTCCTACCGGGAACCTTCTCGACGACCAATCTTTTGACCCGCCGCGTGGCCCCGGGCAGTTCCACGGTTTGGTACGGTCCGGTCATCGTAAAGGATCCGCAAAGCGTGACGGTCTGGGCGAATGCGGGCGCATCGTTTGCCTGCGTGGCCGCATCAGACACCACCCTCCAATACCAATGGCAGCGATTCAGCGGTTCATGGGGCAACATCGCCAACGCCACCAACCGGCTTTACAATTTGGAAAATGTTCAGCTCAGTGACGACGGCGCACAGTTTCGTTGCATTCTCACCAAGCCGAGCAACTCCCTTACTGCCACCAGCGCCGTCGCGGTGCTCTCCGTGCTCGCCAACTCGCCCGCCTTCGTCACCGGTTACTCCAATGCCATTATGGCCGAGTCCTCGCTACTCGCCTACTTCCCCATGGACGGCACCGGGACCACCCTGAACAACGTCAAGGAGCCGACCCGCAACGGCACCATCACCAACGCGCCGTACGCCTTCCGGAGCGGTCGGACGAATCAAGTCAGCGGTAATCAAGGTCTTTCTCTCAACCTGCCTAACTTTGAGTACACCGGCGGCTTCGGATTAAAGACGAATGAAAACGGCTACGCCGAAATCCCGGGTGATAATCCAGCCTTTGACTTCGCCACTGCCAGCGGCGGCAATGGAACGGTTGAGGCCGTTTTGTATGCCGATCCAAGCATGGCGAATACGCTCCTCACCAGCGGCAGCGCGGAAGTGTGTGTATGGTTTTCCTCTGCCACCACATACAATGCTTCTGGTAGCAGTACCAAGCCGGCTTTTGACTACTACACTTTCGGCGTTGATGGACTGGGCGCCCTCCACTATCGCAATTCCTTCGGCAGTGGCCTCGATCTGGTCTGGACGTTGCCTGGCGGCATGTTTGGCAAGCGTCACCACGTAGCCTTCGTCTTCAACAATACCACCAACGTGACTTGCTATGTGGACGGCGTGAACCTCGGAACCAAAATCCAGGGCGGTTTTGGTAATACGCCGCCCGGATCCGGCGGGCAGCCGCTTACCATCGGCAAAGGTGGTGGTTCTGTCGGCGACCTCCATGGCTATTGGCGCGATTCCTGGCGCGGCACGGTGGATGAACTCGCCCTCTACAGCGCGGCGTTGACGGAAGCCCAGATTCAGCAGCACGTCTATCGGCTCAACAATGGCTCCACCGATTCATCTGCCAGCATCGTGAAGATTACCCCTTCGAAGTCGCTCTACACCGGCTTCCCGGTGCAGCAACTCAGTGTGCAGGCGGGAGGTAATCCACCCTTCACCTATCAGTGGCGCGCCAACAACATCAACATCAGCGGGGCCACCAATTCGAGTTACAACTTCGTCGGCACGGGTGTTACCGCGGGTGCTTATCCGTTCAGCGTGGTGGTCCAGGGCGCCATCGGCAGCTCGATAACCAGTGCGCCCATCACACTGACCGTCGTGAATCCGACCGGGTACGGCGCGAAGGTTTATGCCAGTTCGGGTGGCGGACCCAAGGCGTTTTACCCCTTGAATGAGGTTAGCGGCGTCAATGTGCTCGACTGGGCTGGTACGCATGATGGCGAACTCTCGGGCGCCTACGAGTTGGGGAATGCCGGTCCGGCCGGCGGCACGGGTGCACTGCGCATGTTTGGATCGAATGCCGTTTCGGGTGGCTTGATTGTGCCCTCCAAAGTTGAAGTGCCTTATTACCCGGAGTTGAATCCTGAGAACGGCGGCAATTTCTCACACGAATTCTGGTATCGGCCGGATGAAACCAACGTCACTGTTTGTCCGGTGTCCTCGCAGGCCAACATTGGTGCTGCCAAGGCTGGCTTGGCGACCATGAACGGGCCGGGCATCAACGGCATCGCCCAGACCACAATCAACAACTGGACCATGATTTACGGGAAATATAACAACGTGAATCAGGGTGTTGCTCAAAACGGTACTGGTGGAGCGATTCCCGCCGTGCCTGGCGAGTGGCAGCACGTCGTCTCGGTCGCCGACGGCAATGCTTCAACCGTGACGATCTACGTCAATGGAAATGCGGATTTCACCCAGAACGTTGGTTACAGCCAGCATCCGGGCGACGGTTCAACCACGGGTGGAGTGAACCAAAACTACTACGCCCCGCTGCTCTTGGGGAATTATAACGGCACATATGCGTTCCCCATGAAAGGTCGTTTGAGCCAGGTAGCCATCTACGATTACGCACTAAACTTCAGCGACATCACGAATCATACCTCGCAGATCTGGACGCAAGCGATCGTTACCTTGCAGCCGGTCGGCGTAACCAACATCGAATCCATCACCGCCGCGGTCACCTTGACGGCGAACGCCCTGGGTGTACCCAACAATTACCAATGGCAGAAGAATGGCGTGGACTTGGTGCAAACCTATAACTTGGACGGAACGGAACACTATCCGCGGATTGCTTCCGCGGGCGGCGACCTCCAAGGCGTGAACAGCAAGAAACTGGTCATCGCCCAAACCAAGACCAACGACACGGGTTCTTACACACTGAGGATTTACAATCCGAATAACACTGGCGGTTTCACCAATACCACTACTGTCAGCGTGCGAATCACGAATGATTTCGTCATTCCGGTGATTACCAACGTCTCCGCTCGCGGCACGGTCGTTTCCGGTCCGGTGCTGGACGACGCGATGGCGACCTTCGGAAGTCCTACCCCCGCGCCGCTGTCTTTGGTCGAGGTCAAGTTCTCCAAGCGCGTGGATTGGGCGTCCGCGACGAACCCGGCGAATTACACGATCACTGGCGCAGGCAGTCCAACGGTCACCAACATCGTTCTTGCCAACAGCATCCAAGAAACGAAGTTTGGCGGCGACTATCGTGCCGTCGGCTTGGTGACCACGGGATTGACACCGGGTGCGGATTACACGCTCTCGGTCAATAATGTTTATGACCAATCAACGGTCTCAAACAAGATTGCCGCAACCACAATACCGTTCCGAGCGCCTTTGCTGCGCGGCAACTCAGCGGTTTGGAATTACTACTACCGGTTCAGTTACGGCGGCACGACGTTCGATGGTCTCTCCGCCAATACCAATTCCACCTTCCCGTATGTGCCGGCCTACACCGCGAACCTGACGAACTTCAGCTCCGATGCGGTGGCGTTTAACCAAAACTTGGGCAACAACGCCATCTTCAGCGGGCAGTCTGACACGTTCGTCAGCACGGTGACCGCCTGGGTTACGCCGACGAATACCGGCTACTACGAGTTCTGGATCAATGGCGACGATGCCACGCGACTCTACTTGAACCCGAATGGGGCCGACCCCGCCGGCGCAACCTATATCGGCGAGCGGTTTAGCGGCTCGGTTGGGTTCAGTAACGTCTTCGCCATACCCACGCATTACCAACTCACCGCGGGCCAGCCTTACTTCATGCAGGCCGTTCATACGGAGAGCTCCGGCGGCGACAGTGTGCGTGTCGGTTGGCGTTACCTCGGCACGGTGGATCAACCGTATGATGGAAGCGGTGCCAACGGCGCCTGGATTGTGGATGAACCAAACATCCCGGTTATCGCCGGCAACTTCCTAACTTCCTATTCGTACGGCGGGCCCGGAATCGCGGTGCAGCCCACCAGCATTCAAGCGGCGGCAGGTGTCACCACTAACCTGGCCGTGGTCGGAATTACCGAAACGGGCATCACCAACTACACTTGGCTGCTGAACAACGCCGTCACGGGCACGAGCACGAACCGTTTGTTCTTTGCTCCGCTGGCCTTCGCCAACTTCAGCACCAACTACAAGGTCGGGATTAGCGATGGCTCATTGAGCGTTACCAGCGTTACCGTCACCGTCACGCCGCCGGGGGGTATCACAATCACCGCCAATCCGACCAACAAAGCTGTTCCTCAAAGCCTGGCCAGTGCCGTTGGTGCTGTGGCGACGACTACGACGGGAAGAATCAACTACCGGTGGAAACTCGATGGCACCAACGTCACGGGCGCGAATTACGGAAATGCGTCCCAGCAGGTGACGAGCGGCGGCGGCAACCTGACGATTGCCTCGATGCAACTCACCAACACCGGTCCCTACACGGTCGCGGTGGATGACGGCTGGTACACCGTTACCAATGTCAGCTCGGCTGGCACTTTGACCCTCGCGGACAACCCGGTCATCACCAATTCGCTGTCGGGCGGCAATATCAATCTCGCCTTCCCCAGCCAGATTGGACCGCAGTACGTGATTGAGTACAAAAACGCCCTGACCAATGGTGCGTGGACTCCGCTCAAGACGAATGTGGGCACGGGTGCAGCGATTAACTTCTCTATTGGCGCGACCAATAGTCAGCGGTTCTTCCGCACGCGGATGCAGTAATCTGTAGGCGGAGTTGCGGGAGGCATCTCATGGTGGATGCCTCCCGCTCCCTTTTGCACGTATGACTGTCCATTCCCAGACTGCTCTCCCCAAATTTCCTGTTTTGCGCAAACGGCGTGAGGGTTTCACATTGATTGAACTTCTCGTCGTCATTGCCATCATCGCCATTTTGGCCGCCATGCTTCTGCCCACCCTGACGAAGGCCAAAGTCAAGGCCCTCGGCATCAGTTGCATGAGCAATACCAAGCAGATCACCGTGGCTTGGATGATGTGGAGCGGGGACAACAGCGACGAGCTGCTCAACTCCCGCGCTTGGATGGGGGGTGATGTCGGTAATCCCTCCAATCCGGACTTCGTGAATTTCAACAAGGAGCTTGAGAAGAGTCCGCTGCACCCGTACGTCGGAGGCAACATCCGGATCTATAAATGTCCGGGAGATATGCGCGTCAGCAGCGTGGCTTTCTCCCCAACGTTTCCCAAGGGCATGCCCGTCTGCCGCAGTGTGTGCATGAACAACCATATTAATGCCTCCGGCACTTGGGGGCCGAGCGACGGTTATCTATTCTACCAAAAGTCCAGCCACCTAACGCGTCCCGGTCCGGCCAATACCTTCGTAATCACGGACGAAGGCCCGACGATCAATGATGCCTATTTTGCGACGGACATGGACACTTACGATCCCAACAACATGCCGGGGAAGCGGACTACTGACGCGCCGGCGAGCTACCATAACAAGGCCGGCAGTTTCTCATTTGCGGATGGTCATTCGGAGATTCATAAATGGCGGGATTCCCGTACGTGGGGGATTCTGTCGTACGGCTGGTCTTCACCGAACAACGTGGATATTGACTGGCTGCAATCGAAGTCTTCCGCCAAAGCCTCCCGCTGGACACGTTGAGCTGTTTCACCCAATTGTGAGCACTGCCTGTCAGTACCGTGCGCCAAAACCTCTGGCCTTCACCCTGATTGAATTGCTCGTGGTTATTGCGATCATCGCCATCCTGGCCGCCATGCTCCTGCCGGCTTTGAGCAAGGCCAAGATTCGCGGCCAGCGCATCATGTGCATGAACAACACCAAGCAACTTACGCTGGCTTGGACCATGTACGCGTCGGACAACAACGATCGTTTAGCGACCTCCCGCGATTGGATGGGCGTGGGGGTGGACAATCCGCTCGGTGAGGATTTCATTGATCTCTACAAGCGCCTCAAAGATCAACTGCTCGGTTCGTACCTCGGTGGCAACGTCAAGGTTTACCAATGCCCTGGCGATCCGCGCAAGAGCGCCATGCCGGCCTACATGGGCACGCCGGCCTGTCGCAGCGTCTCCATGAACTCTTACATCGGGGTCGGCTGGTCGGGCGACTATTTGGTTTACAAGAAGACTTCCGACCTCACGCGCCCAGGGCCGGTCAACACGTTCGTGATTCTGGACGAAGGCTTGAGCATCAATGACGGCTTTTTTGCCACCATTATGGACTCCTTCGACCCCAACAACATGCCCGCCAAGGCCACCACCGACGTGCCGGCCACTTACCACGCCATGGCGGGGAGCTTTTCGTTCGCGGACGGACATTCCGAAATCCACTCCTGGCGCGACGTGCGCACTTCGCAACCGAAAGGCTGGGGGTGGTCGTCACCCAACAACATCGATATTGACTGGTTGCAATCCAAGTCCTCCGCGAAAGCGATTCGGTGGACCCGGTAAAATCCCTGCTTGGCTGAGGCGGGCGCAAATTAGTCCTTGCGAGCTATTTCCACTTCGTGGCTTGGTATTACATATTCATCCCATGTCCCGGTTGGCATCCATATCGTCCAAGCCTCGGGCCGGCTCGCGTGTTGGCGATCCCGCAGGGCGGGGGCGCGGCCAGGCTGCGAATCGCTCAGGGCGAACCCGCTCCTATGCGGTGGCGGGATTTACCTTGATCGAATTGCTGGTCGTCATCGCCATTATCGCGATTCTTGCGGCCATGCTGTTGCCAGCTTTGAGCAAGGCAAAGATCAAGGCCCAGGCCATTCAGTGCATGTGCAACTCCAAGCAAATGACCGTGGGGTGGCTGATGTATAATTCGGATAACAACGACAAATGCCTCAGTTCTCTCGGCTGGTGCGGCAACAGCGACATGAGTCCGACCGACAGCCCGAACTTCACCGATCAGGAACTGCTCCGCAATCTACCGCTCAGTGCGTACCTCGGGAAAAACGTTCAGGTCTGGCAATGCCCCGGCAGTACGATGCGCAGCACGCTCACTTCGACGCGTGGGCAACTCGGCGCCCGCAGTTACTCGATGAACAACTGGATCGGTTATTACTCCCCGCGCTACGACCCGCCCGGTTCCGTGCCGGGGTTTTTGGATTATCTGAAAATGAGTGACTTCACCCGGCCCGGTCCCGTGAATACTTTCGTGCTTCTCGATGAGAGCGACAGCATCAACGACGGCTGGTTCATGGCCTCGATGTCGGGCTACGATCCGCGCAACGTCGCACAGCAAGAGACCAGCGGTTTCGGCGACGCGCCGGGTT
>CAYWCK010000148.1:1031-11456 GCA_964456685.1 uncultured Bifidobacteriaceae bacterium | reverse complement strand
CAACACCACCAACTCGGGCAGTCCGCGTGCAAATGCGGTCTCCGCCTCACGCGCATCCTTGAAAACTTCGACCGCGAAATCTGAGGCCAGGGCGGCTTGCGCCAGCAGCAGCAGCGTTTCGTCATCGTCAATCACCCACACCCGGCGGGGAATGTCGAGTGGTGCGGGAGTCGTTATGACGTTGGAGGAATCCTTCACGGAGACGCCTGGCAATGCCGAGACTGGCCCGTAGCGACCTCATGCCGCACCACGGAACAACGGTGAAGATTTTGGCGCGCTTGGTGAATGCGCCCGCCAATCGGCTTGTAACTAGGAATAGGAATGGAAACCAGCGGCGGCCGGGCAGCGGACAGCAAGGGCGCGGCGAACAAATTAGTTGCCACGCGTCCCGTCAGCGCCTGCCTTCGTTTCCAGATGTTTGTCATTTCCGTCTGCGTGCCTAGATGCCCCAAGTTAAAGCGAAGCTCACATGGGCAGAGAGGCCACCTCGTACGAGCACGCGAACTCAAGTCTCTTGCCACAAAGCCCCCATCGGTCGCTACGGAGGCCGCTCCTGAATTGGAATCGGCCAAATCGATAAAAACTTAAAGCCTTTAAGCTCTGGCGTGAAAAAGAAGACTAACGGTGACTTCCCGATGAGGCAGGAATGAGAACAACAGAAATGTCCAGTCCCTTGAAAATCCGAGGCTCAGAACCGCCAGGTTCAGCCCGGCTATCCGGGCGAACCACAGCAGGAAATAACTCACTCAGAAACGGCAAGCTTCAACGAAGCCTGTCTGAATCACGTCGCCCGTTTCTTGGCAATAGTGTGCGTGGCGTGACCGTAGAACGCTTCGGCACATTCCATCAAGGTCTCGGACAAAGTGGGATGCGGATGCACCGTAAGCGCGATGTCCTCGGCTGTGGCGCCCATCTCCAGCGCGAGCGTCGCTTCGGCAATCAACTCCCCTGCCCCCGCACCGCAAATCCCCACGCCAAGCACTCGTTCGCTTTCGGGGTCAATGAGCATCTTCGTCACCCCGTCCGTGCGGTCGAAGGACAACGCGCGACCAGACGCCGCCCACGGGAACTTGGAAACTTCGTACGGAATGCCTTTGGCCTTGGCCTCCGCCTCGGTCAACCCGCACCAAGCCAGTTCCGGATCGGTGAACACCACAGCCGGGATCACGACGTTCTCCATCACGCTGTTCTCCCCGTTGATGGACTCAACCGCAACGCGCGCTTCCTTGTGCGCCTTGTGGGCCAACAAGATTCCCCCGGCGATATCGCCAATGGCGTAGATGTGCGGGTCGCTGGTCTGTTGTTGCGAATTCACTTTGACGAATCCCTTTTCGTCCAAGGTCACCTTCGTATTATCCAACCCGAGATCGACGCTGTTCGCCGCGCGTCCGACGGAAACCAACACCCGATCGTATAGCTCCTCGACCTTCTTACCGTCGAACTCCATCTCCACTTTGATCTGTTTGCCGACCGTGGACATTTTTCCAACCTTGGTTTTCAGCCGGATTTCCTTGAACGCTTTCCGGGCGGCCGCGACGACGGGCCGGGCCAGGTCGGGATCTGCGCCCGCCAGAATGTTATCGAGCGCCTCCACCACGGTGACCTTGCTGCCCAACGCGGCATACACCGTGCCCATTTCCATGCCAATGTAACCACCGCCGATCACCAGCAGATTCTCCGGAATGTCCTCCACTTCGAGCGCCTCGGTGGAGGTCATCACGCGTGGATTACCGAGATCAAACGCTTTCGGCATCGCCGGCACAGAGCCGACCGCCAGAATCGCGGTGTCAAAATTGATGAACTGCTGGCCCTGATCGCTCTCGACGCGCAAAGATTGCGAGCCTTCGAAGTACGCCCGGCCTTGCAGAACCTGGACATTACGCATCTTGGCGAGTTGGGCGATGCCTCCTCCCAGCTTCGCCAGAATGCCTTCCTTCCACGCCCGCAACTTTCCGAGATCGATGGTTGGGGCGGTGAAGGTAATGCCCCGATGCTCGCCTTCCTTCGCAGCCGTGATCTGATGCGTCGCATAGAGCAACGCTTTGGAGGGGATACAGCCGCGATTCAAACAAACCCCGCCCAGGCGCTTGTCGCGCTCGATCAAAATAACTTTCTTACCCAGGTCCGCTGCATAAAAGGCGGCCGCATATCCGCCGGGACCGGCGCCGACGACTACGATTTCCGTTTTGATAGGATCCATGAATTGAAGCTCGTTAAATTTTTACTGCATCCTCGCTGAAGTCCTGCAACGCCGCGACCAGGTCCACCATGAATCGCGCCGCGCTGCCGCCGTCAATGACCCGATGATCGTAGGACAAACCGAGCGGGGTCATCATCCGCGCTTCGATCTTCCCCTCACGCACCACCGGTTTCATCGCGCCCCGACCGAGACCGAGAATCGCCACTTCCGGCTTGTTCACAATCGGCGTGAAATGCGCCCCGCCAATCGCGCCTTGATTGGAAATCGTAAAGGTGCCGCCTTTCAATTCATCGCTGCTGACTTTACGATCGCGCGCCTTCTGCGCCAGCGCCTCCAACTCCTTGGTCAGTTCCAGAACCGTCTTCTTATCCACCTCCCGAATGACGGGAACGATCAACCCTTGCTCCGTGTCCACCGCGATGCCGAGGTGCACATATTCCTTGAGCACGATTTCATTCGCGACCTCGTCGAGGCTGGAATTGAAAATCGGATGCTTCTTGAGCGTTGCCGCCACCGCCTTCAATACCAGCGGCGTCAGCGTGAGCTTGCCGCCTTTGGCTTCGTAAGCCGCGGCGTGCTTCTTGCGCAATTCGTTCAAGCGGGTGAAATCCGCGTCATCGAACTGAGTCACGTGCGGAATAGCGTTCCAATTTTCCCACATGCGCCGCGCAATGACACCGCGCAAAGTCGAGATGGACTTCTTGGTCACCGGTCCCCACTTCGAAAAATCCACCGACTCGGCCGCTGGCTTGGCGGGGACTGGGGCCGCGCCAGTGACGGGTGCTGCTTTGGCCTTCGCGGCGGCAGTTTGCAAGCGCTGGATGTAGCCCCGCAGGTCGCTCATCTCTATGCGACCGCCCGGACCACTACCACGAATCCTGCCGAGATCGATCCCCAACTCCCGCGCCATGCGCCGCAAAGATGGTGACGCAACCGGAGCCGCCACCGGCTGGTTTGCATCTGCCTCGACTGACTCTTCGGAAACCTCCTCATCCGCCGGAGCGGGCGCCGGGGCCGGGCGCTTGGGCGCTGCGGGTGCAACTGCTTTCGCCGTTGGCGTTGCCGGTGCATTCGCCGCCGCTCCACCCGCCAGTGTGAGAATCCGCTGCCCGGCACTGATCTTGTCGCCGATCTTCACGTAAACTTTGGCCACCACGCCGCCATCGGAAGCTGGGATCGATGCGACGGCCTTTTCGTTTTCGAGTTCGATGACGGTCTGATCTTTCGCGATCGTATCGCCCTCTTTCACGAAGACATTTACCACGACGCCACTGTCCGCGCCTTCACCAAGTTTTGGGAGCTTAACATCCATAGTTGAACCGCCATAATGTGCTCAATGTGGCCACCCTTGCCCAGAAAAAATTCCGTGCGCGACGGTTGGGACTGCATTAGGACGCGCCGCGCAAAGGTTTGCGGAAAAAACCCGCTTCGCTTCGGGGAGTCGCCTCGCTAATTTGGGTGCATGGATTTGCCCGCGCTCCAACCTGGCACGCTCTACCTGGTCGCCACCCCCATCGGCAACCTGGAGGACATAACCTTGCGCGGTCTCCGAGTGCTGCGCGAATGCGACGTCGTCGCCGCCGAGGACACCCGCCGATCCGGTCAACTGCTCAAACACTTCGGGATTAGCAAACCGCTGCTCAGTTATTTCCAGTTCAACGAAGCCAAACGGAGCGAGGAAATAATTGAACGCTTGCGCCGCGGGGAAAAGATCGCGCTGGTCACCGACGCCGGCAGTCCCGGCATCAGCGACCCTGGCGAGCGGGTTGTCCGAGCGGCGCGCGCTGCCGGGCTGCGGGTCGAAGCCGTGCCCGGCCCGTGTGCGCTGGTGGCGGCTTTGACGGCCAGCGGCCTGCCCACGGATGAGTTTCATTTCATCGGCTTTCTACCGCACAAGTCCGGTCAACGGCGGAACAAACTGGAAGCCTTGCGTGAATTCGCCGGGACCTTGGTGCTCTACGAATCACCGTATCGCGTAGAGAAATTGCTCGGCGAACTGGCTGAATGCTTCCCCGAGCGTCAAGTCGTGCTGGCGCGGGAGCTAAGCAAGAAATTCGAGGAGTTCCTGCGTGGACAACCCGCGGAATTGCTCGCCCTCGCCAAACAACGCAGCCTTAAAGGCGAATTCGTGGTCCTGATTGGGCCCGTCGGCGAAACTTCAGCCCACCCGGACGCTACTTCTTCGCCGCTTTGACCTTGGCCCAGCGGGCCTTGGCGGCGCGCGAAATGGCGAGCCGGCCGGCTGCGCTCATCTTGCGGCGTTTGACTGGCTTTCCGGCGGTTGCGGGCGCTGTTTCTTCACCCACCAATCGTTCCAACTGGGCTTGCACGCTCTCCAATTTGCGTTTGAGCGCGGCGATGCGCCGCAGTTTGGCAGCGGAGAATTGCAATAATTGTTTCATGCGTCTTCAAGATTAGCTTAATTCCACGATCCCACAAAACTGTTTTCAAACAAACTTGCCGGGGTTGAGAATTCCCTGCGGGTCCAGCGCCAGCTTGATCGTGGCGTGCAGTTGGCGGGCGGCGGGCGACACTGCCATTGGCCACCAGCGCTTCTTGGCGATGCCAATGCCATGCTCACCCGTAATCGCACCACCCCAACGCAGCACCTGGCGGAAGAGTTCGTCGAGCGCATTTTCGCTGCGGCCATCCACCATTACATTTGAGTGAATATTGCCGTCGCCCGCGTGGCCAAAGCAGGCAATGGGCAGGTTGTGCTTCTTCTGCAAGCGCGCGGCGAATTTGAACAAATCCTCCAATCGGCTGCGCGGCACAACGATGTCTTGGTTCAGTTTCGTCAACCCGGTATCCCGCAGGGCATAGGAGAATTCCCGTCGGATCTGCCAGACGGCCTCGCACTGCTTATCCCCCATGCCGACTTCAACGAACAAAGGTTTCTGCTTCGACACGATCCGCTGAAGCGTGCGAATTTCATCCCGCACCGAACGCGGCTGGCCATCCAATTCCACGATGAGGTGCGCGCGACATCCACGCAATCGTTCACTGCGCGTGCGTTGATATGCGGCGGCCAGCGTGAAAGCATCCGCGAGTTCCAACGCCGCGGGCAAAAAACCCGCGTCGAGAATCGTATGCAAGGATCGCACCGCTGCCGGCATCGAGTTAAATCCAATGGCGAGATTGGCGCGGAATGGCGGCAGCGGGAGCAACTTCAAAGTCGCCTCGGTGACCACGCCCAGCAATCCTTCCGACCCGACAAACAGCCGGTGCAAATCGAAACCAGTTTTGTTCTTGTGCGTCCGGCTGCCCAGTTTCACCACCGTGCCATCCGCCAACACGACTTCAAGGCCCAGCACATAATCGCGCGTGACTCCGTACTTGAGGCAGCGCGGTCCGCCTGCATTCGTAATGATATTGCCGCCAATGGAGTTGTTGGCGCGGCTTGCCGGATCGGGTGGGTAGAACAATCCCAACTTCTCCACGGCCGCCTGCAATTCTGCGGTGACGACGTTGGGCTCGACGACAGCCACGAAATCACGCGGGTTGATTTCCTTGATGCGCTTCATGCGCTCAAGGGAAAGAACAATTCCACCGCGCAAAGGCACGCATCCGCCCACGTAGCCATGCCCGGCACCACGCGGCGTCACGGGAATGCGATTCCGGCTGGCGAATTTCAAGATTCGCGAAACGCTCCCTACATTCCGTGGAAACGCAACCGCATCCGGGGTGTGGGAGGCAAACCACTTGTCCCCGGCGTAGGCTTGAAGTGTTTTGGCGTCGAACTTGATTTCGCCCGGAGACAAAAGCCCTTTCAACCGCCGAAGTTGCTGCACTTGCTGCGTCGTCATTTCACTCACGTCTTCAAAAACTCCCTGGCTTCTTCCACCTCGTCCTCCGGCACCTGCACTTGAATGCCGCCCACGCCCATCGTGTATCCTTCGAAGACCATGCCGGCGATCTCGTTCTTCACAAACGGGTGAAAACCGGCGGCCTCCAAACGCGAGCGGACCAACTGCGCTTCCGCCGGATTGAACTGCGTAGAGATGGTGACGAGTTCCATGATCTTGCTTCTCCTCAGGCCGCCTGCGCATGGCGCAAATCGGCAAAAACAATCACTCCGGCACCGGTCTGCAACAGACTCTGAACTTGCACCTCCACCTGATGACCAATCTGGTTGTGACCGTTGTTAACCACGACCATCGTGCCGTCCGGCAAATAACCCACGCCCTGCCCCTTGTCCTTGCCTTCGCGCACAAGCTTCAGCGAAAGCACTTCGCCCGGCAGCAGAACGGTCTTCAGCGACTTTGCCAGGTCGTGCAGGTTAACATAATGCACCTTCTGCAACTCAGCGATCTGGCTGAGGTTGTAGTCGTTCGTGAAAAGCTTGGCGCCGAGGTTGCGTGCCAGACGGATCAACTTGGTGTCCACTTCCTTCTCGTCCGGAAAATCGCCGTCATGAATCTTTACTTCATTGCGTGTGTTCCGCTGGATGCGGTTCAACATTTCCAAGCCCCGCCGGCCGCGGGCGCGCTTGATCGGATCGCTGGAGTCCGCAATCGCCTGCAATTCCTTCAGCACGAAACGCGGCACCACAATCATGCCCTCCAGGAAACTGCCCTCGATCAAATCGGCGATGCGCCCATCGATGATCGCGCTGGTGTCGAGGAGCATCAGGTTATCCGGCTTGTTGCGCGGCGCGAAGCGAACGTAAGGAATGATGAGCGAAAAATCCTCCTTGTTGCTCCGCATGGCCAGAACCATGCCGATGTAGCTGAACGCGAGAAACAGACAGAGCCGCACCAGCAGCCGCGTGCTTTCGTCCACTTTGTCGAACAACCCGGAACGATCAATCAACTGCGCGACGACAATGCCGAGGATCAACCCAAAGGTGGTGGCGGAAAACGCGCGCAGCGAAAAGCCCTTGAGCATTTCATCCACCGCAATCATCAGCCAGCCAAACCCGAAACCAATCACCATTCCCAAAAGGGCGGCATAGTTGCCCCCCACAAATTCCGGGCGCACCTGGCTAATGGCGTAACCGCCCATTGTGCACATGCACAGAAACAGAATTCGAATGACCCAAAGTGCCATCATGTTTTAGGCGACAGCTCGCACGAGTCCGTCGGTCGTTTGTTTCCCTTTCGTGCCGAGTGGTCGGCTGGTCCGAGATTAACCCGAAGCGCCTCGGACGTGCTAGTTTTTATCGCGGACGACCTCTCCGCCTTCGGCTCATAATTTTCTGAAAGACGGTCGGCCCGAACAATTGCATTGCAGGTCAAGCAACACCCAGCAAAGTTAACACCCGCTGCGAATGTGGCGGCACTGATGAAAAGCATTTTTTCCGGCGTACTCGGCAGAGGCGCTTCAATTTGTTTGGCGGTCACGACCTGGGCGGCTCAGTCGCCCCAGCTACCGGGACCAAAAACCGACGGCTCGGTGCTGCTGCCCAACGAATGGTCGCTCCATCCCGTCGGCCAACAAATTCCGCTCGGTGACTTTCCGATCAATCTCGCCGTGCATCCGCGCGGGCGTTACGCGGCGGTTCTGCACGGTGGATTTTCCGCCCACGAAATTCGCGTGTTCGATCTGAAATCCGCCACGCTGGTTACGCGCAGTGAAATTCCCGCTTCGTTCTATGGGCTCGAATTCTCCCGCGATGGCCGCCAGCTCTTCTGCAGCGGCGCGAGTGCCGAGGTGGTTTACGCGTTTGAATTCGCTCAAGGACAACTCACCAACCGCCGGTCCATCAAAGTTCACGATGCGAAATTGCGCGCCGTACCCGCCGGACTCGCCGTTGATGCCAAGGCGAAGCGGTTGTTCGTCGCCAACGTCTGGGGCGATCGCGTGACGCGGGTGGACCTCGCAGCGGAACCGAAAGTCAGCGACATCCTGCTCGGCACCAACACCAGCCCGCTCGCTCTCGCACCCGTCACGGCCTCGCCGAATTTCGAAGACGCCATGGCCACCAAGCGCGAGGAGGCCTCGTTTTATCTCACGACTCCCGGCGATACCTTTCCCTACACGTGCCGACTCGATGAAAAGCGCGAGCGCCTTTACGTCAGCCTGTGGGCGCAGGCGGCGGTGGCAGTGATCGATCTGAAATCGTCCCAAGTCATCGCGCGCTGGACGGTGCAGGAGCATCCATGCGAAATGGCGCTCACACGTTCCGGCAAAATCCTCTTCGTCGCCAACGCCAGCCGCAACACCGTCTCCGTGCTGGACACCCGTTCCGGCAAAACTCTCGAAACCCTTTGGGCCGCGCTGTATCCCAAAGTTCCGCCGGGCTCAACGCCGAACAGTCTCGCGCTCTCGCCCGATGAGCGAACGTTGTTGGTCGCAAATGCCGACAACAATACCGTCGCGGTATTCGATGTCAGCAAACCGGGCAAAAGTCGTTCGCTCGGATTCATCCCCGTCGGCTGGTATCCAACTTCGGTGCGCGTCACGCCGGACGGAAAAAATCTCTTGGTCGCCAACGGCAAAGGGCTTTCCTCCAAGCCAAATCCGCGCGGCCCACAAATGGATGGCGGTTCATCGAAAGACCCCAAGGTTGAATACATCGGTCGCTTGTTTAGCGGCTCGCTCAGCGTCATTGAGATCCCGTCGCGAAAGCGGTTCGAGCGTCAACTCGCCGGTTACACGGCGGAGGCGAAGCGATGCAGTCCGCTAAATCCCGACGCGAGCGTGACGGCGCGACCGGACTCAGGGAATCCCATTCCCGCCACGCCGGGCGGCGGCAGTCCGATCAAGTATTGCATCTACATCGTGAAGGAAAATCGCACCTATGATCAGGTCTTTGGTGATCTGCCGCAGGGCAACGGCGATCCGAGCCTTTGCATTTTCCCGGAGCGCATCACGCCGAATCAGCACCGGTTGGCGCGCGACTTTGTGTTGCTGGATAATTTTTACGCAAATGCCGAAGTCAGCGCCGACGGCCACGAATGGAGCATGGCTGCGTACTCCTCTGACTTCGTAGAAAAAATGTGGCCGCTTACCTACGGCCACAACGAGATGAAAAAATTCCCCTTCCCCGCCGAAGGATTTTTTCCCGTCGCCGCGCCCGCCGGCGGCTACATTTGGGATCGCGCCAAGGCCGCTGGTGTGACGTATCGCAGTTACGGCGAATTCGTCACGCAGCCGGCGACCAATCTCCCCGCCGCCGGTCGCACGCCCGGTCTGAAAGGTCACGTGGACGAGTGGTATCACGGCTTCGACATGGCCCACTCGGACTTGATCCGTGCGGATCGCTTCATCTCGGAGGTGAAACGCTTCGAGCGCGAGGGTGAAATGCCGCGCCTGCAAATCGTCCGCCTGCCTAACGACCACACGCACGGCACAACACCGGGTTGGCCCACGCCCATTGCCTACATCGGCGAGAACGATCTCGCGCTCGGTCGCATTGTAGATGCCGTCAGCCATTCGAAATTCTGGCCGCAGACGGCCATCTTCGTCATTGAAGACGACGCGCAGAACGGCCCTGATCACGTGGACGCGCATCGCACGATCGCCTTCGTCGTCAGCCCCTACACGAAGCGTGGCTCGGTGGATTCCACGATGTATTCCACCAGCAGCATGCTGCGCACGATGGAACTCATTCTCGGTTTGCAGCCGATGTCGCAGTTCGATGCCGCCGCCACGCCGATGTTCAAATCGTTTCAAGCGACGCCTGATTTGCGGCCGTTTGACGTGTTGCCGGCGAATGTGGATTTGAACGAACGCAATCCGGCGCACGCCTGGGGCGGTGAAATCAAAATGAACTTCGCCAAGGAAGACGCCGTGGACGATCTGCTCTTGAACGAAGTCATCTGGCGCTCCGTTCGCGGCGCGGACAACCCGATGCCCGCGCCGGTGCGCGCGGCCTTCCTGATGAATATTCAGAAGTTTGAAAAGGATGAGGATTGAGTCGCGCGCCGGCGTTGACTCATATTCGGAAACATTTATGGCAAACGTAGCAATCGTCGGAGCAGGATTCATGGGCTCGGCCATGGCATGGCCACTGAGCGATAACGGACACCAGGTACGCCTCGTCGGCACGCATCTCGACCACGAGATCATTCAGTCGTGCGTCGAAAAAGGTTTTCACCCGAAGCTGAAGCGCAAACTGCCCGCGAACGTGAAGCCCTATTTCATCGCGGATCTGGCGAAAGCGCTCGAGGGCGTAAACCTCATCATCAGCGGAGTCAGTTCGCCGGGCGTACATTGGATCGGGCAAACGCTCGCGCCGCATCTGAAACCCGGCATGCGCATTCTCGCCATCACCAAAGGTC
>CAYWCK010000148.1:0-1021 GCA_964456685.1 uncultured Bifidobacteriaceae bacterium | reverse complement strand
ATGGGGCCTGGCTCAATGACGCGATGACGGCGGGAGAGATAGAGCGGATTCGGCGGAGCCTGGACCGCGGCACGCCATTCGGCGATACAAACTGGCAAGCCGAGACAGCCACACGCCTGGGCCTCGAAGCGACGGCGGACGGACAATTGCGAATCCTCCCCGACGTGCTCGCGGATGAATTGCCCGCCGGCATCCGTGACAAAGTCACGCTCGCCGCCGTGGGCGGACCGTGCATCGCCGGCGAACTCGCCGCGCGGCGCCACACCTGCGTTTATTTCACTTCCCGCGACGCGAAGGTGCTGCCGGAACTGCGCGCGTTGTTCAAGACGTCGTATTACCACATCGCGATTTCAACCGACATCATGGGCGTGGAAGTTTGCGTCGCGCTCAAAAACGCCTACACGCTCGCGGTCGGACTTGCGGAGGGAATGCTCGACCAATTGCCGCCCGACGAAGCGAACATGCGGAATTACAATCCCGCCGCTGCAATCTTCGGTGTCACCGCCAAGGAAATGGTGCGACTCGTTTCGCTGCTCGGCGGCAAGCCCGAGAAAGTCGCCTCGATTCCCGGCGTCGGCGATCAATACGTCACCTGCATGGGCGGCCGCACGGTGCGGCTCGGACGGTTGCTCGGCAAAGGCCTGACCTACGAACAAGCGCGCGCGGAAATGGCCGGCGAAACTTTGGAGAGCGCGTTCGTCGTGGCGCAAATCGCGAAGGCGTTGCCCGGCCTGGAAGCGCGGGGACTGATCGGCCGCGATGAATTGCCGCTCACGCGCGCACTCTGCCGCGTCATCAGCGGCGGCAAGACGGTGGACATTGATTTCGACAGCCTGATCCCGGACGACGTCGGTTGAAAAATCAGAGCGCACGCACGGCTCTCCCTCACCCTTGATCCCTCTCCCGCTGGGAGAGGGAAAACATTTTCCCGTCACTGCGGACGTGGATAGTCGGCAGGTCGCCCGAGGGCCCTCACCAATCAGAACGCGTGAATTCGCCTCTCCCTCTCCCAGCGGGAGAG